>DASZBB010000270.1:0-2462 GCA_035944695.1 Microvirga sp. | reverse complement strand
CCAGGAGAAGTACACCACCGAGGTGGTGCTGCAGCGCTTCCGCGGCGAGCTGACGATCCTGGACAGCCGCGGCGGCGGTGCCTCCGAGTTCGGCGACGAGGAGCCGGGACAGATCGCCCGCGGCGGAGACTTCGGACGATCGTCTCCCATGGAGCGCAGGCCCGAGCCGGCCGGCAGCTCCCGCCACGGCGATTTCGACGACGACATCCCGTTCTAAAGCATCGGACCCAAAAGGGGACTTGCACTTTTGGGATCCATTCCGATGCTTCCTCTTTGGATGAGAGCATCGTTCGTGCGGAAAACCCGGTCCACTTTTCAGCACGACGCTCTAAGGAACGCGCTTTGCGGGCTTTCAGAATCCGGGCCACGTGCCCGGATTTTTATGCCTGCTTCCAGCATTTCACGCCCGGGCCGACGCCTTGCGGGCCAGATGACGCGAGCGCTGCGCCCGCTCCACCTCCCGTAGCTTGCGGGCCCTCTCCTGCAGTTCGTCCCGGCTCGCCCACCACCAGCCGCGAGCGGAGCGGACGTCCGGATCCTCTTCGGCCGGAACCGGTCTGGTCCGGTATATTTCCTGGAGCGTCGGCATCCGCCAATGGGCCCAGACATAGCCGGCAGGATCGCCGCGGACATGGGCGTAAAGCCCGGTCGCCGCAGGCTCGTCGATCGGGTCGACGTCAATCGCCTCGAACACCACCACACCCCAGCTTTTCGTCGACAGCGGAAAGCCGAGTGGCGGCAGGTCGTCAGCCGGCACGGGATAGCGCTTGCGCCGCCGCTCCGCCTGGACCTGGTTGGTTTCTTCCGAGGCCTCTCTTCGCTGCTCTTCCCGGCGCATCCGTCGGGCTTCGGGCTCGTTACGCCGCGCCGCCTCCTCGATCTCGGGCCAGCGCGCCTTCAGCTCCTCATAGGATCGGAACGGCACGTGCCAGATTCTCTCCTCCGGGTCCCAATGGGCCCAGGGGATCGCCCGGAGGGCCTCCACGATCGTGCGGGAATAGGGCGTATGCACCTTCAAATCGTCTGCGACTGTCAGGTAACGGCTTTCGAGAGGCTCGAAGACGAAGGCATCCCGGCCCTTGGCGTCGGCATGCCGATCGAGCGTTTCCAGTTCCTGCGCCATCCAGGCCTCGAGCCGCCGCACGGCCGTTTTTCCCGGCACGAACCACCGCCCCTCCTCCCCCCGCCAGCGCGCCCGGGAAAAGCCGTCGCGGAACCGGCGCACCAGATCCCGGTCATAAGGGAAAACCGCATAGGCCCCTGGCTTCTCCTCGTCGTCCGAGGGCAGGATCTGGAAGGCGGAAACGATTTCCATAGGCCATCGGTGCTGCGAGGATGGGGTCTCAAGGCACAACAGACGGCCTCGGATTTGGATCCCGCGTCGACGGCTTTCAGGCGCTTGAACGCACGTCTTGGCGCCGTTGCTACGCCGGCAGGACGATCACCTTCGTCTTGACCGGCGTCCGCGAGTACAGGTGCATCATGTCCTGGGTCAGGAGGCCGACGCAGCCGCTCGTGATGCCTGTACCGATCGACTCGGCGTCGAGGCTGGCGTAGATCGTGTAGAGCGTGTAGGCGCCGTTCTGGTAGAGATAAAGCGTGCGGGCGCCGAGCGGGTTGTCGAGGCCTCCCGGCATGCCGCGGGCCCATTTGGCTGCCTCGGGCTGGCGCCGGATCATCTCCTTGGGCGGGGTCCAGGTCGCCCATTCGCCCTTGCGCCCCACATAGGCCTCACCGCTCCACCGGAATCCGTCGCGGCCGACATTGGCGCCGTAGCGGGTGGCGTTTCCGTCCTCCTCGATGCGGTAGACGTAGTAATTGCCGGGGTCGACGATGATCGTCCCGGGCGCCTCTTTGGTGTCGTAGCGAACGGTCCGACGGTAATATTTCGGATCGACCTTACTGACATCGATCGCCGGGATCGGGAATTTCTCGTCGGGCACCGGCCCGTAGACTTGTCTCGCCTCGGCGAGGCTCATGCCGTCGGATGTCACGCAACCGGCCAGCCCCAGCGTGCCGACACCGGCGGCCGAGCCGATCAGAAACGACCTGCGGCTAAGAAGCCCCCCGCGACGCCCGAGCAAAGCCGCTTCGTCTGTCTTGCCGGCATCGGCATTCCCACCGTCGATCATCATGATGTGGCCATTTCCCTTGTCCTGCCGCCGACGAGACAACTCTCCGGCATGCACCCGCGTCTTGCGCAGCCGAGATTGCCGTCACAGGACCCGATTGGCAAGCCAGGGCTGCGCCTCATGAGGCTGGCCATGCACCGAAGTCGGCAACGTGGAGGCGGTCTCGAAGTGATAGAGGATTGCTGAACGGCAAGAACCCTCGAAGAGGGGTATCTTCGAGGGTTTGTGTTTGGTTGCGGGGACAGGATTTGAACCTGTGACCTTCAGGTTATGAGCCTGACGAGCTACCGGGCTGCTCCACCCCGCGCCAAGGCGTGCGAGTTTGGCTGT
>DASZBB010000269.1:0-17091 GCA_035944695.1 Microvirga sp. | reverse complement strand
TCAGCCAGACCCACACCTACTCCGAGGCATTGCTGCGGCCGCAATCGGCAGCGGTGCCGTTCTACGTCAAGCGCGCCGAAGCCTTTATCGAGGCGCATTTCTCGGAGCCCCTGTCCCTGGCCGAGATCGCCGCCCAGGCCGGGGTGAGCGCGAGAAGCCTGCAGAATGGATTCCAGACCTTCCGCAATACAACCCCCATGGGTTTCCTGCGCTCGATGCGGCTCAAGCGCGCCCATGAGGCCCTGCTGCTGTCGGACCCAAGCGCCGTCACGGTCACCGAGATCGCCTTGCGCTGCGGCTTCGGCCACCTGGGCGAGTTCGCGTCAGCCTATCGGCACGCTTTCGGCGAGACGCCACGCCAGACCCTGGCGCGAGCACGGTGAGGCCCGCGCCTGCATAAAGCTTGCGAGAAGCGCCTATTTCGAACCCCAAGGCGTCTCCGCGACAGGCGTCAGCGGTCCCTTGCCGTCGAACCATGAGATCAGGTTGTCGGCCACCAGCTTGCCCATGGCGTTGCGGGTATGCACAGATGCGGAGGCGATATGGGGGAGGAGCACCACGTGCTCCAGGTCGATCAGCTCCTGCGGCACGCGCGGCTCGTCCTCGTAGACGTCGAGGCCCGCGCTCAGGATCGTACCCGACTTCAGCGCCTCGATCAGCGCCTCTTCGTCCACGACGGTGCCGCGGGCGACGTTGATCAGGACCCCGTTGGGACCTAAGGCCTTCAGCACCTCCGCGTTGATGAGATGCCGGGTGGAGGCGCCGCCGGGCGTGATGACGATCAGCACGTCGCAAGCCTCCGCCAGCCCGGTCACGGTCGGGTGGTAGGAATAGGCGACGTCCTCCTGCCGGGTGCGCCCGTGATAGGCGATGCTCACGTCGAAGCCGGAGAGCCGCTTCGCGATGGCCTTGCCGATGCGGCCCAGCCCCACGATGCCGACCTTTCTGTCGCGCAGGGTCGCCGAGAGGGGAAAGGGCGCCTGCAGCCATTTGCCGTCGCGCAGGTATCGGTCGGCCTGCGGGATCTTCCTCAGCGTGGCGAGAAGGAGCCCGAGAGTGAGATCGGCCACCTCGTCGTCGAGGACGCCGGGCGTGTTAGTGACGACGATGCTGCGCCTGGCGGCTTCCGCGGCATCCACGTTGTCGTAGCCGACACCGAAGCTCGAGACGATCTCCGCATTCGGCAGGCGATCGAGCAGGGTGGCGTCCACGCGGCCGAAGAGCGTGCTGGTGGCCACGCCGCGGATGCGGGGCCCGACCTCCTCCAGAAAGGCCTCCTTGTCCGCCTGTTCCCATAGACGGTGAAGCGTGAAGGCCTTGTCCAGCGCTTCGATCACGATCGGCATCATCGGCGCAGTCATCAGGATGTCGGTTCGGCTCATGGCGTTTCCTGTTGTCGTGTCGGGTTCAAAGATTGCAGCGGGTGACGCCGCCCCGGCGAAAGGCTTCGTCGATGATCTTGGCCTGCTGCTGGAGGGCCGCCTTCACGTCCGGCGGCAGGTCGAGCCAACGGCAGCCGCGCAGAGCGGCTTCCAGCGCGTAGAGGGCGTTGAGGCTCACCTGCCGGGGCAGCATGAATTTCAGCCGGCGATACGCCTCGACCGATCCGATGGACCGGAGATCCCCGACGGTGCGGATCCCGGCCTCTTCCAGCCGGCTCTGCGTGACGGGACCGATCCCGGGCAGGGTGTCGATGGCGGCATCACTCACGGGGACGGCTCCGGCTTCCGAGGCTTCACGCGCTCACGGTAGAGCAAATAGAGCCCCGATGCGATGACGATGCCAGCCCCGACGAAGGTCCAAGAATCCGGCCAGTCCCCGAAGAGGACATAGCCCAGAGCCAGCATCCAGACGATCTGACTGTAGATGAAGGGCGCCAGGATCGCCGCCGGAGCCCGGGCATGGGCGAGGACGAGCAGCCAATGGCCGAAAGCCCCATAGAAGCCCGTCGTCGCGAGAAGGAACCACACCAGAGGCGAGGAGGGTGTGGACCACACCCAGGGCAGCACGGGCGTGACGAAGACGATGCCGGCGACGCTCGAATAGAGGGTCGTGGTTGCGATGGAATCGCTCGAGGCCAGCATCCGCGTGACGATGTTGTAGAACGCATAGGCCACGGAGCCTGCCACCGACAGCAGGGCGGCCGGATGCATGGTGCCTAAGCCTGGGCGCGTGATCACCAGAATGCCGATGAAGCCGACCCCGATGGCGGTCATGCGCTGCCAGCCGATGCGCTCTCCCAGGACCGGGCCCGCCAAAAGCGCCACCAGCAGCGGTGTCGCGAAGATGATGGATTGGGTCTCGACGAGCTGCAGGTATTTCAAGGCCAGGAAATTGCACAGGGTCGAGGCGAAGAGCAGGAACGACCGCAGCAACTGCAAGGGGAGCCGGCGCGTCCGAAGGGCTCCGGGCTGAGTCCTGGGATTGATGACCAGGACGGTCAGAAAGGCTGCCGAGATGTAGCGGGCCCAGACCGTGACCATGGGGTCCACCGAGCGGTTCACCCATTTGGCCGTCGCATCGAGGCATGAAAAGCAAAACAGCGCCGCACACATGAGGGCGATGCCCACAAGCCGGCTCCGGCGCTGCGCGGCGATTTTCAGCGGAAACGTGGGGATGCTGTCGGCCATGCCGGGAATGCTAGCCGCTTCATCGCCCCGAAGCGAATGCCCGCCGCGCACGACCCTCGTGCGCGGCACACAGGGGTGATGATCAGGCCGTGGCGGCCATCTCGGGTTCGCTTGTGGCCTCCAGCCCGTCTGCCTCGTCGTCGGTGTCGAATCCGGTCTGATCGGCTCCGGTAATGCCGGCGAGGTTCTTGGCGGCCTTGCGCAGGAGCTTGCGCAGGCGCTTGCGATCCTTGTTGTCGAAGCCCTGGAGCAGCTCCGCCTCGACCTCTTCCCAGAGAGCGTCGATGGCGGCGGCCTTGCGCTTGCCCTCTTTGGTCAGCTTGACCCGCACGATTCGGGCGTCGCCGGGTTCGGTATGGCGCTCCACCAGCTTGAGGCTGGAGAGGCGGGAGACCGTCTTGGATGCTGTCGGCGGGCGCACCCGCAGAATGGCCGCGAGCTCGCCCATGGTCATGGGACCGGAGCTGCCGAGAGCCTGGAGAACTTGCTCCTGGCCAGCGAAGAGCCCGAGTTCCGAGAGCTTGTCGCCGGTCCGGCTTCGATGCAGGCGGGAGGCTTGAACCAGAGCCCATCCGACGCTTTTGACGCCCGGATGCGTGTTGTCGTTTTCCATGGTCCCCTCGCTGTTCGAAGCGTTCGCTTGACTACCATGGACGGGCCTCATGACGGTACGATGACAAGCCGGCGCACTATTGCCAGGCTAAATAAATTGTCCTCAGACCTCTCGCTGCAGAGCGCTCTCATGCCAGCGGCGAAGGAGAACATGATTGAGCGCGGCCAGAACGACGAACAGGGCGATGCCGGTCAGGGCCAGAAGAACGAGAGCCGCGAAGAGGCGCGGGATGTTGAGCCGGTACTGGCTCTCGATGATGCGGTAGGCCAGACCCGAGCCTGCTCCGGCCGATCCCGCCGCCATCTCGGCCACCACGGCGCCGATCAGGGACAGGCCGCCCGCGATCCGCAGGCCCGCCAGAAAGGCCGGCAGGGCCGCCGGGCGGCGCAGATACCACAGGGCCTTCAGGCGCGCCCTGAGACGCGCCGATGCGCTTTGCGAGGCGGGCGCGCCGTAAAGCTCGAACAGCTCCATGAGGTTCCGGTCGACGGATTGCAGGCCGAGCATCGTGTTCGAGAGAACCGGAAAGAACGCGACGAGCCACGCGCAGGCCAGAACCGCCGCATCCTGCGGCATGTAGATCAGGAGCAGGGGCGCGATGGCGATGACCGGCGTGACCTGCAGCACGACCGCGAAGGGATAGAGCGAATACTCGACGATCTTCGAGAGACTGAGCAGGGTTGCCAGCAGCACGCCCCCGAGAACGGCGAGCACGAGGCCGGTGATCGTCGTCCCGAGCGTCGTCAGGAGCGACCTCGAGAGCAGCGGCCAATCCGCCACGAGGGTTCTCGCGACCAGGCTCGGCGCAGGCAGGATGTAGGGCGCAATGCCCTCGATGTGCACGACGGCTTCCCACGCGGCCACGGCCGCGGCGAAGACGATGAGCGGCAGAACGAGCTTCAGAGGATTGCCGTAGGGGGACATGGAAGCAAAGGCCATCACAGCCTCTCCGCTGCCGTCTGATCGAGCAGGACCTGCGAGATCTGTGCGCAGAGCGCCGCATAACGCGAACTGGTGCGAAACTCCTTCGTGCGCGGCCCGGGCGTCTCGCCCTCGATTTCGGCGATGATGCGGCCCGGCCGTGGGGACATGACGGCGATCCGGCTTGAGAGATAGGCACTCTCGTACACCGAGTGGGTCACGAACACGACGGTGCAGCGCAGATCGTTCTGAAGACGCAGCAGATCGTCATTGAGCCGGAAGCGGGCAATCTCGTCGAGGGCGGCGAAGGGTTCGTCCATGAGAAGCAGCCGAGGCTTCAGCGACAGAGCCCGCGCGATCGAGACGCGCATCCTCATGCCGCCGGAGAGTTCACGCGGATAGGCCTTCGCGAAATCGCTCAATCCAACCAGGGCAAGACTCTCGGCGATGCGGTCGCGTGCATCGTGCCTGGACACGCCGCGCAGGCGCAACGGCAGCCATACGTTGTCCGCCACGGTTGCCCAGGGCATCAGGGTTGGGTCCTGAAACACGAACCCGATCTCGCCACGATGATCGTCATCGGTCGAGCCCGGCCAGCTGACGATTCCTTCCGTCGGCTGCGCGAGCCCCGCAATGAGCCGCAGCACCGTCGACTTGCCGCATCCCGAGGGACCGAGGAGCGACACGAACTCGCCTGCAAAGACGTCGAGATCGAAGCCGGCGAGCGCCGTCACGCCGTTGGAGAACACTTTCGTGACGTCTCTCACGGAAACGAGCGCGGGAGGAGGCTGCGTCATGGGTGCGGCGACACGGGAGGCGTCACCCTCCTATTGCTTTCTCAGGTCCAGCCCCACGCCTTTGTTCACGAACTGGAGCGTATAGGCTTTCCTGTAATCGAGATCCCCCTTGAAGAGACCGGCCTTCACCATCTTGTCGAAGAAGTCCTTCATGCGGGCGTCCGTCATGGCGCCGATGCCAAGCGTGTGCGTGTCGCCGGAATCGACGATGCCGTATTCCTTCATCTTAGCGTGGGAATAGGCAAGCAGCTCGTCGGTCATCTCCGGGTTGTCGCGCTTGATGAGCTCCCTGGCCTTCGCGTTGTCGCCATAGAGGTAATTGTACCAGCCGATGGTCGAGGCATCGACGAAGCGCTGCACGAGATCGGGGTTTTTCTCCGCCACCTCGCGGCGCGTCTCCACGGTGGTGGAATAGGTGCTGAAGCCGTGATCGGCGAGCAGGAACACGTTGGGCCTGAACCCTGCAGCCTTCTCGATGGTCAGCGGCTCGGACGTGACGTAGCCCTGTTGCACCGATGCCTTGTTGGCGATGAAGGGCGCCGGGTTGAAGCCGAAGGGCTTCACCTGCTCGTCCTTGAATCCGTACTCGGCCTTCATCCACTGGAAGAAGGTGGCGACGCCGTCCTTCGACAGAAGAATGTCGTTCGACTTCTTCAGGTCGGCGAAGGTGTCGAGCCCCTGACCCGGATGGCTGAGGAGCACCTGCGGCTCTTTCTGGAAATGAGCCGCAACCACGATGGTGGGGATGTCCTTCTCCACCGCCGAGAAGGCCTGGATCATGCTGCCGCCCATGTAGAAATCGAGCTTGCCGACCGTCATGAGCATGCGGTTGCTGGCCCGGGGGCCGCCGGGCACGATGGTGACCTTGAGGCCGTATTTCTCATAAGTGCCATCGGCGAGGGCCTGATAATAGCCGCCATGCTCGCCCTGCGCGATCCAGTTGGTGCCGAAGGACACCTCCGTCAGCGGCGGCTGCGCCAGGGCGCTGCCGCCCAGGCAGGCCGCCACCGCTCCCGTGATCCAGGCGCTCAGCTTCATCGGCACTTACCTTTCGCTCGGCAGGGGAAACGGCCTGCCATCCGAGGCACAGCTTCTGCGCGGTTCAGTGTTGCTTGGCAAGGTCTTCATGTCGTGCGGCGAGAGGAGGATTCCGCCGAGCTGCCCTCTCGGGGCATCCCCGGCCTTGTGCCAGTGATCTCGATTGGTTGAGGCGGCGCGCTTGTCCGATGGACTGAAATAGGATCGGCCCTGCCACCCTCTGCCGTCATCACCGGGCTTGTCCCGGTGATCCCGATGCTGTGAGGCGCTGAGCCACACACGAGCGGGATGGCCGGGACAAGCCCGGCCATGACGGGGAGAGGGCGATAGGGCGGGTCACACCGGTGGAAGGCGCACCGCGCTTCAAACAAGCGAGATGGCCGGCACAAGGCCGCTGTGCGCTCAACACGCTATCCCGGACGGTCGCCGCATGGGACGTCAGCGACCGGTCACTCCACGAACCAGGGATAGGTCCAGGTTTCCGTCAGGGCCCGGTTGCCGGCGCGCAGGAAGGCGCGCAGATCCGTGGATTGGCCCGGCTCCAGCTTCACGTCGATGGCCGCCCGGAAGCCGCTCGTATGGCTGTTGGGCATGATGAAGGTGTTGGTGATCTGTCCGACCGAGGTGGAAGGCACCAGCTGCACCTGTTCCGGCGCGCCGAGATAGTAGGGCAGGTTGCCGCCCGCGAAGTCGATGATGAAGCGGCGGTGCCGCGGATCGCTCGGCGCGTTCGACCCGCTCGCCCGGGGAGGCGTCTGGAAGGTGTTGATCACCTTGCCGCCCGGATGCATGGCGCCGATCGCCGAGGCGGCGCGCAGGCGATAGGACAGGACGACCTCCTGGCCCGGCTCCAAGGGCCGGTTCGGCTGCCAATAGGCGACGACGTTGTCATGGGTCTCGTCGGGCGTCGGGATCTCGACCAGCTCGACCCAGCCCTCGCCCCATTGCCCGATCGGTTCGACCCAGTAGCCGGGGCGCTGGTGATAGGAGGCCTCGAGATCCTGATAGTTCTCGAACACCCGGTCGCGTTGCATCAGGCCGAAGCCGCGGGGATTGTTGTCGCTGAAGGACGAGATCGTCTTGGCGTTCGGGTTGCGCAGGGGGCGCCAGATCCATTCGCCTGCGCCCGATTGCATGAGCAGCCCGTCGGAATCGTGGATCTCGAGGCGGTAGTCGTCGGTCGGCTTCCGGTCGTTCTCGCCCTCGAAGAACATGGACGTGAGGGGAGCGATGCCCACATTGGCGATGGTCTGCCGCGGGAACAGCGTTGCCGTGACGTCGAGGGTCGTTTCCTTCGACGGGTAGATGTCGAACCGGTAGGCGCCAGCCACGGACGGGCTGTCGAGAAGCGCATAGACGATGGCCCGCTCGTCGTTGGGCTTGGGCATCTCGATCCAGAACTCGCGGAAATGCGGAAACTCCTCCGCTTCGCCCCCTTCCACGTTGATCGCAAGGCCCCTGGCCGAGAGGCCGTATTTCTGCTCCGAGCCCAGGAAGCGGAAATAGCTCGCGCCGAGGAAGGCGATAAGCTCGTCGAGAACCTTGGGAGCGTTCAGAGGATAATGCAGGCGGAAGCCCGCAAAGCCGAGATTGACCGGAAGCGGCCGCTCGATCTTGTTGCGGCCGTAATCGAATAGCTCCCGCTGATAGGGCACCGGGGTGGGCACCCCGTCCCGGATGATGTTCACCGTCACCGGGCGCTGGTAGAGGAAGCCGAGATGGAAGAGCTGCATCCGGAATGGCCCGTTGCCGGAGCCGAGCAGGGCCTTGTCCGGCCGGAAGCGGATATCCCGGTAATCGTCGAAGCTGAGCCGGTTGAGAGGCTCGGGCAGCTGCCCTGCGGCGGCCTCGTGGGGCACGGCCGCCAGCTCGCGGGCCCGGCGCACCACATCCTCGTAGCGGAACGGATTGGGCGCCGGCACACCGGTCTGCTGCTGGGCCCAGCTCTGATGGTTCAACGCGGGCAGCGCGGTAGCTGCGAGCAGGCTTTGCAAGAGGGTGCGGCGGGACAGGTTCGTCATGGCTGCGGAGCGTTCTCGACTGAAACAGGACAATGGCGGGAATTCAGGGTTTGGAATATGGGCCCCGATCCTCTTCCGTGTACCGGTTCCGCTTAATGGAGGCTGAATGGTGATGCGAACAAGACACAGGTCCCGGCAGGGTTAAAAAAACCTCAGGCAGGGTCCGAAAAACTCTTGTGATCCCCGGCGAATATGCTTATTTCACCCCTGCCCAATTTCGCACGTGCCTGTGGTCGCGTGCCGGTTGGTGGGCATCCGGACAAGAGGCCGGACAGCCGCCCGAGAGCGCCCTAGCTCTCGATACCCCTAACCGGCAGCCGGAGGCGAAAACCGGCGCACCTCGCTCTCAGCGGGGGACGCGACTTAAAGCAACGACGAACGGGCTTTTTTGGTCTCGTTGGCCCTCCAAAGGTCAACACCGAAGAGGCTTGTTTATCATTGCCAGGCGTGCGGATGGAAAACTCCCCATCCAATCCAAGGCAGCATCGTCGGGTGAAGAGCCCATCGCCGCTTCTCGTGTCTCCATCGCACGAAGCGGGATGTGATCTTTCCTCGCTGACGCCGGACGGCAGGACATCCTGATCGTCTGAACTTCAATCCGGAGGCTCGACAAGACCTCCATTGAACCTTTGGTGGGGAGAGCGCCATGACTCAGCGCATCCGTGAATTCCTGCGCAACCGACGTGAGGATGGCCCGTGCGTGGTCGTCGACCTCGAGGTCGTGCGCGACAACTACTCCAAGTTTGCCCGTGCGCTCCCCGACACGCGCGTGTTCTACGCCGTGAAGGCGAACCCGGAGCCGCAGGTGCTCAAGCTCCTGGCCGAGCTCGGCTCGTGCTTCGACACGGCGTCCGTGGTCGAAATCCAGCTCGCGCTGGAGGCCGGCGCGACGCCCGACCGCATCTCCTTCGGCAACACGATCAAGAAGGAGCGCGACATCGTGCGCGCCCTCGAGCTCGGCGTGCGCCTCTATGCGGTCGACTGCGAGGCCGAGGTCGAGAAGATCGCCCGTGCGGCTGCGACGGCCGGCATCGAGGCTGCCGAGGTGAAGGTGTTCTGCCGCATCCTGTGCGACGGCGCCGGCGCCGAGTGGCCGCTCTCCCGCAAGTTCGGCTGCGTGCCCGAGATGGCCGTGGACGTGCTGGAGCATGCCTATCGTCAGGGCCTGGAGGCTTACGGCGTGTCCTTCCACGTGGGCTCGCAGCAGCGCAACACGGAAGCCTGGGACCAGGCTCTCGGTTCCGCTTCGGCGATCTTCCGTGAATGCGCGCATCGCGGCATCCACCTGTCGATGGTCAACCTCGGCGGCGGCTTCCCGACGAAGTACCTGAAGACGGTGCCTCAGGTGGAAGCTTACGGCGAGTCGATCTTCCGGGCCCTGTCGAAGCACTTCGGCAACCGCATCCCGGAGACGATCATCGAGCCGGGCCGCGGCATGGTCGGCAACGCGGGCGTCATCGAGGCCGAGGTCGTTCTCGTCTCGAAGAAGAGCCGCGACGAGGGCGAGGTGCGCTGGGTCTATCTCGACATCGGCAAGTTCGGCGGCCTCGCCGAGACGATGGACGAGTCGATCCGTTACCCGATCCGCACGGAGCACGACGACGACCGCAAGGTGCCGTGCGTGCTCGCGGGTCCCACCTGCGACTCGGCCGACGTTCTCTACGAGAAGGAGCCTTATCCGCTCCCCATCTCGCTGGAGATCGGCGACAAGGTGCTGATCGAGGGCACGGGCGCCTACACGACCACCTACTCGGCGGTCGCGTTCAACGGCTTCCCGCCGCTCAAGTCCTACGTGATCTGATTCACGTCCCGCCTGCCTCGCCCCATCGAGGCAGGCATCAACCTCAAAGAAGTTGTCCCGGACGGCCGGTGCGATGTTCGCATTGGTGCGAGGGCTGTCGCTCACCCCACGTGTTTTGGGAGGCCACGGCCATGATCACGATTCGCGAAGAAACCTTCCGCGATGTCGAGGCGCGCGAGGCGCTGCTCGATGCCTGCTTCGGACCGGCCCGGTTCCAGAAGACCTGCGAACGCCTGCGCGAGGGCAGGCTGCCGGCCGACGGCCTGTCCCTGGTCATCGACCGGGGCGGCGAGATCATCGGAACCGTGCGCCTGTGGCACGTCTCGGCCGGTCCCAACCGTCCGGCGCTCATGCTCGGGCCCATCGCGATCGATCCGTCCGTGCAGAGCCTCGGGCTCGGCGGCAAGCTCATGCGCGAGGCGCTCAAGCGCGCGGCCGATCTCGGCCATACGGCGGTGCTGCTGGTGGGCGATGCGCCCTATTACGAGCGTTTCGGCTTCTCGACGGAAAAGACCGATTCGCTCTGGCTGCCCGGTCCCTACGAGCGCAACCGCTTCCTCGCATTGGAACTCGAAGCGGGCGCGCTCGATGGTGCACGCGGCCTCGTCTCCGCGACTGGTGCCTTCGAGCAGAAGCCCGATCTCGGTGCTCTCGTGGCCGCTGCCGCGCAGAGTGCGCTGGCGGGTCTCCGCCCCTCGTTCTGACCCGGTGCTACCCTTGCGAGGGCTGCAAGCGCGCAGCCCTCGGATTGGGCAGCGCGAAGGTGACGGCGGCCGCCGCGATCATATAGGCGGCAAACCCCAGGCAGATCGCTTCGAGACTGACACCTGCATCGAACAGAAGCCCGATGGCGCCCGGCGTCGCCGCCGAGGCCACCACCATGATGGCGCCGGCGAGCGCGCGAATCTTGCCCAGATACGCGGTGCCGAACAGCTCGGCCAGGACGGCGGCGATCACCACGTTGGTGCAGCCGGACGTGAGCCCGATCAGGCCGAAGAACACCAGCGGCAGGAACGGCGCGTCGACGATGGCAAGGGCCAGGGAGGCCGCCGTCATGCCGGCGAGATAGAAATGGCTGAGTCGCACGGCCCCGAACCGGTCCACGAAGCTGCCGGCGCTCATGGCGACCACCACGGACACGAGCGCGAATAGCGTGATGCTGCTGGCCAGAAGCTCCAGGGACCAGCCCTTCAGATCCGCGATGAAGCGCTGATGGAAGAAGTATGCGGTCATGATGGCCGGATAGCCGATCATGGTGGGGATGAGCGCGAGAAAGCGCCAGTCGCTCAAGGTGTCGCTCCAGCGCGGTCCCGGGTCGCCCGAGGTCTTCTTACGGGCCGATGCCTCGGGGTCCGGATCCTTTGCCTTGAGCACGAAGCCGAGCAGCCAGCCGAGGGCGAGCGCCGCCACGATGACGAGGGCCGCGAGGCGCCAGGCGCCCGTCCAGCCGAAGGCGGCGATCATCGCGATGGCGATCGCCGGAAGGGTCGCCTCTCCGGCCGGAAAGCCCAGCGCCGCCACGCCCAACGCCCGGCCGCGCACGCCCTCGTGCAGGCGTGCGGTGCTCATCACGCCGGCATGGCTGAGCATCCCCTGGCCGAAGAGGCGCAAGGCGAACAGGCTCAGGCCCAGCACGAGGATGCTGGGCGCGAACGACAGGCTGACGGCAGCCGCCGCCAAGCCGAGCATGGCGGTGGTGGCGTAGAGGCGGATATCGACCCGGTCGATGACGCTGCCGACCCAGATCATCAGGAGGCCGGACGACAGGGTGGCCAGGGAATAGATCGACCCGAACGCCCCGTGCGTCAGGCCGAAGGCCTGGCGGATGTCGGGACCCGACAGGGAGATGAAGAAGGTCTGGCCGAAGGAGGACAGGAAGGTGAGGGCGAAGCCGAGGCCGATGATGCGCCAATAATGCCTGACAAGTTCGTGAAATTTCATCGGTCGCGGTCGGGTGAGAGGATGACGAGGACTGCGATCATGCAGCCTTGTTGCACGATGTCGAGGGTGAAATGAGCATGGCAGGCCTGCCGTTGTCATCTGGCCTTCGCCATCCGCAGGGAAATTGCCCTGCGTGCCATGCAGGGGACCGCAGCCATTGACCCCGAGGGCTCCTCAATCCTAGATGCGCCCAAACCCGCCATTGGGCGTTTACCGATTTCCATCGCTGCTTTCGTCAAGGAGACAGATCTGATGACCACTTGGCCCGTTCACGGTCGCATCACCGGCCCTATCGTCATGATCGGCTTCGGCTCGATCGGCAAAGGCATGCTGCCCCTGATCGAGCGGCACTTCGAGTTCGACAAGAACCGGTTCACAGTCATCGATCCCGTCGATACGGACCGCAGCATGCTCGATGTGCGCGGCGTAACGCTCATCAACAAGGCCCTCACGCCCGACAACTACCGCGAGATCCTCACGCCTCTTTTGACGGAAGGCGGCGGCCAGGGCTTCTGCGTGAACGTGTCGGTAGACACCTCCTCCCGCGCCATCATCGAACTGTGCCGGGAGCTTGGCGCGCTCTACATCGACACCGTGGCCGAACCTTGGGCGGGCTTCTACTTCGACAAGAGTGCAGGCCCGGCCGAGCGCACCAACTACATGCTGCGCGAGAACATCCTCGATGCGCGCCGCCAATCGCCCGGCGGCCCCACCGCCGTCAATTGCTGCGGAGCCAATCCGGGCATGGTGTCATGGTTCGTCAAGCAGGCGCTCCTCAACATCGCCAAGGACACGGGCATCGATCACGAGGAGCCGAAGAGCCGCGAGGATTGGGCGCGCTTGATGCAGCGCGTGGGCGTGAAGGGCATCCATATCGCGGAGCGCGACACGCAGCGGGCCGAGCATCCCAAGCCCATGGGGGTGTTCGTGAACACCTGGTCCGTCGAAGGCTTCGTGTCGGAAGGGATGCAGCCGGCGGAGCTCGGCTGGGGCACACACGAGACCTGGATGCCGGAGAACGGCCGCACCCACGACAAGGGTTGCGGCGCCGCGATCTACCTGCTCCAGCCCGGTGCCAACACGCGGGTTCGTTCCTGGTGCCCGACGCCCGGCCCGCAATACGGCTTCCTGGTCACGCACAACGAGGCCATCTCGATCGCCGATTACTTCACCGTGCGCGATGGCGACAAAGTCGCCTACCGACCGACCTGCCACTATGCCTACCATCCGGCGAACGACGCCGTGCTCTCGCTGCACGAGATGTTCGGCAATGCGGGCAAGGTGCAGGAGAAGCACCACATCCTCACCGAAGACGAGATCGTCGACGGCAAGGACGAGCTCGGCGTGCTGCTCTACGGCCATGGCAAGAACGCCTATTGGTACGGTTCGCAGCTCTCCATCGAAGAGACCCGCAAGCTCGCGCCCTACCAGAACGCCACCGGCCTTCAGGTGACCTCGGCCGTGCTGGCCGGCATGGTCTGGGCGCTCGAGAACCCGGAGGCGGGCATCGTGGAAGCCGATGACATCGACTTCCGCCGCTGCCTCGAAGTCCAGACGCCCTATCTCGGCCCCGTTGTCGGCGTCTATACGGACTGGACGCCGCTCGATGACCGTCCCGGCTTCTTCCCGGAGGACATCGACACCTCCGATCCGTGGCAGTTCCGAAACATCCTGGTGCGGTGACCGCAAACGTCATGGCCGGCCTCGTGCCGGCCATCCACGTCTTCAGCGCCTGGATGCCGGAACAAGCCCTGGCATGACTCATGGAGTGAGACGGATGCCCCATTTCGATGAATTCTACGCCAACAAGCTCCGCGGCGGCCTCGGCGTCACGGACGCCGAGAGCGTGCTCGATCTGCGGGGCGTGTCGCGGGAGAAGGCGGGAGCCTCGATCCAGGACATGCTGGAGCGCAGCCGCTTTTCGGCGCCGAAATCGGTGGCAGTCCGCCTCGATCCGCCGGCGGAAGGCGGCGGCGAGACCCTGTTCCAGCCGGTGGGCAAGGCCCTGCTTGAGGCCAAGAGGCGCGGCTGGATCGACCGGTTGCAGACCCTGCCGGCGCAGGATGGTTTGGGGTTTTACGTGGTGCTGGCCGGAAAGCCGGAGCGCGAGGGATAAGATGCAGAGTTCGGCGACTGCAAATCGACTCAGACTCTCACGCTCTGATGCGGTCGTCTGAAAAAGCTTCGCACGAACCCCGCCAGCAGAAGAATTCCGCCCCAGACCGCCACGAAGCCGGTTGCGGATGAAAGCACCCCTTCCGCGGTGACCGGCAGGGCCGGCTCGAAATCGCGGTAGACCGCCTCCATCACGTCGCGGTCACCATCGCGCACCATCAGGGCGACCCGGGCGAAGGGGCCCGCCTGCATCATGGTCGTTCGGTGGGCCTCGAGATTTCTCAGGCGCTCAACATTGGCCTGCATGGCCGCGCCCTGGCGGCTGACGAAATCGTCCGTGTTGGAGCGCAGACGGGCAATGGCGCTCGCCTGTGTCTCGCCGCTGGCCTGGGCGTCCGCATCGAAGCGCGCAATCACCTGCCGCAACTCGTCGATCGCACCGCCGAGGCGCTGACGGTATTGCTGCGCGTATTCGGGCCCCTGCGAGGCGACGATCCCGCCGCAAAGACCGAGGCCGAAGGCGATGATGCGAACGATGCGTGACACGCTTGACCTCCGCGCATCGTGCGGACCCGAAGGGCCGCGCCAGCGAAAAGTGGATCCGGTTTTCCGCCCCACGCGATGCGCTCTCAAGAAAATGTCATCGAATGGATCCCGAAAGTGGTGCCCACTTTCGGGTCCGATGCCTCAAGGATCAAGAGCCTTGAGGATATCTTGTTCCATCACCTCGTCGAGGGGCTTGGCGACCTTCAGGGCTCTGGTCTTCCGGCCCGGCTCCATCACCAGGATCACGGTCTCGATCCCGGGGCAGCCGGGATCGTTGCAGGCGATCTCGTTGACGGCGAAGGCGGTGTCCGGCGAAGCCTGAAGCGCCGCACGGGCCAGGTCCTTCACCCGGTCGACGGCCTGTTTGTCGGGTTTCGGCAGGCCGAAGGTCCCCCTGAGGAAAGCGCCGAACAGGGCCATGGGAGATCTCATGCCGGCAGGGTCAGGAGGCCGGCCTGACCGTCTTCGCAGCCGAAGGCCAGGCGTTTGCCGGGCTTGTCCCAGGCCATGGCCGTGATGCCGCTGCCCTTGACGGCCGGACGCACCAGCAGCTCGGAGGCATCGTTGAGGCGGATCAGCAGGATGCAGCCGTCCTCGTAGCCGACCGCCAGCACCAGGGTGTTGGGATGGAACGCAACCCGGCTGACCTTGGCCGGGCGCACGCCGCATTCCCGCGGCGCCTTGCCCATGGGGCCTTCCTTCGATTCGAACGGCCAGATGATCGCCGCCTCGGCCCCGGAGGTGGCAAGCCACTTGCCGTCGCCCGACCAGGAGAAGGAGCGCGTCTTCGACGGATAGCCGCTCATGCGCATGTGGCCCTTGTCGGGGATGAGTCTCCAGCCGTGGAGGGCGTTCTCCTGCATGGAGGTCACCACGAAGCGGGCGTCGGGCGACCAGGTGACGTCGAGATGGGAGCCCTTCCATTCGAGCACCTCGGGCTTGGCGTCCACATTGGGAAACCAGAGCGTGGCGCCGTTGTAATGGGAAATCGCCAGCCGATAGCCCTTGGGCGCGAAGGCGAGGCCGCGGGCGGCGGAGGGAACCTCGAGGGTCTTCTCGCGTCCCTTGTCGTCGCGGGCGACCACCCGCTTGCCGGCGCCATAAGCGAAGGCGCCGCCGGCATTGACCGCAAGGGAGTCGATCCAGGCGCCCTTCGTCTCGGCCAGGGTCTTGGTGGAGCCGTCGGAGCCTGTGACGGCGACGCGGCCGTCGTCGCCTCCGGTGACGAAGCGCTCGCCGTCGCTCGCCGCCACCAGGACTCCCGCATCGGGGTGAGCCTCGACGCGGTGGGTTTCGCCGTCCTTGGCCAGGAGAACGCCGCCGTCGCCGAGGCCGAAGGCGGTCGTGCCTTTCAGCCAGCCGATGGCCGTCACATGAGCACCTGCAGCCACAGGCGCCACGTTCTGGGTCAAGGACGGAGCCGTTCCAGTATTCATCAAAGCGATCCCTTCATGCGCGCTGCCCATACCACGAATTGGCCGACAGGGGGCAGGCGCATCGCGATTTTATTGACGGCGGGTGATCTACCGATGACCCGGGGATTAGGACTTTTGGGCTTTGGCCAGCTCCCATTTCTTGGCTCACAATGCGTGCTTCGAGAAGGAGTGATTGAATGCGAGTTCTGGCTTTGGCGTCCTTGGCCCTTGCAGGTGTGTTGTGCGCGCAGGCGTCAGCCCAGGAGCAGAGCACGGAGCCATCGGCGAGGGAGGCGCAGAAGGCGGCCTGCCAGCAGGAGGCCAACCTGATCTACAGGACCAGCAGCCGCGGCGTCGGTCTGAGCGAGGACATCCGCAGCCAGATCATCGCCGCCCGCAGGGCCCATGTGCGGGACTGCATGGCCAAGGCCCGACAGGCCTCGGGCTAGAGCATCGGACCCGAAAGTGGGTCCCACTTTCCGGTCCGATGCTCCACTCCATGATGTGCTAGCGCCACCCGAGGCCGGTTCAGCAGGAATTAGGCCGCGCAGGCCAAGAAACCTTCCCTGATCGCCTTCTCGTTCAGATCGCGGCCGATGAAGACCACCTTGGAGGTGTGTTTCTCGCCGGGCTTCCACTCGCCCTGGACGTCGCCGTCCAGGATCATGTGAACGCCCTGGAAGACGAAGCGCTTCGGCTCGTTCGGGAACGCCACGATGCCCTTGCAGCGCAGGATGTTCGGCCCCTCGACCTGGGTGAGGTTCGAGATCCATGGCATGAACTTTTCCGGATCGACCTCGCCGTCGATGGCGACAGAGACGGACTGCATCTCCTCGTCGTGATGATGGTGATGGCCTTCCTCCAGGAAGTCCGGCTCCAGCTCGATGATCCGGTCGAGATCGAAGGCCTTGCGGTCGAGCACCTCCGAGATCGGGATGGCGCAGTTCTGGGTGCGGTGGACCTTGGCATAGGGGTTGATGGCGCGGATGCGCGCCTCGACCTCTTCCAGTTCCTTCTCTGAGACGAGATCGATCTTGTTGAGGATGATCACGTCCGCGAAGGCGATCTGGTTCTTCGCCTCTGGCGCGTCCTTCAGCCGGTCGGAGAGCCACTTGGCATCGGCCACCGTCACCACCGCGTCGAGGCGCGCGGTGTCGGACACGTCCTGGTCCATGAAAAAGGTCTGGGCCACGGGGGCCGGGTCGGCGAGGCCCGTGGTCTCGACGATGATGGCGTCGAACTTGCCCTTGCGC
>DASZBB010000268.1:0-22849 GCA_035944695.1 Microvirga sp. | reverse complement strand
CTCCAAGCTGTGGGCGGCCGCCATCTGGGTCCTGGTCGGCTTCTTCGTCATCAACCTTTTCGCCATGATCGCCACCGTGGTGACGAGCTCGTTCGCCACCCGATGGCTCGGCACCTGGCTGCCGGTGGCCTTCACCACGCGCTGGTACTCCTCCGCCTGGAGCGAGTTCCAGCTCTGGGACGTGCTGATGGTGACCTTCCAGGTCATCGCCGCCGTGGTGTTCATCTCGGGCGCTTTGGGCGTCACGGCGGCCTACGCCCTGGCTCGCCGCGAGTTTCCCGGCAAGCGGCTTCTCGTCCTGCTGTTCCTGCTGCCGCTGCTCATCCCGCCGATCACCTTCGGCATTCCGCTCGCAACCGTGCTCTACCAGACGGGCCTTGCCGGCACGTTCTGGGGCGTGGTGGCGGCCAATCTCGTGCCGACCGTGCCCTTCGTGATCCTCGTCATGATCCCGTTCATCGAGCAGATCGACCCGAAGATCGAGGCGGCGGCGCGCGTCTTCGGCGCCAACACCTTCAAGCTCTTCATCCACGTGCTCCTGCCGCTGCTCCTGCCGGGCATCCTGGCGGCCCTGCTGCTGGTGCTGGTGCGCACCATCGCCATGTTTGAGCTCACCTTCCTGGTGGCTGGTCCGACGAGCCAGACCCTGGTGGTCGCGCTCTACTACGCCGTCTTCGCGGCCGGCGTGCGCGCCGTGCAGTCCATTGATGCCATGGCGGTGATCTATATGGTAACGACACTGGTCTGGCTCATCATCGCGCTGCGCTTCGTCAACCCGACGCAGATCGTCACCCGCGCGAAGCAGCAGCCGGCGCATTGAGGAACGGATGCCCGACCGCCTGAACGAAGATTCCCTTGCCGACCTGCCCGAGGGCGTCCGCCGCCCGGCCTATGTCCGGAGGGCGGTGAAGACCGGAATCGTGCATTTGGGCGTCGGGGCCTTTCATAGGGCGCATCAGGCGGTCTATACCGACGACGTTCTCAGGGACGATCCCCAGTGGGGCATCGTGGCCGCGAGCTTGCGCAGCCCCGATACCTACGACGCGCTTCAGCCGCAGGACGGCCTCTACACCCTGTCGGTCCGCTCGCAGGACGGGGAGGCGCTCCGCGTGATCGGGTCGATCGGACGGATCATCGTGGCCCCGCGGGCCACGGACGATCTCCTCGACATCATGGCCGATCCGCGGACCAGGATCGTCACCCTGACGGTGACGGAAAAAGGCTATTGCCACGATCCGGCGACGGGCACCCTGAACGAGGACCATCCCGATGTCGTGCACGACCTCGCCTATCTGAAGACGCCCCGGTCGGCACTGGGCTTCATCGTCGAGGCCCTGCGCCGCCGCCGCCGGGCGGGCATTCCGCCCTTCACGGTTCTCACCTGCGACAACCTCCCGTCCAACGGGCGCACGGTGAAGCGCGTCCTCACCCGGTTCGCCGAACTGGTCGATCCGGAACTCGGGCGTTTCGTGGCCAGCGAGGTATCGTGCCCCTCGACCATGGTCGACAGGATCGTGCCGGCGACGAGCGACCAGGACCGGGAGCGCATCGGTGAGGCTCTGGGCGTCGAGGATGCCTGGCCGGTCGTCACCGAGCCCTTCACGCAGTGGGTGATCGAGGACCGGTTCCCGCAGGGCCGGCCGGCTTGGGAGAAAGCCGGCGCGGAGTTCGTCACGGATGTGGAGCCCTACGAGCATATGAAGCTCAGGCTGCTCAACGGCAGCCACTCGACACTCGCCTATCTGGGCTATCTGTCGGGATACGAGACCGTCGCCGACACCATGGCCGATCCGGCCTTCGTGCGGCTGATCGAAGGGCTCATGGACGACGAGGTCACGCCGACCCTGCACATGCCGCCGGGAGCCGATCTCGCCGCCTACAAGCGGGCACTCGTCCAGCGCTTCAGGAACCCGGCCCTGAAGCACCGCACTTGGCAGATCGCCATGGACGGCTCGCAGAAGCTGCCGCAGCGCCTCCTCGGAACGGTCCGGGACCGCCTGCGGGGCGGCGCATCCATCGCGCGCCTGTCCCTCGGGGTGGCGGCCTGGATGCGCTATGTGACCGGTATTGACGAGAAGGGCGCGCCCATCGACGTGCGCGATCCCATGGCGGCGCGCCTGCGGGAAATCGCAGACCGGGCAGGGGGCATGGCCGAGAACCTTGCCGGCGCCTTGTTCGCCGTGCGCGAGATCTTCGGGGACGATCTCCCGAAGGATCCGCGGTTCACCGGAGCGGTGACGGCGCACCTGGCACGTCTTTATGAAAAGGGCGCGAGGCGGACAGTTGCGGAGTTCGCGGCGGAGTAGCGCTGCAACATCCTCGATGTCATTAGCGGCCTTGTGCCGGTGATCTCGATTGATTGATGCGTCGAGGCTTACACGATCGGGGAGGCCAGCCATGACGTCGAGGGTGTCATCCCGAGCGAGTGGACCGAGGGAGAACAACCCGTCAGCCGGGATCGTCTTTCCAATCCTCACATGCCCGCCTACTTCGCGCGCTTGCGCTCGCAGGACTGGCATCGGCAGCCCATGGGCTTGATGAAGGTCTCGAAGTAGTTCTTGCCGTAATTGTAGGTGATCTCGTCGCCCGGCTTGATGCGCTTGATCGCCTTGATGCGAATGCGTCCCCGGGACACGGTCGCCTGGGCGTTCGGCCGGCAGCCGTGGTTGATGTAGCGCGCGGTGTTCCATCGCGGCGAGCCGTCGATGGTCCAGCGGCTGCTGATCTCGAACAGGTAGCGGGTGTTGCGCCGGCGCTGGACTTCCTCGTTGGTGATCTTCGGCCCGACATATTCGATGATGAAGGTACCCTTTTCGATCACGTCGGTCGCGAACAGGCCGAGGCCGGTTTGCGACCGCCCGATGCGGAAGGGGCCTTCCGGCTTTTTGTTTTTCATGAGGGCAGAAGCTCCAGGGAATCGATTGCTCAATAGCCGTAAACGCGGAGCGATGAAATTGGGTCGGCGCCGGATGTTCTCCAGATCCTGCCGACAATTTTTGCACAATCCTGGAGAGGGTGGATTTCCAACCTGGCATGAGCTGTTTCGGAGGGGTGCCGTTTCATCATCCCATCTTCGGGGAGTTGACGACGTGGAGTTCTAGGCAGTGAACCCATAACGCGGAGATCGGGTGGATAGCGGCCTGTCGGATTCTTGCAGTCGGAAGGGACAGGCCGCGGTTACAGCGCGCTATTTCAGCGGCAAAAACAGTTCCGCCACGGCCTCATGCTCCGGCACCTCCGGGAAGAAGGTCAGCCGCTGGCAATAGATCGGGAAGTCGCGTGCTTCCTCGCCGCTGGCCGGAAGCCAGTCGCGATAAAGGTAGAGCGCGGCGGGCTCCAAGTTGTCGGTATTCCCGACGACGCGCAGCACCGCGCAGCGTCCGCCAGGGATCTCGCCGGCCTTGATCTGCTCGCCGTTCGCCTCCATCGGTTGGTCGGTCCCGACACATAGGTCCACGCTATAGTCAGCTGGCGAGGCAGGACGCCGCTCCGACCGCCAGACATTGAAGGTCGGGTTTGTCTTGGGGTGCAGGCCGGCGGCCTTGCGCCACGCGATGAACCGCTGGATGGTGGCGCCGAGCGTCGCCGGGTCGCCCCGATGCTCCAGGATCGCCACCCGCGTGGAGGGAACGTCGCGAATCGTCACGTCATCGTGGGTAAAGGTCTTCTGCATGAGCTTGCTCCTCGCGTTGTCGAGAGGCCCGAAGGCCGCAAGCCACGGCTCCCAGTCGGGAGACTTCCGGAACGATGAAGGCGATTGCCCGAACCGTTGCCGGAAGGCGCGGGCGAAGGCGTCCGGTGCATCGTAGCCGGCATCCATCGCGATGTCCGTGACGCGTTCGTCGTCTCTGTAGGCCAGCCGGTACGAAGCGCGCTTCATGCGGGCAAGCTGAACATAGCGATGCACGGACAGCCCGAAAGTCGCCGCAAACTGCCGGTGGAAATGGAATTTCGAGAAGGCTGCAACACCGCTCACCGTTTCCAGATCCAGATCACCTTCAAGATGTTGGTCGATATAGTCCAGCACCCGCCGCATCCGGGCCAGATAGTTTTGATGTGCCGCCGTCATCGTCCCTCCTCCGTGGCAGCATCAGCTAAGCGTGTGCAGGCATGGCGCGCTCGACCGATCTTGCGGTTTTGCCATGGGTCTCGAGACACCGCCAGGGACCGTTTGCGGGCACATCCGATACATGGGTGTGGCTGCGCGCTTATGGGTCTGCGGCCTAGAGGGGGGAACCGCCCGATTCCGACTGCGCATTGAGCCAGTGACGCGCCGCCTCGGTCAGGTGCGGCCGGAACAGGCTCGCAACCTGCCTGAGACCCCATTCGAGGTCGGATTTCTTGAGCGCGCGCACCCTTTCCTGCACATCGAGATAGATCACCCAATAGGTCGACACGATCCACACATTGTGGAGCAGAGGCTCGAAGGCCTCGTCGGACAGATCCATCAATCCCGCGGCCCGCATGTGATCGATGAGCTGCCGTACCGGCGTCCTGATGCGGTCGCTGATGGCTCGGATGCGGCGGCGAAGCTCGGGCGCCGTGGCGATGAGGCCCATGAAGTCGCGATAGAGGAACCGGTAGGTCCAGACGATCTCGAACCAGTCGGCCAGGAACGCCACATAGGCGGCCGGATCCGTGCCTGCGGCAGGGTCGCGATCGAGCAGGCGGTCGACTGCGGATTCGAAGCGGTCGAAGATCGTCAGGATCAGGGCCTGCTTGGTCTTGAAATAATAATAGAGATTGCCCTCGTTGATCCCGGCCGCTTGGGCGATCTGCGCGGTCGTCACCCGATCGGGCCCGCGCTCGTTGAAGAGCGCCAGCGACACGGCGACGAGATGGTCACGCGTGCTGACCGCCTTGCCGCGGCGCCGGGTCTTGGGCGGTGGTCCTGGCTCGGCCAAAGATGGTCCTCGATGTCGCACTTGCGGGAATAAGGTTTTCACCTTAATTCAAAACGTATCTAAGGTGAATACCTTAAATCGTGGTGCCCTCCGGCATCAGGCTTGAGCATGCGCCATCTGCGAAGGATCTTCATGAGCATCGATGCCCTTCCGGTGATTTCGGAACAATGCCCCGGCGTGACGGTGAGCCGCCGCTCGCCGCTCTCGGTCATTCCCGCCCTGGTGCGCGATCCGCTGCGGGCCTTGCCGCCGGAGATCTACCATGAACCCGTCGTCTATTCTCAGGTCGCCGGGCGCCGGCGCGTTCTCCTGGCCGATCCGGCCCTGATCCATGAGGCGCTGGTCCGCAACGCCGAGGTCTTGAGCAAGGGCGAGGACGTCCGGCGCGCGCTCGGGCCGGCGCTCGGCCGGGGCTTGCTGACGGCGGACGGTGCCCATTGGCGCTGGCAGCGCCAATCGGTCGCCCCGGCATTCCGGCACGAGAAGCTCACGGGGCTGCTGCCGGCAATGATCGCGGCGGCCGAGAGGACGCGGGATCGCTGGCTGGCGTCCGGTCCCGGATCATCCATCGGCATCGGCCACGAGATGATGCGCACCACCTTCGACATCATCGTCGAGACCATGATGTCGGGTCCGGGCGGCATCGACGTGGCGCGGGTGGAGCGCGGCATCACGGATTATCTCAAGCCGACCGGCTGGATCTTTGCCCTCAGCATTCTCGATGCGCCCGACTGGTTGCCGTATCCCGGCCGTCGGCGCGCGGGTGCTGCGGCCGCGTATCTGCGTTCCGCCATCACCCGGATGATCGCCGAGCGTCGGTGGAAGTCGGATGGCCGCGAGGATCTCGTGGCTCTGCTCCTCGCCGCGTCCGACCCCGAGAGCGGCCGGACGATGACCGATGAGGAGATCGCCGACAACCTCCTGACCTTCGTCACCGCGGGCCACGAAACGACGGCGCTTGGCCTCGCCTGGACGTTCCTGCTGCTGGCCCGCCATCCGGAGCAGGAGGCGCGGGTTCTTGCGGAGATCGACGCGGTGGCGAAGGGCCAAGCCCTTCGTCCGGAGCACGTCGCGCAGCTCACCTATACGAGGCAGGTGTTCTCCGAGGCGATGCGGCTCTACCCGCCTGCGCCGATCATCACCCGCACGGCGACGCGCGCCTTCCCGCTCGGCGGGTTCACGGTGCCGGAAGGGGCCGTCATCATCGTTCCGATTCATGCGGTTCACCATCATGCGACGCTCTGGGAGGAGCCCGAGCGGTTCGATCCCGAACGCTTCGCGCCCGAGCAGGCGAAGAGCCGCCATCGCTATGCCTACATGCCGTTCGGCGCCGGGCCGCGCATCTGCATCGGAAGCGCCTTCGCCACCATGGAGGCCGTGGCCATCCTGGCGGTGCTGCTGCAGGCCGTCAGGCTCCGCGGCACGTCGGGCGACATGCCTGCGCCGATCATGAAGGTGACCCTGAGACCGAGGCAGGAGGCGGAGATGCGTGTCGCGGCGCGGCGGATGGATCGTGAGCAGGTCACGGGAGCGTGACGAGGGCGCGTCGCCTCCGTCGTCGCGCAGCGTTCTTACGCGATTTCAGTCGCGTCGGAGGTTCCTGCGAGCGTATTGCGAAGAGTATCGGCGAAATTGTCGTAGGAGAATGGCTTCGACAGGGCCGGGCAATCACGGAATCGCTCGGGCAGCGAGCGGAAATCGTATCCGGTCGAGAAGATGAACGGGATCCCGCGAAAGCGCAGCACGTCCGCGACGGGAAAGACGACGGTTCCGTCGACGTTGATGTCGAGAATTCCGATGTCGATCTCCGCCTGGAGAGCGAGGGTCAGGGCGTGGTCCAAACGCGCGGCAGGGCCGACGATCTCACAGCCGAGATCGAGAACCATGTCCTCGATCAGCATCGAGATCATCGCCTCGTCTTCGACGATCAGGACACGCTTTCGGCGACCGTCGTGCATAGCCCCCTCCAAGCCGAACTGCACCTGAAAAGCGCCTTTCGGCGTCATTAAACGAATCAGCTGCAACAATTTTAGTCGATGGCTTGCCATGCCATCACTATCTTAGGTTAGTATGTGTTAAGAATGCATCGTAATGCCGCCGAGCGGCCAAAGTAAAGACCTCGGAGGCGGGCCGATTATACAGCCGTTCGGCGTGCAATTTCTGCCCGGACGACTGGCGCAACCCTCGTGCCGAGAAGTTCAATGGAGCGCATGATCTGAGCATGCGGCATGGTACCGACGCTGAACTGGGCCAGATACCGGTCGTGGCGAAAGATCTCGTGCTGGAACAGGATCTTGTCGATGATCTCCTGCGGGTCACCCACGGCGAGGGCACCGCGGGGCTGCCGCATCGCCTCGAATTGCGGACGCGTCGTGGGCGGCCATCCGCGTTCGCGCCCGAGCTGGGTCATCACCTGGGCATAGGCGGGAAAGAATTCGTCGGCGGCCTGCTGCGACGTGTCGGCAATGTAGCCATGGGTGTTGATGCCGACCTTGAGGCTCGCCGGATCGTGCCCGGCCCGGCTCCCGGCCTCTCGATAAAGTGACACGAGCGGCGCGAAGCGCTCCGGCTGTCCTCCGATGATGCCGAGAGCGAGGGGCAGCCCGAGCGTTCCCGCGCGCACCACCGATTGCGGCGTTCCGCCCACCGCGATCCAGACCGGCAGGGGCTCCTGGACAGGCCGGGGATAGACCGGCTGATCCTTCAGAGGCGCGCGATGCCGGCCGGCCCATGTCACCCGTTCCGCGTCCCTGATCCTCAGGAGCAGATCGAGCTTCTCGGAGAACAGGGTATCGTAATCGTCGAGATCGTAGCCGAAGAGGGGGAAGGACTCGATGAACGAGCCTCGCCCCGCCATGATCTCGGCCCGTCCTCCCGACAGAAGATCGAGGGTGGCGAAACTCTGGAACACCCGGACCGGATCGTCGGAGCTCAGCACGGTCACGGCGCTGGTCAGGCGGATCCGCTTCGTGCGCTCGGCGGCCGCGGCGAGCACGACGGCCGGGGCGGAGACCACATAGTCGGGCCGGTGGTGTTCGCCGAGGCCGAACGCGTCCAGGCCGACCTGATCCGCCAGCTCGACCTCCTCGATCAGGTCGCGCAGCCGTTGCGCAGGGGAGATGAGATGTCCGGTGGAAGGATCTCTCGTCAGTTCGCCAAAGGTATAGACACCAAGTTCCATCAATCTTCCATTTGCTCGCCTGGCTCCTTTTCGGCAATCGCAGCCGCCGGGCCGCCACGCGCCGAGGGGTGGAAGGCCGGCGCTTCAGCGCTGGAGCAGCCTTTCGATGAGGGCATCGGCGGCATGGCTGGTCAGCCCCCAGGCGACCGGCCTGTGGCCGAGATAGACGGTGAACGTACCGTCCTGGGTTGCCTGCTTGGCAACATGGATCATGAGTTATCCTCCTCATGGGGAGCCCGGACCATCGGATCCGTTGTGTGGGCATGATGAAATGAGAGGCGCTTCGCAGGAAGATTAAATTATGGGCAGTGACGGGCCGATGACGGCGCAAAGGCTTGCGAACCAACGGGTTTGCCGACCGTTGCCGTGATAGGGCCGCCAAGCCGGCCGAGGCGAACAGCAGGTCGATCCATGAAGCTTTTCGAATGCCAGGCCTGCGGTCAGCCGCTCTATTTCGAGAACAGCCGCTGCGAAAGCTGCGGCCGGCGGCTCGGATACCTGCCGGGAGCCCAGGACATCAGCGCCCTCGAGCCTGAGGAGGAGGGGCGCTGGAGGGCATTGGCCCTTCCTGACAGGTCCGTCCGCTTCTGTGTCAATGCGGAACACGATGCGTGCAACTGGCTGATCCCGGTGGAGGAGAGCGATCCATATTGCCGTGCTTGCCGGCATAACCGCACGATACCGGATCTCTCCATCGAGCGGTCTCTCAGCCGGTGGCGCCGTCTCGAGACGGCCAAGCGCCGTCTGTTCTATACCTTGCTGAGCCTTGGCCTGCCGCTTGCCACGCGCGCCGAGGATCCGCAGGGCCTGGCCTTCGATTTCCTGGCCGATCCGGCGGAGAATGCTCCCACCGGGCCGTCCATCCTGACCGGGCACGACAACGGCCTGATCACCATCAACATCGCCGAGGCCGACGATGCAGAGCGGGAGCGCCGGCGCCACAGCATGGGGGAGCCGTACCGGACGCTTCTCGGCCATTTCCGGCACGAGGTCGGCCATTATTTCTGGAATGTGCTGGTCCGCGACGATCCCAGCCTGGAACGCTTTCGCCGCATCTTTGGGGACGAGCGAGAGGATTATGGCGAAGCCCTGAGGGCTCATTATGCCCATGGGCCGAAGGAAAATTGGCAGGAAGAGTTCGTCAGCGCCTATGCCGCCTCGCATCCCTGGGAAGATTTTGCCGAGACCTGGGCTCATTATCTCCATATCGTCGACACCCTGGAGACGGCCGGCGCTTTCGGGATGAAGGTGCGTCCTAGGATCAGCCGAGGTTCCGAGCTTGCCGCGGAGATCAACTTCAATCCGCATCTGGAAACCGATCTGAACCGGCTGGTCACGGCTTGGCTGCCCCTAACCTTCGCGGTCAATTCCCTCAACCGCAGCATGGGCCAGCCGGATCTCTATCCCTTCGTGCTCGCCCCCGCGGTCATCGCCAAGCTGGCCTTCATCCATGAGCGTATCCATGCCTGGAGCGGCCGCCGGCAGGCGGAGGGAGACAGCCATCACGTCCTAAAAGCCGTTATCGGAGGGCTGAATTCCCGCATCGGGGCCCCACAATCCGCATGACGCGCCCTTTTGAGACCTTGCGTGAAATGTCTAGGTATGAGTAGTTATCTTCTTGCTCTCAATGGTTGGGAGCGTTACGCCTATAGCGTTTACGAAACTTGAGACTTTAGAAGGCAGTCCTGATGGGCCGGGGAAATGATCACCGTGATCGCCGACGTCAATTTGGCGGTCAACCCGAAGATCACTGGGGCGATTTCGCCCCGCCAACATCTTTTGAACGGCCCATGCGGCAGCAGACATCCTACGGCGCTCCGGCCTCGGGACCCGAGACCGAAGCGCGAGTGAAATGGTTCAATCCTGACAAGGGCTTCGGCTTCGTCGAGATGACCGACGGCTCCGGCGAGGCCTTCCTGCACATCCGGCAGGTCGAGGCGGCGGGTCATACCGCTCTCGAATCCGGGACGACCCTGGTCATCCGGGTCGGCGCGGGCCAGAAAGGACCGCAGGTCCAGGAGATCGTCAGCGTCGACACAAGCACGGCCGAACCCGAGCCGCCGCGCGGCGCTCGCCCGGCCCGGCCGATGCGCCAGGGTGGTCCCGGCCAGTCCGGCGGATTTGGTCGCCCGAGTGGCGGCCAAAGCGCCCGGCCGGTCAGCGGTCCTCCGGAGGTGCCGGCCACGGTCAAGTGGTTCGACTCGGTGAAGGGCTACGGCTTCGTATCCGTCGAGGGCGAGAGCAAGGATCTCTTCCTGCACATCTCCGTCGTGGAGCGCGCGGGCCTCGGCCAGCTCGAGCAGGGACAGGCAGTCCGAGTGGCCATCGTCGAGGGGCGCAAAGGCCCTGAAGTCGGCGCCATCGAGCTCGCCTAAGGCATCCAGCCTGCTTCTGAATGGTTCCGGGTCCACTGCCGCATGTCGTGCGGAAAGTGGGCCCGTTCTTTGCGCGACCAGCGGCGCGCCCTTTGATGAAAGCAACATCGGACCCGAAAGTGGACGGCACTTTCGGGTCCGATGTTTTTAGCAGTGGGCCTCTTCGAAGGCCCGAACCCACATTTCGCAGACGCCCGACCGCACGATCTCATTGAGCGTGAACTCGATGATCGGGACCGGCAGCATCTGCGACTTGATCAGGTGAATGACCGTGCGCAGACCCGATGTCTCGCGCAAGTCGCACTGGCTCACATCCCCGTTGATCACGACCGTGCAGTCCTCCCCGATGCGGGTGAGGAAGGTCTTCATTTCCGCCGGAGTGGCATTCTGCGCCTCGTCCAGAAGGATGAAGGCGTCCCGCCAGGAGCGCCCGCGCATGACCTCGAAGGGCACCATCTCGATGTCGCCGTTCTTGACTGCGATCTCGTAGGCGGCGGTGCCGATGCGTTCCTTGATGGCCTCGATGACCGGTGCCGCCCACGGTCCGAATTTCTCCTCAAGGCTACCGGGAAAGAAGCCGAGGGAACGGCCGCTCGGGACGTTGGGACGGGTGAGGATGATCTTGCGAATGCGCCGCTGACGGAAAAGATCTGCCGCGTAAGTTGCTGCGATCCAGGTCTTTCCGGTACCGGCGGGTCCAAGGACGACGACCTGGGAGCTGTTCTTCAAAGCGTCGAGATATTCATCCTGGGTTGCATTGAGCGGCTTGATGGGAGGGAGGCTGCGCTCGGCCTGGAATTTCGATCCGGTGAGGTCGAAGACCTGCGCTGTTTCAAGGGAGCGGCGGGTCTTGCGTCTCTGCTTCTCATGATGCTTGCTCAATGACCAACTCCGGGTTTTGAAACTGCGCACAGAGACCTATCCAGGCGCCGCGCAGAGGCGTCTGGGGGAACTTGCAGGAGGAGGGTGGATGCGAGAGCGAGTCGTTGCGGGCGGTGGATTTCCGCGATCCAGAAGGTGAGGATCAACCTGCCTGCCCATCAAAGCCTGTTCTTCTAGCTGCCAGTGGCAAACTATCTTTGATTCTGATGACAGTTTACCGCTGCTACGCGTACCTGCGAGTCAAATGTTGAGGCAGGCTGCTTGGTTCCAGGGCATAACCCCTCTGCTGAATAGGGGGGAGAAATAGCTGTGGATGGCTCCTATGACGGGTCATCGAGAGCGGGATCACCGCGCCGACCCTCGCCAATCGTGCTTGCCGGATGGTAAGGGAAGCGCCTCAAAAGAGGGCATTTGCGGCATGATCGTCATATTCGGCTCCATCAACATGGACCTTGTCGCGCGGGTTCAGCGGATCGCCCGTCCGGGCGAGACCGTCCTGTCGCGCCGGGCCGACAGCTTCTTCGGCGGCAAGGGAGCCAATCAGGCCGTCGCAGCCGCTCGGGCGAGCCGCAGCGGTCCTATCCAGGTCGCGATGGCCGGAGCCATCGGCAACGATCCTTTCGGCATGGCCTGCCTCAAGAACCTAGAAGACAACGGCGTTGATGTCAGTGCGATCCGGGTCGTCGACGAGCCCACCGGCTGCGCCTTCATCACGGTCGACGAGTCGGGCGAGAACGCGATCACGGTTGCAAGCGGAGCAAATATGGTGCTGCGATCGGCCGACCTGCCGGATCGCCTCCTGTCGAACGCCTCCGTTCTGGTTCTCCAAATGGAGGTGCCGATCGCCGACACCCACGAGGTCGCCGCCCGGGCGCGACGGGCCGGCATCAAGGTCGTGTGGAATTTCGCTCCCGTTCCCCCGGTCAAGGAGCGCTCCGCCATGGCCGAACTCCTGTCCGCCACCGACGTCCTCGTCGTCAACGAACACGAGGCGCTCTCCATCGCCGGTGTGTTGGGTGTGTCCGCAGGCGATGATTTTCTCAGCGCCGGATCAGCCGTTTCCTGCTCCTTTGGGCTGACCTGCATCGTCACGGCCGGAGCGCGCGGCGCCTATGCGGTCGCGCCGGATGGCGCCCGCACCCATGCCATGGCACGCCCGATCACGCCGATCGATACCACCGGCGCCGGCGACACCTTCGTCGGCGTCCTGGCCTGCGGATTGGCCGAAGGGCTGGAGATCGGACCCGCCATGGAGCGGGCCTGTGCCGCCGCATCCCTGTCCTGCCTCACGGCAGGAGCCCAGGCGGGCATGCCCCAGAGGGACGCTCTGGAACGCTATCTGGCTCAGGCCTGAGGGCTGCTCTCCGGAATCACCTTGGTCAGGCTGCCGTTCGCCGGGAACAGGGGGATCAGGCAGGCCTGCAGGGCGTGGTAGAGATCGGGCTTTCCGGTGAACAGGCTCGTTCCCGGCTGCAGGTCTTCCGTCAGCTCAGGCCGCCATCCGCCATGGCGGTGGTCGATGAGGTAACGATCTGCGAAGCCCCAGAGGAAGCGATACCACTGTTCGTGGAAGTCGCTCGGGCTATGCTCGTTCAGGAACGCCGCGGCCCCGATGGCCTCGGCACAGGGCCACCACAGCTTCTGGGGCAGCCTCGGCCTGTCGTCCCAGTCCAGAGCGTAGAAGAAGCCGCCCTTGTCCTTGTCCCATCCGAGCTCGATGGATTGCCGGAACAGCTCACGGGAAGCCTCGGGCATCCAGGCATGGCGCTTGCCGCCCAATGTCCAGAGCTGGAGCACGAGACGGGCCCATTCGAGCCAATGGCCCGGCGTGGTTCCATAGGGACGGAACACGTCGTAACCGCGGTATTCCTTGTCCAGGCTCCAATCCGCATGGAAATGCTCGGCCACGCGATAGCCGAGGGAGGCGGCATGGCGGCCGATGACGAGGCTGGCGATCCGCTCAGCCTTGTCGAGATAGGCCCTGTCGCCCGTGGCCTCGAAGGCCGCCATCAGGGATTCGGTCAGGTGCATGTTGGAATTCTGACCCCGATACTGGCTCAGAGGCTGCCAGTCGCGGGAGAATTCCTCGGTCACGGCCCCGTGCTGCTCCTCCCAAAAGCGCTCCTCGAGAACCCGGGTGATGTCCTGGATCAGGCTATCTGCGAGCGGATGCCCCACTGTCTTCGCACTGGAGGCGGCAAGCAGCACGAAGGCGTGCCCGTAGGCCTGCTTGGTGTCGTCCTTCGGCCCATTGTTGTCGAGCGACCAGACATAACCCCCGTTCTGCGCGTCCCGATGCGCATTCCAGAGGTAGGTCATGCCGTGATCGACGATTGCATCGCAGCCGGGCCGGCCGAGCAGGGTGCCGATGGCGAAGCAATGCACCATGCGGGTGGTGTTGTGGATCTGCCGGACCGGATTGGTGATTTCGATCGGTTGGCCCGCATCGTCGAGATCGAAGAAGCCGCCCGCCGGATTGATGATGCCTTGCTGGAAGAAGTCGAACAGGTTGTCGGCCTGTTCGAGCAGCCACCTGCGGTGGGATTGGTTGGAACGCCAGCTTGGGCCGAGGGGCGGGAGAATGGGCAGGGGGGTGGTCATGATCGTTTCCATTCGGGTCAGGCGCGGGCTGCCATGAACTGCTCCACCTCGTTCCAGGCGGGTGGATTTGCGCCGCGTCGGGTGCACACGATGGCAGCCGCCGCTGCCGCGAAGTCGAGGCCTGTCGTGACCTGCGCCTCGGTCAGTCCGGCAATGCCTTGAGGCGTCAGCAGGTTGTTGGCATCGAGCCAGGAGAGAAGGCCGGCGTGGAACGTGTCGCCGGCACCGACCGTGTCGACCACTTCGATCCTCGGTGCCGGGCGCTCCAGGACGGTGCCGCCGAAAACAGCCAGCGGTCCCTTTTCGCCGCGGGTGACGATGACGAGCTTCGGACCTTGCTGGAGCCAGGTGCGGGCGGCCGATGCAAGATCGTCGGTGGAGTAGAGGAGCTCCACGTCCTCGTCGCTCGCCTTCACGATGTCCGCGTGGGCAAGCAGACGCTCGAAGCGCCCGCGATAGGCCGTCAGGTCGCCGACGACGCGCGGCCGGACGTTGGGATCGAGCGTGATCACGCGCGATCCAGCCTCCCGGCGCAGCAGGGTCTCGATGGCTGTGGCGATGGGCTCGACCCCGAGGGCATAGGAGCCGGCCGCGATGGCATTCACGTCTGCCGGCAATTGAGCGGGCAGGGCCTCGGGCGTCAAGGCTCGGTCGGCGCTGTTCGGTGCATAGAAGGAGTATTGCGGCTGCCCCGATGCGTTCGTCGCGACCACGCTCAACGTCGTGTAGTTCGGGCAGCGTTGAAGATAGGCAGGGCTCACCCCGGATTCGGCGAGCTTCTCGGCCAGGAAGGTGCCGAACACGTCGTCCGACAGAGTCGATAGGAAGGCCGAGGGACGCCCGAGCCGGCCGATCCCGATGGCGACATTGAACGGCGAGCCGCCGGCAACGGCTTCCGCTGGAAAGCCGGTCGGACCGGACGCCCCGATGAAGAGGTCGATCAGGGCTTCACCACATACCAGGATCATCGAAAGCCTCCGGCCAATACCTCAGCGACACCCATGATGCCTGCCCGGCCCGATCTGGGATCAGGCGGGGATAGCATCCGGCGGAACCGGCTCCGAGGGAAGAGCCGCGATCCGCTTGAGGTCGCGCAATATATGATCCAGCGAGACGGGTCCAGAGACGCCGCCGAAGCCGAAATAGAGCGTCCTGTAATGGGCGAAGAGCTGCTCGTAGATGGCATGCGCCTTCGGATCCGGATCGAAGGTGCGGAAGGGCAGGCAGATCGCCGCTTGCGCGCTGTCGAGATCCGGATGCGAGCCGGCGGCAAGGCTCGCGAAAATGCTGGACCCGAGGCCCGTCGGAATGCCGCTCGGCACAAGCACCGGTCGGCCGAGGACGTTGGCGTAGACCTGGTTCAGAACCGCATTGTGCTGCGGGATCCCGCCCGCATTGATGACCCGCTCGACCGGCACGCCGCCCTCGGCCATGCGTTCGAGAATGATGCGGGTGTGGAAGGCCGTGCCCTCGATGGCGGCGAACAGCTCGTCCTGGGCCGTGTGCAGCAGGTTCCAGCCAAGGGTGATGCCGCCGAGATCCGCCTTCACGAGAACCGTGCGGTCGCCGTTGTCCCAGGTCAGGCGCAGGAGGCCGGTCTGGCCGGCGCGGTATTGCTCCAGGCCTTTGGAAAGTTCCTTGACATTGGTGTTGGCGCGCCGCGCGATCGCCTCGAAGATGTCGCCCGTGGCCGACAGTCCGGCCTCGATGCCCACGAGCTTGGGATCGACGCTGCCCGGCACGACGCCGCAGACGCCCTGGATCAGGCTGGTCTCCTCGGCCATGGCGATGATGCAGGTCGAGGTGCCGACCACGTTCACCACGTCCCCGACCCGGCAGCCTGCGCCGATGGCGTCCCAATGGGCGTCGAAGGCGCCGACCGGAATCGGGATGCCGGCCTTCAGGCCCAGCCGCTCCGCCCAGTAAGGGGTGAGATGGCCGGCGACGACGTCGGAGGTGGCGTATTCGCCTGCAAGCTTCTCCCGAATGCCGTCGAAGAGTGGATCGACCTTGGACAGGAATTCCTGCGGGGGGAGGCCGCCCCAGCGCGGGTTCCACATCCATTTGTGGCCCATGGCACAGATGCTGCGTTTCAGATCGCGAGAGTCCGTGACACCCGTGAGTGTCGCGGCCACCATGTCGCAATGCTCCAGGGCGGTCACGAGTCGGTCGCGCTTGTCCGGGTTATGGCGCAGCCAGTGGAGCAGTTTGGAGAAGCCCCATTCGTGCGAATAGACGCCGCCACACCACTGGATGGCTTCAAGGCCTTCCTGGTGGGCGAGGCGCGTGATCTCCTCCGCCTCCGATTTCGCCCGGTGGTCGCACCAGAGGTAATATTCGTCCAGCGGCTCGAGCCCTTCGCCAACCATGACGACGCTGGAGCCGGTCGTGTCGACCGCGAGCGCCGCCACGTCCTCGCCTTTCACGCCGGCCGAATCCAAGGCGCCGCGCATGGCGCGTGCCAGAGCATCCATGTGATCGGCGTGCGCCTGGGTGGCATAGTCGGGATCCTCTCGCTTCCGGTGGAGCGGGTACTCCGCCGTGGCAAGGCCGAGCGGGCCTTTGCGGTCGTCGACGAGGGTGACCCGAACGCTCAGGGTGCCGAAATCGACACCGGCTACAACGGCCATCTGTATCTCCCGGAATGGGGTGTCAGCGGTTGGAATGGGAGAGGGAACTTATTTCTCGGCCTGGCCATAGGTCGCCGTCGCGCCATGCTTACGGAAATAGTGCCGGTCGAGGAGCGCCTGCGAGACGCCCGGCGCATTCGGCTGCAGCGAGAAGGTATACATGGCCATGCGGGCGACCGCTTCCAGCACGACCGCGTTGTGCACGGCGTCGTCGGGCGTCCTGCCCCACGCAAAGGGACCGTGCCCAGCGACAAGGGCCGCCGGCACTTCCATGGGGTCGCGGTTGCCGAAGGCGTCCGTAATCGCGACGCCGGTCGCGCGGACATAATCGTTCTTGATCTCCTCGGCCGTCAGTTGGCGGGTGACAGGAACGGGACCGTAGAAATAATCCGCATGGGTGGTGCCGAGGGCCGGGATCGGGCGGCAGGCCTGGGCCCAGGCCACGGCGTGCTCGGAATGCGTATGCACCACGCCGCCGATCTGCGGGAACGACTTGTACAGGTGGATGTGGGTGTCGAGATCCGACGAGGGGCGCAGCTCGCCCCAGACGATCTTGCCCTCGAGATCCGTGATCACGAGGTCGTCCGCCTTCATGCGCTCGTAGGGCACCCCGCTCGGCTTGATGACGACGAGGTTCTCCTCGCGGCTGATGCCGCTGACGTTCCCGAAGGTGTAAAGCACGAGCCCGCGGCGCACCACTTCCAGATTGGCTTCCAGTACCTGCTCGCGCAGCTGCTTCAACATCGAGGCGCTCCCTGGGCCGTGAACGGAAAAGGCGGCCACGGCGCGTGCCGTGGCCGCCGGAGGTCGGGTCAAATCAGCGGACGGCCTGCCAGCCCTTGTAGTCCTTGATGTTGTCGGCCGTGATAAGCTTGGGCTCGAGGAGAATGACGTTCTTCTCCGGCTTCTTGCCGTTCACGATGCCGACCGCGAGCTCATAGGACTGAGCGGCCATGATGTACGGGTCCTGCGAGGCCGAGGCCTTGATCAGGGAGTTGCCCGACTTCAGCTCGGTCTCGATGTCCGGAGCGCCGTCGACCGCCGTGATGATGAACTCGTTGCGGTTGAGCTGCTTGGCGGCCAGGTTGACGCCGATGGCGGTCGGATCGTTGATCGCGAACACGGCGTCCACCTTCGGGAAGCGGGTCAGCAGGCTCTGGCCGACGGCGAAGCCGCCCTCGCGGGAGCCCTTGGCGTCCTGGTTGTCCGAGAGGATCTTGATGTCCGGGAACTTGGAGAAGACGTTCTTGCAGCCCTTCACGCGATCGGTGATCGATGAGACCTGCGGGCCGTTGATGATGAGCACGTCGCCTTTGCCCTTCAAATGGTCGGCGATGTACTGGCAGGCGAGCTCGCCGGCCTTGACGTTGTCCGTCATCACCGTCACGTCGGCACCGGCTGCCGCCACGTCGAAAGCGGCCACGACCATGCCGCCTGCCTGAGCCCGTTTCACCGAAGGTTCGATGGCCTTGGGGTCGACCGCGTTGATCATCACGATGTCGGTGCCGGCCGCCGTGAAGTTGTCCATCTGGGTGAACTGCTTGTTCAGGTCGTAATCCGCCGACACGGACGTGATCTTGGCCCCGGGAGTGATCTCCTTCGCCTTGGCTTCGATGCCTTTGATGGTCGCGACGAAGAACGGATTGCCGAGCAGGCCGACCGAGATGCCGACGTTCTTGACGTCCTTGGCGTAGGCCGGCGCCGCCAGTCCGGCGACGACGGCAAGGCTTAGGGTGAGACGGGAAAGTGCCATGGGTTCCTCCAGGGTGCTGATTGCAGGTGTTTTATCCCCACGATCTCCCGGTAGCCGCCTTGGATGCCTGGAGATCGCATATACGAGCGCCCATGACGAGCGCTGGTATTCCTTGATCAGGTGCGTGCCGATCCCTTGAGGCGGTAGCGGTCGAGCGCCACGGCCCCGATGATCACGAGCCCCTTGATGATGAATTGCCAGATGTCGGACACGCCCACGAGAATGAGGCCGTTCGACAGAATCGCGATGATCAGCGCGCCGATCAGCGTGCCCCAGATCGACCCGATGCCGCCGACGAAGCTGGTGCCGCCGAGGATGACGGCCGCGATGGCGTCGAGCTCGTAGGATTGTCCGAGCTGCAATCCGTTGGCGGCGAATAGGCGCGCCGCCGACATGACGCCGCCGAGGCCTGCTGCCAATCCTGAGAATGCGTAGACGAACAGCAGGACGGCCCAGACCTTGATGCCCGTGAGCCGTGCTGCGTCCGGATTGCCGCCGACCGCGTAGATATGGACGCCAAGAACCGTTCTTCGCAGGATGAACCAGGAGATGATCACCACCGCGAAGGCGATCCAGACGAGCCAGGGCAGGCCGAACAGGGTGCCGTTTCCGATGAAGGCGAAGGGCAGCTGCGGGTTGAACTGGGTGGTGTCATCGCCGAGCAGGCGCGCAAGGCCGCGTACGGCCGTCAACGAGCCGAGGGTCACGATGAACGGCGGCAGCTTCGCGAAGGCGATGAGCGCGCCGTTCACGAGGCCGAGGCCCAGGCCGGTCAGCAGGGCGGCCGGAATGCCCAGCATGCCCCATTCAGGGACCAAGGATCCCAGAATCGCCACCATGGCGGCGGCCGCCAGGATCGAGCCCACCGACAGGTCGATGCCGCCGGTCAGAATGACGAAGGTCATGCCGGCCGCGAGCACGGTGTTGATCGACGCCTGCTGCATCACGATCGAGAGGTTCTGGAAGCTCAGGAAGCGTCCGGACATGAACTCGAACACGACGCCGAGGATGATGAGCACCGGCAGCATGCCGAGGGCCTGCAGGGTCGAACGCCAGGCAAGGCGGCGCTGAAGGCTTTGAGACGCCGCATCGGCGCCTGTGACTCCGGTGGCCTGCAGGCCAGCGCTGGTCTCGTTCGGGGATGTCATTCGGCCGCTTCCCTTACACCTGTCGCGATGGTGATGATGTTTTCTTGTGTCACGGGCGGGTGGCCGGCTCCGCCGACCTCGCCTTCAAGCCGGCCCTCGCGCATCACGAGGACCCGGTCGCAGATACCGACGATCTCCGGCAATTCGCTGGAGATCACGATGACGCCGACGCCGTTGCGGGCGAGGCTGTCGATGAGCCGGTAGATTTCGGACTTGGCGCCGATATCCACGCCGCGGGTGGGCTCGTCGAGGATGAGGACCTTGGGCTTCGTCTCGAGCAGGCGCGAGAGCAGAACCTTCTGCTGATTGCCGCCGGACAGACTGCCCACGGGCACCACGTCGCCCGCCACGCGGATGCTCAGCGCCCGAATGGCCGCGGCCGCTCGCTGCTTGGCGGCTTTCAGGTTGAGGATACCACCCGGGCGGGAATCCCGATTCAGAACGCTGATGTTCACGTTCTCGCGCACGGTGAGATCGAGGAAGAGGCCGAGATGCTTGCGATCCTCCGTCAGATAGACGACGCCGGATTCGATGGCGTCTTCGGGCTTGCGGATCGAGAGATGCTTGCCCTGCAGGAAAACCTCGCCGCTGGTGCGGGGATCCGCACCATAGATGAGGCGCGCCAGCTCGGTGCGTCCCGCCCCGACGAGGCCGGCAATGCCCAGTACCTCGCCCTCGTGCAGCTCGAACGAGCAGTCGTGGACACGCACGCCGTCGCCCATGTTGCGGACCGCGAACATCACGCGTCCACGGCTCTGATGGGCATCGTGCTCCTTCTTGTAGAAGGACGACAGATCGCGGCCGACCATCATCTGAACGAGACGTTCCGCGGAGATCTCGTCGCCCACCAGGGTGCCGACATAGGAACCGTCCCGAAGCACTGAGACCCGCTCGGCCAGCTCGTAAATCTCCGCCATGCGATGGCTGATGTAGATGATGGCGAGCCCTTCCGCCCGCAGCTGCCGAACGAGGGCGAACATCGCCTCGGTCTCTCGGGAGGAGAGGGAGGTCGTGGGTTCGTCCATAACCAGGATGCGCGAGTTCGCGATCAGCGCGCGAGCGATCTCCACGAGCTGCCGCTCGGCCATCGACAATTCGCTGACCTTCGTGGTCGCCTTGAAATGGACGCCGAGCCGATCGAGCACCGTCTGGCAGGCCCTCTCCATCGAGCGCCGGTCGACCATCGGGCCGGACTTGTGCTCACGCCCGAGAAGCATGTTCTCCGCCACCGTGAGATTGGGCGCGAGGGAGAGCTCCTGATAGATGATCGAAATGCCGTGATGGCGTGCCGTCAGCGGTCCGTCGATGGTGACGGGCTGGCCATTGATTCGGATCTCGCCGCCGGGATCCGCCTGGTAGGCTCCGGACAGGATCTTCATCAGCGTCGACTTGCCGGCGCCGTTCTCTCCCATCAGGGCGTGGATTTCGCCCGGATAGACGGTGAGGGAGACGTTCGTGAGCGCCTTCACGCCCGGAAACGTCTTGGAGATGTCCTTCATTTCGAGGATCGGGGCGGATCCTGTCATGAGCATTTCCCTAGAGGCGCTTTGTCGAAACGGCAGTTTTCAGCCTTGAATTCTGAAGACACTATCATGCCAAAAGTCGGACCGGATCAGAAGGGATTGTGCCTGCCCTAAATGCTTCAATTCAATCGCGTTTCAATCCCTCCTTTCGAGTCGCGGATGATCGCCCACAACTTTTCGGCAGCAATGCTCGTCGTTCAGTGCGCTACAGTCGAAATCAAGAGATACTTTGTTTCTTCTCAGGCGATCGTGCTCCTGATCGTTTCCCTTACGCTCGCATGAATTCCGGCTTCAAGGCGCGATACAGACGACGGAATGCTTCGATGCGCGGACCGTATAGCTCCACGAGGGGCGCTTCGGGTTCGATGGTCTCGAGGACTTCGGGTGCCGTGCAAACGGCGTCCGGCGCCTCGCCCGTCGCGGCAAGGCGTGCCAGCCGGGCCGCACCGAATGCCGGACCCTTGTCGCTGCCCCGGTAGCGCAGCATGGGGACGTTGAGGACGCTCGCAAAGATCCTGGCCCAGAACGCGCTGCGAGATCCCCCGCCGATCATGCCCGCATGGGTGAGGGACGTGCCTGCCTGCTGGAGGCACTGCTTCGCGTCGGCGAAACTGAAGGCCACACCTTCCAGGATGGCCTGCACCAGATCAGCCTGCTGCGTCTGGGGCGAGAGCCCGAAGAAGACCCCGCGCGCATAGGGATCGTTGTGCGGCGTCCGTTCGCCCGCGAGGTAGGGCAGGAAGAGAACGGGAGACGGCTTCCGATAATCGGCCTCGACTTCGCGCAGGAGGTCGCCGATGTCCCGTCTCAGCAGATGGGCGCCCCAGGCCAGGCAACTGGCGGCGTTCAGCATCGCGGCCATCTGGAACCATCGTCCTGGCACCGCATGGCAGAAGGAATGCACCACGGCCTGCGGCGCCGGGCTGAAATCCTGCGTCGTGACGAAAAGCTGCCCGGAGGTGCCGAGAGAGATGAACGCCGATCCGTCCTCGATGGCCCCGAGGCCGACAGCGCCTGCTGCCGCATCTCCGCCGCCGCCGGCGACGACGACATCGCTCCGCATTCCCCATTGTTGTGCAATGTCGGCGCGCAGGGTACCGGAGACTTGCGAGCCTTCGACGAGGCTCGGCATGTGATCGCGGCTGAGGCCGGTTGCGGCCAGTGCCGCGTCCGACCAGTCGCGGCTGGCCTCGTCCAGCCACCAGGTGCCCGCTGCATCGGACATGTCCGTGACGATCTCGCCGGTGAGCTTGAGGCGGATGTAGTCCTTCGGCAGCATCACCTTGCGCACGGCGCGGAAGATGTCCGGCTCCTGCCGGGCAAGCCAGACGAGCTTCGGTGCGGTGAAGCCCGGCATCGGGATGACGCCCATGGCGTGCGAGAGCTCCGGGTGCCTTTCTCCCAGCTCCTGTGCCTCTCGGAAAGAGCGCCCGTCATTCCAGAGAATCGCGGGCCGGAGAGGCCGGTTGCTTTCGTCGAGCAGCACGGCGCCGTGCATCTGTCCCGAGAGGCCGATGCCGTGAATATCCGCGAGTGCCGCCGGAGCCTGGTTGCGCAACTGATCGAGCGCGGACTGCACCGCCGCCCACCATATTTCCGGGTCCTGCTCCGACCAGAGGTCGTGCGGGCGGGAGACCTGGAGCGGAACATCCGCCTCCGCAACTGCCGTCTGCCGCTCGTCGACCAGAATGGCTTTCACCGCCGAAGTGCCGACATCGATACCGAGATAATGGGCCACGCCGAATGCTCCGTAATGGTTAATGGCCTTGGTTTGGCAATGTTCAGACGAGCATATAGCCCAGCCGGGTCGATTAGGCATACAGGGGATGATATCCAGAGGCGCGGCCATGAA
>DASZBB010000267.1:0-4324 GCA_035944695.1 Microvirga sp. | reverse complement strand
AATCTCGACCTCGATGTCCATGGGCCCGCCAATGCTGCGCGCCGCCTCTTCCAGGTTGTCGCGGATCATCTGGCGCGGTGCCGGATTGATGGCGGGCTCGCCCGGCGGCAGCGGCAGGCCGGCGCGGGTCACCGTGCCGACGCCCTCGCCTGCGCGGAACGTGACACCCGAGCCCGGCGCGCCGGCACGGATGGTTGCGATGACCAAGACTCCATGCGTCACGTCCGGATCGTCGCCGGCGTCCTTGACGACGCCGACCCGCACGCCGTCGTCACAAGCCTCGCTCATCGCGAGCGCGAATGCGGGCCGCGCACCGCCCGGCAGTACGATCTCGATCGGATCGGGGAAATCGCCCGTGCGCCAGCCAAGGTAGGCCGCCTTGGCCGCTGCCGTAGCGCAGGCGCCCGTGGTCCAACCACGGCGCAGCGATCCGGCGGGTTTACTCTCGTCCATACGCCCTCTTACATCGTCCCCATGAATTCCAACAGCCATCCCGTGAATGCCCCTTGGAACCGGAGGCCCGCATGACCTCCCTGTCCCGCCTCTCCCCGCCCTTCGCGCCCGGCACGGTCTGGCTCGTCGGCGCCGGCCCGGGCGATCCCGGCCTGCTCACCATCCATGCGATGAACGCCCTCGCGACGGCCGATGCCATCGTCTACGACGCCCTCGTCGACCCGTCCGTACTGTCGTTTGCCCGCGACGGGGCCACGCTGGAATTCGCCGGCAAGCGCGGAGGCAAACCCTCCGCGGCTCAGCGGGACATCTGCGAGCGTCTGATCCAGCTCGCCCGCGAAGGCAAGCGGGTGCTGCGGCTCAAAGGCGGCGATCCCTTCATCTTCGGTCGCGGCGGCGAGGAGGCTCTGGCTCTCTCGGATGCCGGCATTCCGTTTCGCATCATCCCCGGTGTCTCGAGCGGCCTCGCCTCGCTTGCCATCCACGGCATCCCGGCGACCATGCGCCGGACGAACCATGCGGTCATCCTCGCCACCGGCCACGCCGCCCCCGACGCGGAGATCGAATGGACGGCGCTCGCCCGCACCGGCGCCCCCATCGTGCTCTATATGGCGGTCTCAAACCTCCCGTCGATCGTGGCAGGGCTTCTGGAGGGCGGGCTTGCGGGCGATACGCCCGCTCTGGCCGTGCACGGCGCGACCACCGCCAAGGAATGCGTGGTGGAGGGAACCCTCGAAACCCTACCGAAGCTCGCGCAAGAAGGGGTCATCCGTTCGCCGGCCATCGTCGCCATCGGGGCCATTGCTGCCTTCCGCTCGGCCATCGCCAATCATCTGCTCGAATTCGGCAGCGAGGCAGCCCAGTGAAGGTCGCTCCCGGTCTTCTCATTGCGGCGCCGCGCTCGGGCTCGGGCAAGACGACCGTCGTGCTCGGCCTTCAGCGTGCGCTGGCCCGCCGGGGCCTGCGCGTGCGGGGCATGAAATGCGGGCCGGATTACATCGACCCCGCCTTCCACGCCGCCGCCACCAGTGCGCCGAGCTTCAACCTCGACAGCTTCGCCATGAGCCCGCCGCTGCTGGAAGCTCTTGCATCCGAAGCCGCCTGCGGGGCTGAGCTTGTGATCGCGGAAGGCTCCATGGGTCTCTTCGACGGCATCCGCCAGGAGACCGGCCGCACCGGCGCCAGCGCCGACATTGCGGCCCGGTTCGGCTGGCCGGTGATCCTCGTGCTCGACGTGTCGGGCCATGCCCAATCGGCCGCCGCCGTCGCACTCGGCTGCGCCCGTTTCGATCCGCGGATCGAGGTGGCCGGCGTGGTGCTGAACAAGGTCGCCAGCGAACGCCACCGGCGGCTCGTCGAGGACGGTATGGCGCGCATTGGGCTGCCGGTCCTCGGAGCCATGATGCGCAATGCCGATCTGACCCTGCCGGAACGGCATCTCGGCCTCGTTCAGGCCGGAGAGACGGACGAACTCGACTTGCGTCTCGACCGTCTTGCCGATGCGGCGGAAGCTGCCATCGACATCGACCGGCTTGTTGCATTGGCCTGCCCGACACGGCTTGAAGGGACGATGGGCGCCAAGCCCCTGCCGCCGCCGGGGCAGCGCATCGCTCTGGCGTCAGATCAAGCCTTCTCCTTCGTCTACCCGCACGTGCTGTCGGGCTGGCGCGGGGCCGGAGCGGAAATCGTGACCTTCTCTCCCCTGGCCGACGAGCCGCCCCCACCCGGATGCGATGTTTGCTGGCTGCCAGGGGGGTATCCCGAACTCCACGCCGGATGCATCGCCCAGGCTGACCGCTTTCTCGGCGGCCTCCGCCGCTTTGCCGAAAGCAGGCCCGTCCACGGCGAGTGCGGCGGCTACATGGTGCTGGGCCGTTCCCTGGAGGATGCGGAAGGCCAAGTCCATGCCATGGCAGACTTGCTCCCAGTCGAGACGAGCTATGCGAAGCGCAAGATGCATCTCGGCTATCGGGTCGCCCGCCTCGTCGAAGATGGGGTCATGGGGGCGGCCGGGCAGCGCCTGATTGGCCACGAGTTCCACTATGCCTCCGTGGTGCGGAGCGACCTGTCGCGAGAGGCCGCCTTCGCGACGATCACGGACGCGGAAGAGAACGATCTCGGAACTGCCGGTCACCGCCGCGGCCAGGTCACCGGCAGCTTCTTCCACGCCATCGCCGCCGGATGAGGATCGACCCCGGCTTGTCCGTTTGCCGCGAACGAATCTCGGACCCTGGGGTTGAGCGTTCGTCGCACCCTATCCCATGTTAATGCACCCGCACCCTGTTCGCGATTTCCTCGATGCGCTGGCGGATCAAGAGGCCGCATCAGGCTGCGGATCGGGGCGAAACGAGAGAATGCCATCGTTTTGCCTCAGCCATCCGTCTTGATCCGCGTCAAAGCCTGTAAGGGGTCTGGGAGAGCATGCAAGCTTGACGGATCGGCGCGAGATTCTTCGGCGCCTGTGGTCGTCCAAGCTCCTGTTCATCGAATCCCAGGATGTTGGAGGCGCTGATGAAAGAGGCATTTCATATCGGCCAGCTCGTGCGGATCACCAGGCCCTCTTCGGGCTATCCGGACCGCCGCATCTATTGCATCGTCTGTCTCGTATCGGACAAGAACGACGCTCCGGTCTACCGCGTCAAGAATACGGTTGGCATCGAGCACCTCGTGAGAGCTGAGGAGATCGAGCCGGCTGCCCTCACGGCCGTACCATAACCGTCGTTGGCCCGAAGCCGGGCCCTGACTGAGCCCTTGCCGTCGCAGGACGCGGGCCGATGCCGTATTAGCCCATGGTAGCGGTGGCAGGCACCTTGCCGTCCCCCGACGGGCACGACAGAATACCCTCCAACAAGGCCCGAACGGGCGAGCCGGCACAGATCGGCGCAGGCATGGGGAACTATCTCCATGCACCAGAGGAAGCGAAGCCATGCCGCGTATCATTTCCAGGCGCGGCGGCCAGGGAGGTTGACGTCGTTGACGACGGCTGCGGATGCGCGCGCGGATACATTTCCGAAACTCTTGGCGCGCAATGCGCGCCTCCGTCCGAAGCGCACCGCGTTTCGGCACAAGGATCTCGGGATCTGGCAATCCTGGACCTGGGGTGAGGTTCACGACATCGTCCGCGCCTATGCCTGCGGCCTGCAAACCCTCGGCCTGAAGCGCGGCGGCAAGATCGCCATCATCGGCTACAACCGACCCTATCTTTACTGGACCATCTGCGCGGCGCAGTGGCTCGGCGCAATTCCGATCCCGGTCTATGCGGACTCCGTCGCCGACGAGATGGCCTATGTGCTCGCCCATGCCGAGGTCACCCACGCGGCCGTGCAGGACCAGGAACAGGTCGATAAGATCCTCTCAGTTTCGGACCAGTTGCCGCAGCTCGAGCTCGTGCTCTACGACGAGCAGAAGGGCCTGCGGGACTACGACCACAGCCGGCTCCATTCCATGGAGTCGATCGTCGAGGAGGGGCGCGCGAGGCTGGCGGACCCACAGGAAGCCGCCGCGATCGACTTGGCCCTGCAGGAGGGGCGAGGCTCCGATCTTGCCATCATCCTTTACACCTCCGGCACCACCGGTCGGCCCAAGGGGGTGATGCTCACCTCCGATGCGGTGATCGCCGCCGCCGAGATCGGCTGCGACTTCGACAAGCTCGACGAGACGGACGAGATCATCGCCTATCTGCCCATCGCCTGGGTCGGCGATCACATCTTCTCCTACGCTCAGGCCATTCTCTCGGGACTATGCGTCAATTGCCCGGAGAGTCCCGAGACCGTTGCGGAAGACCGGCGCGAGATCGGCGCCACGTACGTGTTCGCCCCGCCGCGGGTCTTCGAGAGCATGCTGACCCTGACCATGGTGCGCATCGAGGATG
>DASZBB010000266.1:0-9772 GCA_035944695.1 Microvirga sp. | reverse complement strand
GAGCCAGCTCAAGGGCTGGTCCATGGTGCCCATGGCGAAGCTCGGCTCCTGGTTCCTCCTCATGATCATCTCCTACGTGATGGTCTCTGCCATAAACCGCCCGCAGAAGATGACAGGCTCGCCTTAGCCCCGCTTCTCCGCGTTCCAATAACCGGAGCAGACCCGTCCGCCCGAGGTCGACCAGGTGCCGCGTCCGGTATTGCCCGACAGCCGACCCGACACGTTGGCCCGGTCCTGGCCGCGGGAGATGCTGGCCGAGACGGCGCCGTTCGGTTGGACCTGGCCGTTCACGTTGAAGTTCTCCGGTCCGCCGTAACGGGCGCGCCCGTTCTGGACGACGACCGCATAGCGGTAGGCCCGATCGCAGGCGCCCTGCTCCGTGACCACTTCCACGCTCCAGTTGCCGTCGAACCGGTTGGCCTGGGCGTGGGCCGGGGGAGCAAGGACGATAGCCGTCAGGACTGCCGCGCCGAGCCAGGACATCACACGCATGAAACGCTCCGAAACATCAGGAATGGGCAGAACCAACGTCGGGAATTTTCGCGGGTTCCGGCGACGCCTTTCAGCTGTGCGTGAACCACGAAAATGCCGCTGCATCAAAGGATGCAGCGGCTTTGGGAAGGTCAGGACAATGGGGCTGATCAGACGTCGCTGGAGCGCTTCTGCGCGGTCCAGCGGCCGGAGCAGCCGAGCATGCCGAGCTGCCAGGTGCCCGAGCCGGCCTTGCCGTTGAGGCGGCCGTTGGCATCCACCTTGGCGATGCTGCGACGGATGTCGAGATCGACAGCGCCGTCGGAGCCGATCCGGCCCGACACGGTGGTCGGCGAATCGCCGGGCTGCAGCAGGTAGCGCACGTTCCCGTTCTCGATGGCGATGGAATAGGTGTAGGTGCTGTCGCAGACACCCGACTCCGTCACCATCCTGACGCTCCAGGTGCCGTCGTGACGGCTGGCCGGGGCGGCCACGGCGTGGCCGATCAGGATGGTGCCGAGGCCGAGGGCCACAGCCAATCGCTTCGTCAAGGTCAAAACCGCGCTCCTCTCGGTCTTAAGATCCGCCGGGAGGAGCCTCGAAGCCTCAGGCGCAGGCCTCGTCGAGAGCCTGGCTCAGAACCTTGAGGGTGTCGCACCCGACAAAGATGAAGGTGGTGATACCGGCGCGGACCCATGCATCTTCGTGCTCGCCCGGGCGCCCTGCCAGATAGATGAGGGTCGAGCCCGCGTCTCGCAAGGTTCTGGCAGCGTCGAGCGCATGTTTTTCGTAAATCTCATCTGTCGAGCAGATGCAGGACAGCTTGGCTTTACTTGCCAGATAAGCTTGTCGAAGTTTGTCGTTGTCGGAAAAGCCGTCGCTCATGACGGCTTCTATTCCGCCGGCCTCGAAAAAATTCTTGGCGAAGGTCGCCCGGGCGGTGAAAGCCGCGATCGGCCCGAGATTGGCGAGGAAGATCCTGGGCCGTTCCCCGGTCCTGGCCATGGAGGCGTCCGACAGGTCGCGCAGGCGCTCGAAGGGCTCGGCCGTGCGCGTGGAGGGCAGGGGAGCGATGGCGACCGGCGAGGGGCCGGCGGCCGTGCCGGCGAGCCGGGGCAGAGTCGCGCCCTGTCCTGCCATCCGAACGAGGGAGGCGAAGGGGGTCTCCGCCTGAGCCGGTGCGCCGTCCTGCTCTCCTCCCCCTTGTGGGGAGGAGTGGGAGGTGGGGGTGTGAGCGATAGCCTGTGAAGGTGTGGCGCCAACATCCCCACCCCTGGCCCCTCCCCACAAGGGGGAGGGGAAGAGAACCGTCACGTCCGCCTCATCGATGTTCGGGAACTCGCTCGTGCCGGTGATCGGCTCGCGGCGGGTGGCGACGGCTTTCTCGCGCTGCGCGCGCACGGCGGCGATGCGCGCCTGGATGCTTTCGCCCTTGAGGCTCTCCAGAATGCCGCCCTCGCGCTCGATCTCCTGGAACAGCCCCCAGGCCTTGTCGCACAGGACATCGGTGAGCGCCTCGAAGCCGCCGGCGCCGGCTGCCGGGTCGGCCACGCGGGCGAGGTTCGATTCATCGAGCAGGATGAGTTGCGTGTTGCGTGCGATCCTGCGGGCGAAGGCGTCGGGCAGGCCCAGCGCCGCCGTGAAGGGCAGCACCGTGACGGCATCCGCCCCGCCGATGCCGGCGGAGAACGCCGCCACCGTCGCCCGCAGCATGTTCACCCACGGGTCGCGCCGGGTGGTCATGCGCCAGGCGGTCTCCGCATGCAGGCGGATCGGCCTCGGCTCCAGGCCGCAGGCCTGCTCCACCCGTGCCCAGAGGCGACGAAGCGCCCGCAGCTTCGCGACGGTGAGGAACTCGTCCGCATCGGCCACGAGGAGGAAGGCGAGCGAGCGCCGTGCCGCGTCGAGCGGATGGCCCTGCGCCTCGAGGGCCCGCAGATAGCCGACGCCCGTCGCCAGCACGGAAGCGAGTTCCTGCGCCTCGCTGGCGCCGGCCTCGTGATAGACCCGACCGTCGGCCAGGAAGGCGCGCCCGGCAAAGCCCTGCGCCGTCAGATGGCTCAGCGTGTCGCCCATGCGCTGCGCCATGGCATCCCAGGAGGCGGACATCCGCCCTTGGGCCGCCATGGCGCCGATGGGGTCGAGGCCGAGATCGAGAGAAAGATCGGCGAGCCGGTGGCCACGCCGCTCGGCGAGCGCCAGCACCAGCGCGGCCATCTGGCGGCCATGCCCGCCCGCATCGACGCGCAGATGGATGAGATCGAGCATCACGCCTGACAAGGCCCGGTCGAGATCGTCGAGGCTGTTGATCCGCAGGCCGAAGCCGCGTGCGGCAGGGGCTTTGGGGGTGACGAGCGTCAGCGCATCGGCGCCGCCTTCAAGATCCAGAAGTGCGAGCTCGTTGGCTTTCTGCGGATCAGGGTGATCGACCCGCTGCGATACCCGCCAGCGGCCGGCCTGCTCGCGCGCCACCGGGGCGGCTCCTTCCGCCTTCGGATAAAGCGGCTGGATGGCGATTGCGTCATGGCTGCGGGAGACGAGCTTCTTCTCGAAGTCCGCGCCCTTCAGCACGCCCTCGACCAGCTTGAGCCATTGCTCGCGGGTCGCTTGCGGGAAATCGGCCGCGAGAGAGAGATCGTCCATGGGTGTTCCCGTCCGGTGGGCTGTTCAATTGCGCCGGACAATACCGGGACGGGGGGATGCTGGAAATGCCCCAAAGGGCGGGATTGTGCAGGCGGGCCGTCGCTTCCTTATCGTCATGGCCTGGTCTCCTGGCGCCCCATGTCGGGAAAGCGCGGCGCCTCTTCTACCGGGTTTACCAACTCTGACACCCGCCACGTCATGGCCGGGCCCGTCCCGGCCATCCCGATCGGAAAAGCGCCGCGCTCCAAAGAAGCGAGATCACCGGGACGAGCCCGGTGATGACGGCGAGCGTGGCAGGGTGGCCGTCCCGATCCGAAAGGTACCGCTTCCACCAAAGCGAGAGCACCGGCACAAGGCGGGTAACGAGGCGCTTTGACGGTTACACGAACTGCGACAGGCCGGGGATCGAGCCGACAATGGGGCCCATGACGTCCTCGCCGGCCTTCTCGCGGCCGTAGGCGAACAGCTCCTTGCCGAGCGGTTGCATCTGGCCCATGGAGACGCCGATGCCCATGAGTTGGCCGCCCAGCGCCATCACGCCGCCGCCCATGGAGCCCATCATGCCCATCAGTCCGCCGCTGCCGCCGCCGCTCTTCGTTTCCTCGATGGCTTCCTGAGCGCCCGGCAGGGCTGCGATCAGCTGGTTGACCTCGCTCGAGGGTCCCTCTTTCTGGAGGTAGCCCAGGATGATGCCGATGGCCTTCTGGGCGGTCGCCTGATCGAGGCCGGTATTCTGCGTCACGCGGGCGATGAGTTCTTCCATCTGATTCTCCTGAGACTGGAACGGGGCAGATAGTTCATAACTAAACTATTAAATCAAGGAACTCGACAGTGGAAACTCGTCACAACGCATCTAAGATCCTTTCATGATCTTTGGAGAGACACGATGCTCGAGGACGGGAAGATCTTCATCGGCAAAAGCACCAAGCCGGAATATCTGGATCTGCGGCTGGCCAACCGGCACGGCCTGGTGACCGGCGCCACCGGCACGGGCAAGACCGTCTCGCTCCAGGTGCTGGCGGAAGGGTTCTCCAATGCGGGCGTCCCGGTCTTCGCCGCCGACATCAAGGGCGACCTCTCGGGCATGGCTGCTCCCGGCAACGGCAAGGAGCCCCTGGTCAAACGCGCCAAGGAGATCGGCATCGAGTACGTGCCGGACAAGTTCCCGGTGGTGTTCTGGGATTTGTTCGGCGAGCAGGGGCACCGGGTGCGGGCAACGGTGTCCGAGATGGGGCCGCTGCTGCTTTCGCGTCTCCTCGACCTGAACGACACGCAGGAGGGCGTGCTCAACATCGCGTTCCGGATCGCCGACGAGCAGGGCTTGCTGCTGCTGGACCTGAAGGATCTGCGCGCGCTGCTGCAGCTCATCTCCGACAATGCGAGCGAGCTCACCACCACCTACGGCAACGTGTCGAAGGCGACGATCGGAACGATCCAGCGCCAGCTCCTGGTCCTGGAAAATCAGCAGGGCGACGAGTTCCTCGGCGAGCCCGCGCTGGACATCAAGGACCTGATGCGCACCGACCGCGACGGTCGCGGCATCGTCAACATCCTCGCGGCCGACAAGCTCATGAGCAATCCGCGCCTCTACGCCACCTTCCTCCTGTGGCTGATGTCGGAACTGTTCGAGGAGCTGCCGGAAGTGGGCGACATGGATCAGCCCAAGCTCGTCTTCTTCTTCGACGAGGCTCATCTTCTGTTCAACGATGCCCCGAAGGCGCTCGTCGAAACGGTCGAGCGCGTCGTGCGCCTGATCCGCTCCAAGGGCGTCGGCGTCTATTTCATCACGCAGAACCCGGCCGATGTGCCCGAGAGCGTGCTGGCGCAGCTCGGCAACCGGGTGCAGCACGCCCTTCGCGCCTATACGCCGCGCGAGCAGAAGGCCGTGCGCGTGGCGGCCCAGACCTTCCGCCAGAATCCCGCCTTCGACACGGAGAAGGCCATCACCGAACTCGGCGTCGGCGAAGCCCTGGTCTCGACCCTGGAAGGCAAGGGCTCGCCGTCCATGGTGGAGCGCACGCTGATCGCGCCGCCCATGGCGCAGGTCGGACCGATCGAATTGTCCGAGCGCCAGCAGATCGTGGCCTCAAGCCCGATGAGAGGCAAATACGACCAGGCGGTCGACCCGGATTCCGCCTACGAGATGCTGGCCAAGCGCGCCGAGCAGGCCGCCGCCGAAGCAAAAGCCGCGGAAGGGGGAGGGGGCATCCTGGACATGCTGGGAGGCCTCTTCGGCACGACCGGTCAGCGCAAGGGGTCGATGACCGTCACGCAGCGCGTGACCCGCGAGGTCACGCGCACCATCGTCAACCAGACGGTGGGCAATCTCGCGGCCGAAATCGGCAAGTCCATCGGCGGCCGTCAGGGAAGCTCCATCGGCCGCGCCATCGTGCGCGGAACCTTGGGCGGGCTGTTGCGGCGGTAACAATCAGCCGGTGTCGTGGTTGGCATGATGACGCAGAACATTCGCCTCGCAACTCCTGAGGACCGTGCCGATGTCGAGGAGATCGTCCAGGCCGCTTATGCCGGGTATATCCCGCTCATCGGGCAAAAACCCGGTCCGATGAGGGACGATTATTCTGCCCTCATCGAAATGCGATCGGTCTATGTCCTTGTCAGCCAGAGCAAAATCCTCGGGGTGCTCGTTCTTCTTCCGGAAGAAGAGGCGATGCTTCTCGACAATGTGGCCGTCAGTCCGGATATGCAGGGGCGCGGGTATGGACGTCTGTTGATCGCCTTCGCGGAGAGGCTCTCCATCGACCGTGGATTCAGAGCCATTCGGCTCTACACGAACGAGGCGATGAGCGAGAACATCCGTCTCTATGAACGTCTGGGATTTGTCGAAACCCATCGAGCCGAGGAGAAGGGCTTCCGGCGTGTCTATATGAGGAAGGCTCTGGCGCCTTTGTCTTGAGCCATAATCTCGTACTTGCGGCTACCCAGAGGATGAGAGTACCTCTTGGGACGACCTCGTCCACAAGGCAGTTGTTCCTCATGTCCCAGCTCGACCAAGTTCTCTCCAAGATCGACTCCGATCTCGACGTTTCCCTGGAGCGGCTGTTCCAATGGCTGAAAGTGCCGTCCATCTCCACCGATCCGGCCTACAAGGATCATTGCCGCATCGCCGGCCAGTGGCTCGTCGACGAGTTGAAGAGCCTCGGCGTCGAGGCTTCCTTGCGCGAGACGGGCGGTCATCCGGTGGTGCTCGGCCATGCTGCGGGCGAGGGAAAGCTGCACGTGCTCTTCTACGGCCATTACGACGTGCAGCCGGTCGATCCCCTGGACCTGTGGGAGAGGCCCCCGTTCGAGCCCCGCATCATCACGCTTCCCGACGGCCGCAAGGCGATCAGCGCCCGCGGCTCCGCCGACGACAAGGGCCAGGTGATGACCTTCGTCGAGGCCTGCCGGGCCTGGAAGGCCGTGACCGGATCGCTGCCGATCACCATCACGTTCCTGGTCGAGGGTGCGGAAGAAGACGGCTCCAAGTTCCTGCCCGAGTTCATCGTGGCCAACAAGGACGAGCTCAAGGCCGACGTCGCCCTCGTCTGCGACACGGGCATGTGGGATCAGGACACCCCTGCCATCACGTCCTCCCTGCGCGGCATGGTCTACGAGGAGGTGATCGTGCGCTGCGCGGACCGCGACCTTCATTCCGGGGCCTTCGGCGGCGCGGCGCGCAATCCGATCCATGTGCTGTCGAAGATCATCGCGGCCATTCACGACGACAACGGCCGGATCACGATACCGGATTTCTACGAGGGCGTGCCGGAAACGCCCACGCAGGTCCTCGAGCAATGGAAGGGGCTCAATCTCACGGAGGAGGAATTCCTCGGCCAGGTCGGTCTGAAGCATTCCGCCGGCGAGAAGGGCCGTATGCTCATCGAGCAGATCCAGTCACGGCCCACCTGCGATGTGAACGGCATCATCGGCGGCTACACGGGCGAGGGCACCAAGACGGTGATCGCCGCCGAGGCACGCTGCAAGATCTCCTTCCGCCTGGTGGGCGATCAGGATCCGGAGAAGATCTCCCAGAACTTCCAGGCCTTCGTGCGCGAGCGCATTCCCGCCGACTGCTCGGTGGAGTTCATCAAGCACAAGGGCTCGCGCGCTTTGGCTCTTCCGCACGACTTCCCGGCGATCACGGCGGCGAAAGCGGCGTTGCACGACGAATGGAAGAAGGACCCCATCGTCATCGGCATGGGCGGTTCGATTCCTGTCGGCGGCGATTTCAAGCGCACGCTGGGCCTCGACACCCTCTTCGTCGGCTTCGGCCTCGACGACGACCGCATCCATTCGCCGAACGAGAAATACGACCTCAAGAGCTTCCACAAGGGCACCCGCTCCTGGGCCAGGATCCTGGCGGCCTTGGCGAAGTAGGCGGGCTTGATCTGTCTATCCCTGTGCGTCATGCCTGCACTTGTTGCGGGCACCCACGTCTTGACCCCCACGTGAAGGGTGGATGGCCGGGGTAAGCCCGGCCATGACGCCATTAAACAACCTCGTCGAGCGACGATACCACCGCCTGAGGCGCAAGCTCCGCGTACTCGTCCGGGAACTTGAGTCGGTTCACCCAGACTGGCGTGAAACCGAACGCGGCAGCGCCTGCGATGTCCCAGCGGTTGGACGAGACGAAGACGACTTCCTCAGCCGTGACGGGCAGAGCCTGAAGCACGAGCCCGTAGGTGCGCGGGCTCGTCTTGAAAACCCTCACGGCGTCGACCGACAGGATGGCGTCAAGATCATCGGCAAGTCCTGCCGATGCGACGGCCGCTTCCAACATGCCGGGATCGCCGTTCGACAAGATACCGGTCTTCAGGCCGCGTGCCCGCAGGGCGCTTAGCGTGTCCCGCACTTCAGGATAGGCATCCAGCGTGCGATAGGCCTCCAGCAGGAGCGGCCGAATCCGGCGGTCGACGCCGGGAAATCGGGCCAAGGCATGATCGAGCGCCTTCTCGGTCAAGGCCCAGAAGGGCTCGTATCGGCCGGCAAGCGACAGCACCCAGGAATATTCGAGCTGCTTGGCGCGCCAGGTTTCCGAGAACCGCGCCGCATCCGGCCCGACCTCGGCCATATGGCGCGAGACCGCTGAATGCACGTCGAACAGGGTGCCGTAGGCGTCGAAGATGACAGCTTTGGCATCGGCCGGGATGATCGTCGAGGGCATGCCGTGAGGTTCGCATCGGCCGGGATCGATGGCAATCCGGCCAATGATCAGTCCTCCTCATGGAACCCATCACAAGTCTTTATGCCGCGATGGCCGAAGGAACGATTGACGGAGACGTCCGCAAGGGATTCGATGCGGCAGACATTCTGACCTAAAAGGATCGAGACAAGTGGCTTGGCATTCGCAGACGTGGAACTGGTTCAACGGCGCGTGGCATGAGGGCAATCCGCCCCTGATCGGGCCGCGCTCCCACGTATCCTGGCTCGGCTCCTCGGTGTTCGACGGCGCCCGCGTGTTCGAGGGCGTCGCGCCCGATCTCGACCGGCACTGCGAACGCGTGAACCGCTCGGCTCCCACAATCGGCCTCAAGCCGACCATGGACGTCCAGACCATGCTCGATCTCGTGAGCGAAGGCGTGAAGAAGTTCACGCCGGGCACCGCGCTCTACGTGAAGCCCATGTATTGGGGCGAGGCCGAGGGATTGGCCACCATTGCGCCGGATCCGGAATCGACCCAGTTCTGCCTCTCGCTCTTCGAGGCCCCGATGCCGGTGCCGGGCGGGCTCTCGGTGATGAAATCGAGCTTCCGTCGTCCGACACTTGAATCCATGCCGACCGACGCGAAGGCCGGCGCACTCTATCCCAACAACGCCCGCGTGATCCGCGAGGCGAAGGAGAAGGGCTTCGACAACGCGCTCGTCTGCGATGCGCTCGGCAATGTGGCGGAGACGGCGACGTCCAACGTGTTCATGGCCAAGGACGGCGTGGTCTATACGCCGTATCCGAACGGCACGTTCCTGAACGGCATCACCCGCCAGCGCGTGATCCAGCTCCTGCGCGACGACGGCGCGACAGTGGTCGAGAGCACGTTGCGCTACGAGGATTTCGCCAGCGCCGACGAGATCTTCATCTCGGGCAATTACTCCAAGGTGATGCCGGTGTTGCGCATCGACAGCCGCGATCTCCAGCCCGGCCCGTTCTATCGCCGGGCCCGCGAGCTCTACTGGGCCTTCTCCCACGACAAGGGGCTCCTCAAGGCCGCCTGAGATCGGCTCGCCTCAGGGCGTCACGTCCCGAGCAAACGAGAATGGGCGCGAGAGGCTGTCGAAAGCCTCTTGCGCCCATTCTGTTCGAGCGGTGCCGCGTTTCGGCTCAGGCCGCTTTGACGCCCTGGAGGAAGGTCGAGACCTCGCGGCCCAGATCTTCGGAATGCCGGGCGAGCTCCTGCGCCACGCCGAGCACCTGGAAAGCCGCGGCGCCGTTCTCCTGGGCGGATTGCTGTACGCCGACGATGTTGCCCGTCACCTGCTCAGTGCCGCGCGCCGCCTCCTGGACGTTCCGGGCGATCTCGGCCGTGGCGGCGCCCTGCTCCTCCATGGCGGCGGCGATCGAGGTGGAGATCTGGCTCATCTCGGTGATGGTGCGGGCGATCTCCTGGATGGCCGAGACCGTCTGCTGCGTCGCCTGCTGCACCGAGGCGATCTGGGCCGAGATC
>DASZBB010000265.1:0-19688 GCA_035944695.1 Microvirga sp. | reverse complement strand
GTTCCGGGCCATGGCGTGGAAAACGCGGATGGCGGCCTTTAGGTCGTCGTCGCCGATGTCTTTCAGGACATCGCGGCGGAAATCCCTGACGAGGGTGTCCACATAGGCGGCCTGATCCTTGCCCGCTGCCGTAAGGACGATCTGTTTGGCCCGCCGATCGCCGTCCACAGGTCGACGCTCGATTAAGCCCTGCTTTTCCAAGCCGTCGAGCAGCGGAACCAGGGTCGGGCCTTCGATCTCGAGCAGCTCTGCAAGCTCCGTCTGGGTCATGCAACCGTTCTTGCCGAGGAACATCAGGGTGCGCGCCCGCGCCAAGGTCAGGCCTTCGGCCCGTACCCGGGCGTCGAAAAGGGTCCGCATCTTCCGGCTCACCTTCCAGATTTCCTCGGAAAAAGCCGCTTTGGCGGGAGTCGTCATCGCTCACCTAGAGGTCAAATAATTAGTGTACTAATGATGTGGGCGCTTTCTATCCCGGTGCCAAGGGGGCTTCAAGGCTGCTGACTGGTTTCGCGGGGCAGGGCTGGGTTGCAGGAATTGCCACCCTCAACCCGGTGAGCGACGGCTTTTAAACTGTTGTTCTTGGAGGCCGAACATCATAGCTTGCCCGCTGGTTTCCTCGTTCAAGGCTGAAGTCAAAGCATCTTGCCTCCTCCGCTCCGCCAATCCGCCTCCGTCGGCGCCGTGCGCCGCGCTTTCGCGCCCTGGTCCAATCCCGATTCCAAGCCGCTCATCCGCTTCGACAACGTGACGAAGCGGTTCGGGGATGCGGTGGCCGTGGACCATCTCTCCCTGAACATCTTCGAAGGCGAGTTCTTCTGCCTGCTCGGCCCCTCCGGCTGCGGCAAGACGACCCTCATGCGCATGCTCGCGGGCTTCGAGACCCCCAGCGAGGGCAGCATCACCTTGGGCGACCAGAACCTCGCCGGCGTGCCGCCCTATCGCCGGCCCGTGAACATGATGTTCCAGTCCTACGCGCTCTTCCCGCATATGAGCGTGGAGAAGAACATTGCCTTCGGCCTGAAGCAGGACGGCATGCCGAAGGACCAGATCGCAGAGCGCGTCGGCGAAATGCTGCGCCTCGTTCAGCTCGAAAAGCTCGCCAGGCGCTATCCGAGCCAGCTCTCCGGCGGTCAGCGCCAGCGTGTGGCGCTGGCCCGGGCGCTCGCCAAGAAGCCCAAGGTGCTGCTCCTCGACGAGCCCCTCGGCGCCCTCGACAAGAAGCTGCGCGAGGAGACCCAATTCGAGCTGATGGACATTCAGCACGACCTGCACATGACCTTCGTGGTGGTCACCCACGACCAGGAGGAGGCCATGACCATGGCCGACCGGATCGCCGTGATGGACCACGGCCGCATCGTGCAGGTGGCGACGCCGGGCGAGATCTACGAGCAGCCCAAAACGCGCTTCATCGCCGAGTTCGTCGGCGACGTGAACATCCTGGAAGGCCATGTGCAGGGCCAGGAGAATGGCCTCTGGCGCGTCAAGTCACCGTCGGCCGAGGTTCCGCTCACGATCGACGATCCGGATGAGGTGCTTCATTCCGGGCAGGCGGTGGCCATCGCCGTGCGGCCCGAAAAGATGGTGATCCAGCGCGATCCGCCCGGGCCCGGTGCGGTCAACGTGCTCACCGGAGAGGTGTGGGACATCGGCTATCTCGGCGACTGGACGGTCTACCGCGTGAAGCTCGTCACCGGCGAGATCCTGCGCGTCACCCGTGCCAACGCCTCGCGCTTCGTCGAGAATCCCATCGACTGGGACGAGCAGGTCTATGTCACCTTTGCGCCGGATGCGGCGGTGATCCTGGCGGAATAGCCATGATGGAACGCTCCCTCACACGACGCCTGATCGCGGGTCTCGTGCCCGCCGTGCCGTATCTCTGGCTCGGCGTGCTCTTCCTCGTGCCGTTCCTGATCGTCCTCAAGATCAGCCTCTCGGACCCGGCCGTGGCCCAGCCGCCCTACCGGCCGGTCTTCGACTGGAGCGACATCGCGGGCTTCTTCAGCGGGCTCGATTTCGAGAATTTCGCGCTCCTGACCCAGGACGATCTCTATTTCCGCGCGACGCTCTCCTCCGTGCGCATCGCGGCGGTCTCCACATTGCTGCTCCTTCTTGTGGGCTTTCCCATTGCCTACGGCATGGCCCGCGCCCCGGAGCGTTATCGTTCACTGCTGGTGGCGCTCATCATCCTGCCGTTCTGGACGAGCTTCCTCATCCGCATCTACGCCTGGGTGGCGATCCTCAAGCCCGAGGGCCTGCTCACCCAGGCGCTGATGGGGATCGGCCTGATCTCCGAACCCTTGGACATCCTCAACACCGAAACGGCCGTCTATATCGGCATCGTCTATGCCTACCTGCCCTTCATGGTGCTGCCGCTCTACGCCACGCTCGAGAAGATGGACGATACGCTTCTGGAAGCGGCCCTCGATCTCGGCTCGCCGCCCTGGCGCTCGTTCTGGACGATCACCGTGCCGCTTGCCATGCCGGGCGTCGTGGCAGGCTCGCTCCTGTGCTTCATCCCGGCGGTGGGCGAGTTCGTCATCCCGGACCTGCTCGGCGGCTCGGAAACGTTGATGATCGGGCGCCAACTCTGGAGCGAGTTCTTCTCCAACCGCGATTGGCCCCTGGCCTCGGCGGTGGCCATCCTGCTGCTCATCATCCTCGTGGTGCCGATTGTGATCTATCGTGATGTCGAAGCGCGGCGGGTGGAGACGCGGCCATGAACCGGCGCCTGAGCCTCTTCAACGTCACCTCGCTCGTGATCGGCTTCGCGTTCCTGTACCTGCCGATCCTGCTGCTGGTGATCTATTCCTTCAATGCGTCCCGTCTCGTCACCGTCTGGGGCGGCTTCTCGACCCAGTGGTACGGCGCGCTCTTCCGCAACGAAGCCCTCATGGAAGCGGCCTGGGTGACATTGCGCATCGCGCTTCTCTCCGCGACCCTTGCGATGGTTCTCGGGACGCTGGCGGCGCTTGCGCTGACCCGGTACGGGCGTTTCCCGGGCCGGACGCTCTTCACCGGCATGGTCTATGCGCCGATGGTCATGCCGGAGGTGATCACCGGCTTGTCGCTGCTCTTGTTCTTCGTTGCCGTGGATCTCGACCGCGGCTTCTGGACCATCACGCTCGCGCACACCACGCTCACCATGTGCTTCGTCACGGTGGTGGTGCAGTCGCGCCTCATGACCTTCGACCGCTCGCTGGAAGAGGCGGCCATGGATCTCGGCGCGCCGCCGCTGCGCACGTTCTTCTCCGTGACGCTGCCGCTGATCGCGCCGTCCGTCGTGGCGGGGTTCCTGCTCGCGTTCACCCTGTCCATGGACGATCTGGTGATCGCGAGCTTCAACGCGGGGCCGGGAGCCACGACCCTGCCGATCAAGATCTACAGCCAGGTACGTCTCGGGCTCTCGCCGGAGGTGAATGCGGCCTCCACGATCCTGATCGGCATCGTGACGCTCGGCGTGATCTCCGCGACCCTGCTCAGCAAGCGCTCGGCCTTAAGCTCGCGCCGGAATGCTCATTGAGCGGTGGCCTGGGGCCGCGGCTCGCGGGCGGGAACGCGCTCGGAAGGAAAGAGCGGTTTGGCGGCGCCCGAGCGCTCGATGAGCGAGCGGACCTGCGGGGAGACCGCGACATTGTCCCAGTCGCCCAGAACATTGAAGACAAGGGCAGGGGATTGGTCTGCCGGGGCGCCGGCCGGGGACACGTTTGCCGTCATGCTGAGCGTACGGTCGACCAGGAGCAGCTGACCCTTGAGGTTGGCCTGGACATCGGGGCCCTTGAACTGGGCTTCCACGATCTCGCCGATACCGCTCTTCACCACCACCTGGGCCTGCGCCTTGTCGAAGGGCGTGCGACCGCCCTTCCAGTTGAGGGACGCGAGAAGCGGGCGCTTCTCCACCCGGCGGAGGGCGTCGTCGAGGGCGATGCCGACGATTTCCCCATCCGTGACCTCGATGGACGAGCGACCCTGCGCCTGACGGATCACGTCTGCGGGGTTCTTGCCGAGTCCCTCGAAGCTGAACTGCCCTTCGGCGCTGCCGGTGATCCAGCGCGGCTCACCCATGGCGGCCAGGAACGGGGCGATCTTCACTCCCGCGAACGTGCCCTGGCTCTTGAATTCGACTTGGCCGTTCTGCTTCACCAGCGAGAGGCGGCCCTTGAGGCTGCCCTCGTTGAATCCGGCCCGTCCGATGGAGGCCTCGATCCGGCCGGGCTGCACGAGCACGCTGGCCGCCATGTCGTCGAGGCTGAGGCGGCCGAGGCTGGCGCTCGCGGCCGAGAGGCGCAGGTCCAGGTCGGTGCCGGTGGCCCGCGTCAGATCGATGGTTTCCTCGCTCCAGGAGCCGGAGGAGGTCCGCGCCTGCGAAAACGGCGCGAACAGGTCCGACAGGTTGAGCGTGTCGGCGGCGAGCGTGCCGGTGATCACCGGCCGGTCCGTATCGAAGCGGACGCCCAGCGTCCCCTCCAGCTTGTCCTCTCCCAACGTCACCGAAACCGCGGGCCAGGACAGGCGGCGTTTGTCCATGGAGAAGTCGCCCGAGACGGACACGGCTCGCAACAGCGATCCGAAAGGCAGTTCCACGCCGCTCCAGCGGGTGAAATCACGCACGGATTTCGCCTGAAGGGTACTCTCCCCGGTAATCCGAGGGGTTTCCCCAAGCTGCGCCTCGCCTTCGGCCGCGATGCGGGCAGACGGGGTGGAGAGCGTCAATGTGAAGGGGCTGATCCGGTCGGATGCCAGCAGATCGGGAAAAAGAGAGGCTTGTTCGAGGGAAACCTCCTCGTCGCGCCAGAGCGCGGAGCCTGCCATGGTCATGGGCTCGGCTGCGTCGGCCCATCGGATCACGAGAGTGAGCTGATCCAGGTTGGCGTCCTTCAGATCGGTCCAACGCAGGGTGGACTTGCTGACGATGAGGCGCCGGGCATAGGTCTCGCTCGACCGGTCCTTGAGAGCCTCCTTCCATCGGACGGACTGCAAGGCCTTGGCGGAGGCCGTGATGCGCGTTTCCGACAGGTCGAAATCGGAGAGTTCGATCCGGCCGACGAGCAAGGGCAGGAGTCGCAGCTCGCCCCTCAGGGTTCCGCCTTCGGCCTTGAGGGCCTCGTCAGGGAATTGAAGCGTCACATTCTCGAACTTGACCCGGGGGATGGGCAGAACGGCGAAGGTGCTGCGGCCCCTGACCGTCAGGTCGAGGCCATATTTGTCCTTCACATGCCGTGTGAGTTCCGCGGAAAGGCCGCCGCCCGGCAGCGTCCAGGGCGAGGCGGCCGTTCCGAGAACGGCGAGCGAAATCAACGCAATGAGAAGCACAACGCGGCGGGACATGGGATGAATGTTGTAAACCTTAAGTCCTGCCTCGCAAGCAGGCGTGAGGGGATGTCCTCAGGCAAGACCGAAACCAGGAATCATTCCCATATATCCATATGAAGGGATTGTCTAAATTGAGGCCAAGTTGCAGGGTGGCCGCCATTCGCACCTGAGCGGCCTGCGGCCAAAAGGTCGCAAGCCGTTGCCGAAGGATTCTTCGAACGAGCATGAATATGCCCATGGGGAGAGGTTTTGATGGATAAGGTTTACAGCGATGCGCGGGCAGCGCTGGCCGGCGTGGTCAAGGACGGCATGACCATCATGGCCGGCGGCTTCGGCCTGTGCGGCATTCCGGAGGCGCTGATCGAGGCGATCCGTGATTCGGGGGCGAAGGACCTGACCTTCATCTCCAACAATGCGGGCGTGGACGGGATCGGCCTCGGCCGCCTGCTGGAGACCCGGCAGATCCGCAAGATGATTTCCTCTTACGTGGGCGAGAACAAGCTGTTCGCCCAGCAGTTCCTCTCCGGCGAGCTTGAGCTGGAATTCAACCCGCAGGGCACGCTCGCGGAGCGCATCCGCGCCGGCGGGGCGGGCATCCCGGCCTTCTATACCAAGACGGGGGTGGGCACCCTCATTGCCGAGGGCAAGGAGGTGCGCGAATTCAACGGCGAGAAATACGTCATGGAGACCGGTCTCTTCGCCGACATCTCCATCGTCCATGCCTTCAAGGGCGATACCGAAGGCAACCTCGTCTACCGCAAGACCGCCCGCAACTTCAATCCGATGATGGCGACCGCTTCGCGGCTCACCATCGCGGAAGTCGAGCATCTGGTGCCGGCCGGCGAGATCGATCCGGATTGCATCCACACCCCGGGCATCTTCGTGAAGCGCATGGTGCATGTACCGAACCCGGTCAAACACATCGAGCAACGCACGACCCGCAAGCGCGCCGAGGCCGCGCCTGCCGGAGCAGGGGAGGAAGTCTGATGGCCTGGACCCGTGACCAGATGGCTGAGCGCGCGGCCAAGGAATTGCGCGATGGCTACTACGTGAATCTCGGTATCGGCATCCCGACGCTCGTGTCCAACTTCATCCCCAAGGGCATGCGCGTGCAGCTCCAGTCGGAGAACGGCATGCTCGGCATGGGGCCGTTCCCCTTCGAGGGTGAGGAGGATGCGGATCTGATCAATGCCGGCAAGCAGACGATCACCGAGCTGCCGACCACGAGCTATTTCTCCTCGGCCGATTCCTTCGGCATGATCCGCGGCGGCCATATCGACCTGTCGATCCTGGGCGCCATGCAGGTGGCCGAGAACGGTGATCTGGCCAACTGGATGATCCCCGGCAAGATGGTGAAGGGCATGGGCGGCGCCATGGACCTCGTGGCGGGCGTCAAGCGCGTCGTCGTGGTCATGGAGCACGTGGCCAGGGCCAAGGACGGCTCGGAGGATCCGAAGCTCCTGAAGGAATGCAACCTCCCGCTTACCGGAACCGGCGTGGTGGATCTCGTGATCACCGATCTCGGCGTGTTCTCCATCGACAAGAAGGGCGGCTCAGGCATGACCCTGATCGAGCTGGCGGACGGCGTCACGGTGGACGAGATCAAGGCCAAGACCCAGGCGGATTTCAAGGTCGCCCTGAACGGCGGCCAGTCCAACGCGGCCTGACCGGAGGCTGAGGAAACATCTCCGTTGAGGCCCCGGGCCATGCCCGGGGCCTTTTCTCATCCCGCACGGGGAAAGGCACTATCTCGGATACTCCAGCTGCATAGCCACGAGATCGGCCGTGGCCGACCCGTAACGGGCGGCAATGGCCTGGAGGGCGTGGTCCAGGGCTTCGGCCGGCCGCTGGCTCCCGATTGCCGGCAGCAGGTGCTCCGCCGACCAGCTCGTCGCGACCTTGTCGGGGATGATGCGGATCCGGCTGCGGGTCTCGAGCGCGGCATCCGTCCGGGCGAATGTCACCGCGCGTGATCGATAGGTTCTCGACCAGGCATCGGCCACCAAGGCAAGGGAGACTTCGTCGGCGCCGGGGCGAAGGTCGATGCCGAGCTGCTCGCGGTTCCAGAACGCGAGCGTGTTGCCGAGGACCGTCAGGGCAAAGGGCCGCGTGAATGCGAATGCATCGCTCTGGTGGCGTATATCCCACTGGGGAAGGCCCAGGTCGCGGGCAACCGCCTCCGCCTTGTTCCGGCCCGCGATGGCCTCGACCAAGGTGAGCGCCATCGGCATGGAAGCCGTGATCCCTGTCGTCGTCGCCACGCCCCGATCGACGACCAAACGACGGTCTGCGACATAGCGCATTGCGGGATGCTTTTCGCGCAACTCGTCGATGTAGTACCAATGGGTCGTTGCCCGCCTGCCATCGAGCAGGCCCGCCGCGCCGAGGATCTTGCCCCCGGCACAAACGCCCACGACGATCGCCCCCTTGGCGGCCTGATCCCTGATCCATTGCAGCACGACCGGGTCGTCGTCCCGGCTCATGGCGGGAACGATGACGTAATCGGCGCCATCCTTGTGCCGCGCGTCGAAGTCCGCGACCGTCATGTCCGGCACGACCCTGAACGCGGGATAAAGCGTCACAGGGCCTGGCTTCGTTGCGAGCGCCACCACATCGGCTACGTCGGCGCGCCGGAGGATGCCGTAAGGCATGAGATAATCGGTGGTCTCGGTTGCATCGTTGATGCCGATGACCGCGATGAGGGGGCGCTGGCGCTTCGGAGGCTTCAAGGCCGCGAGCATGGCATCGGCCTCTTCCTTCGCAACCGGCGGCGCGGCACCAGCATCCGGCGCTGCAGGCAGGGAAAAGATCCAAATCGCACCGATTGTCGCGAGGAGTGCGGCGACGCCCAAACCGCTCCACAAGAGAAGCCGCTTCTTCATGCCACTCATACTCCGATGAGCCTGCCATGGACCATCCTAAGGCGTGTTCCGGGTGGGGTCCACTTCATCCCGTTGAGCACTGTCGTCTCTTCACAGCTCTATGGTGACGAGACGGCGTCGAAGTGGATCTGCACCGTCAGCTCCGATCCTCAGGTCTCGGGGATTCCGGAGCCGAACCGCTTGGGCTCTCCGCCACTCTCGGTCGGGCCTCGGCGCTTCGCACGAGCTGGATGACCGGCAGGAGGCCGACGAGAACAATGACGAGAGCCGCGAGCGATCCGTCCTCGAAGCGACCCCTCGATGCATGGGTGTAGACAAGGGTCGAGAGCGTTTCCGTGTTGAGAGGCCGCAGCAACAGGGTTGCCGGCAGTTCCTTGATGCAATCGACGAAGATCAGCAGGGCGGCGCTGGCCAGGGCGGGTCGCATGAGCGGGATCTGGATTGCCCACACCATTTCTCTGCGCGATGCACCGAGAGTGCGCGCCGCATCCTCGAGGCTCGGCGAGACCCGATCCAGCCCGGCCGAGAGCGAGCCGGTCGCAATCGACAGGAAGCGGATCACGTAGGCGATGACGATGCCGCCGGCGGCTCCCATGAGCAGGAGGCCGAGGCGCTCTCCGGTGAGGCTGCGCCATACGGTGCCGATGAGATTGTCGATCCCGACCAGCGGCGTCATCAGTCCCAAGGCCAAAACCGTTCCGGGAACCGCATAGCCCAGGCCGGCCACGAACAGCGCACCTCTGGTCAGGGAGGCTTTCGCAAGACGAGCGGCCGAGACCAGGACGACGGCAAGGAGCAGGATCGTGCAGGTCGCAACGACGGAAAGTCCGATGGTGGTCAGGAAATGAGCGAAGAAATCCGTATTGAACTGATCGAAGAGGCTGCCGCGAACGGTTTCGCGCAGCAGGAACCCCGTCGGCAGAAGAAAACCCAGGGCGACCGGCATCGTGCAGAGCAACGTCGCAATCCAGCCGCGCATACCGAACAGCGGAACGGGGTGGACGGTGCGGTGCCGCTTCGGAGAGGCGGCATAGCGCCGATCCCGCCGGCCGTAGCGCTCGATCAGGATCAGCCCGATCACGAAAGCAAGCATGACGCAGGCGATCTGCGCCGCACCCGGCAGGCTGCCGCGATTGAGCCACGTGTTGTAGACGGACACGGTGAGCGTACGAACGCCGAGATACTCGCTGGCGCCGATATCGTTCAGCGCTTCGAGAAGCGCCAGCGACACGCCGACGGCAAGGGCAGGACGGGCGAGGGGAAGGGCGATGATGCGAAAGAGCTTGATGCGGCTGGCGCCGAGAGTCCGGGCCACTTCCAGCAGGCTTGCGCTCTGCGTCAGGAACATCGCCCGCGCGGCGATGTAGATATAAGGATACAGCACCGCGGACATCACGAGGATGCAGCCCGGGAGCGAGCGGATTTCCGGAAACCAGTAATCGGTTCGCGACGTCCAGCCCATGAGGTCGCGCAGGGCCATCTGCACGAGGCCGGCGGAGTCGAAGACCTCGACGTAGATATAGGCCGTGATGTAGGTCGGCACCGCGAGGGGCAGCGGCAACAGCCATACCAGGAGGCTCCGGCCCGGGAAGCGGTGCGCGGTCACGAGCCAGGCTGTCGTGACGCCCATGGAGCCCGCCACGGCGCCGATGCCGGCCAGCAGGGCCAGAGTATCGATGGTGCTCGCCGGCAGAACGTTGGCGATGAGATGCGGCCAGATTTCCGCGTCGCCTTCCGCGGCAATGCCGATCAGAGCGGCAAGCGGCAGGAGAACCAGCAGACCGATCAAGGACACGGCGGCTGAGAGCCACCAGGGAAGGCGCTGTGCCTTTCGCCGGAACGAGAGGCCGAATCCGGTCTGAGTTTTCGCGATCACGGTCGAATGAAAACGGCGCCGCCGGTGACGGCGGCGCCTCTCGGATAGGGGAGAGGGCGGCTTTTCAAGCTGCCCATCGTCTTATTGGTCGAAGCCGACCTTGTCGACCAGTTCGCTGGCCTTCTTGCGCAGCTTCGCGATCTCGGCGATCGGGATGTTGTCCGCCTTGAGCTCGCCGAAGGACGCGATGGTCGGGTGGATCTTGATGCCGGCCTTGATCGGATATTCGGAATTGGTTTCGGCATGGATCTGCTGGGATGCATCCGAGACCATGTATTCCATGAACTTCACGGCATTGGCCTTGTTGGGGGCGTTCTTCGCCAGAGCGAGACCCGAAACGTTCACGTGCGTGCCGCCGCCCTCGAAGGTCGGCAGGATCACGTTGATGGCTTCGCCCCACTTCTTCTGCTCGGCATCGTTGCCGTTTCGCATGAGCGAGACGTAATAGGTGTTGCCGACCGCGACGTCGCAGACGCCGGCCAGGATGTCCTTGGCCTGCTCGCGGTCGCCGCCCGAAGGCTTCTTCGCGAGGTTGGCCTTCACGCCCTTCAGCCATTCTTCGGCCTTTGCCTCGCCCTTGTGGGCGATCATGGCGGCGATCAGACTGATGTTGTACAGGTGCTGGCCCGAACGGATGCAGACCTTGCCCTTCCACTTGGGATCGGCGAGCTCCTCATAGGTGATCTTGTCCTGCTTCACCCGTTCCTTGGAGGCATAGACGACGCGCCCGCGCAGGGCGATGCCGAACCAATGGCCCTCTGGGTCGCGGTAGGCCGCCGGAATCACCTTCTCGAGCGCCTCGGACTTCACCGGCTGCGTGACGCCGTAATCCTTCGCGGCCGCCAAGCGTCCGATATCGACCGTGATGATCAGGTCGGCAGGGCTGTTCTGGCCCTCGGTGCGGATGCGCTCTTCAAGGCCGTTGGCGATGAAGATCGTATTGACCTTGATGCCGGTCTCCTTGGTGAACTCGTCGAGGACGGGCTTGATCAGGCCGGGCTCGCGGGTGGTGTAGATGTTCAGGACTTCCTCTGCGGAGGCCGAGAGGCTCGATCCTGCCAGGGTGCCGAGAACCGCGGCACCGAAGAGCAGCCCGCGTCCAAACGAAAAGTTCACCATCATGCATTCCTCCAGCAACCGTCTCGGGCGGGCGATTGCGCCCTTGCCCGTTGATGCTGGAGGAACCATGATCACGACAACGCGTCAATTGAAAATCGAGCGATTTCAATACCTTATAAGATTTCTAAACTGGATCTTTCTTATAGGTATTCTAAGCTGAGGCCGCTTTCTGAACCGTCTGAACGTCTGGCAAGGCGGCACGAAGACGGGCAATTTCCTCCTCCATCTTTTCCATGTTCGAGAAGAGACGTTCGCTGGTTAGGCGCAGGAAGTAGAAGCCGAATTCAGGATTCTGGAAATAGAGCTGGCGCACTTCATCGTAGGAGATGCTCAACACCTCTCCGGCTTCCAGGCATTCGAGGGTCTGGGTGCGCGTGTTGCTCGGGGACATGAAGCCCATCTCGCCTACGACCTGCCCCTGAAGAAGCTCGATGTCGATCTCCTTCAGCCGGTAGCGTCCGGAGATCGTGAAGAACATGCAATTGGCGATATCCCCCTTGGCGAACAGCACTTCCCCGGTCTTCGTCTTGCGGCGGGTCATGAAGGGCTTGAGCCACTCCATGGACAGGTCGCTTTTCGAAGCATGCTTCACGCGCTTGATGAGGCCCAGCATCTGATAGAGACGCACGCCGTTCAAAGGCAGCAGGATCAGGTTGACGACGAGGCTCGGGTAATTGCCTGTGAAGGAGGAGAAGATCAGAGAGCAAATGTTGGCCCCGATCCCGATGCAGCGCAGCGGGATGATGGTCTTCATCGCGCTGCCTGTGACCGCAAGCACGGCTCCCAGCCAGCCGACTGCCTCAAACCAAGTCATCGTCCTGATCCCCGTATTCTGATCTATCGTTGCGGCATATAGCACCAGGATGGGAAACCGCGCCAGCTACGCATTGGCGCAGTCTGAACGGTTCTTTGGGAGGGTGCCAGGACTCAAGCGAAAGCATCGGCGTGCCTGCTGGCAGCCGATGCCCGTCGGCAAAGTGGCTGGGAAAGGTCAGGGACGGGGAGCGGGGGCTTGCCCAGGGACGCTCAGGCCCCGCCGCTGGGAGGTGCCGCCCGCCTGCGCCGTAGCGGAACGCCTTGGCGTCTCACCCGACACGGAAGGAGGAGGGGGAACGGGATCGCGCGGCAGAACCCCGACGGGTGCCGTAGAGGCAACGCAGCCGCTCAAGGCGAGGCCGGCAAGCATGGCAGCAGAAAACGTTACGGAAAATCGCATGATGTTACTCCACAAAGATCGTTCCAGAAGCTAGACCATAAGGATTGGGAGTCGAGTCTTCTATCAAAGTTCCGGATTTGGAGGGACACATCGCTCGCCGCGCAAAATGCAGCTATATTTCTGCGTCTTACATTGGGAAAGATCCACCGATGGGGCTCCTCCAGACGGCTGCGATGCCTAATTATTGAAGGAGGAACGTGAGTGGAATTCATGGAGGGTCGTTTCAGCGTGAAGATTGCAGGAGCCTTGATCGCCGCTGTCGCCTGCGCCGGGCCGGCCTGGGCCAAGTGTCAAGATGGGCCCGGTCCTGGTGTCGACTGGTCCGGATGCTCTAAGGCACGCCTCATGCTGACCAACGAGGATCTGACCGGCATCATCTTCCAGCGCTCCCTCCTGACCTTGAGCGACTTTGCATCCTCGAAGATGGCCGGGGCCAATTTGAGCGAAACGGAGGTCAGCCGCACCCGCTTCGAGGGGGCCGATCTGTCGAAGGCGGATTTCACCAAGGCACTCGGCTGGCGGGCCAATTTCGGTCAGGCCAACCTCACGGGAGCCGTCTTCAGCGCGGCGGACATGAATCGCTCCAATTTCGCCCAGGTCAAAGCCAAAGGGGCTAATTTCAGCAAGGCTGAATTGAACCGGTCCGATTTCAGCGGGGCGGATCTCTCCGGCGCCAACATGTCAAAGGCGGAACTCGCTCGGGTCCTTTTTCAGAGCGCGAGGATTGCCGGTGTCGATTTCAGCTATTCGAATCTCTCCCGAGCCCGGCTCGACGGCCTGGACCTGCAGGGCGTGAACCTCACGGGCGCGTATCTGTATCTGACCCAGATCGGCGGTGCGAACCTGAGCGGGGCCAGCGGTCTCACCCAGGCTCAGGTCGACATCGCCTGCGGGACCACGCAGACGAAGCTCCCTTCCGGTCTCACGCTGCCGAAAACCTGGCCCTGCAAGGACGAGGAGGAGTGAAGCCCAACGGCCTGCGGTGCAACCAAGGCGCAGCGTAGCCGTTGAACGAACAGACGATCGGATTGCGAGAGGCCGTTCAAGTATCATCTCTTCGAAGGAGTGCGTTCGATTTGACCACGCTCAAGGAATTCGAGGATGCCCTGCGCGAGCAGGGAATGCACATGGCGCTTGCCATTCTGGAGAAGCTTCGCGAGCGGGATCGCACGAAACGGTCGGTGGCTCCGGCCCGCCGCATCGCGGGGCGGAAAATGACGCCGGAACTCGCCCGGCGGATCCTTGAACTCCATGGTACGACAGAAATGACGCAGCAGGAAATCGCCTTTCAGCTCGGCGTCAATCAGGGGCGGGTGAACGAGGTCATCAAGCGCGGCAAGTGGCTCCACGATGATCCGAATTCGCCAGAGGCAGTCGCGAGGGACAAGGCCAAGGCGCGGATGACTGGCGGCGATGCTCGAAAGCGGCCTGAGCATCGCGCGATCAAGCCGGTCTCTTCATCTCAGAAAAAGAGCCCGAAACTCAAGCCAGGCAATCAGGCGCAGTTGCTTCTGGGCGATCTCTGAAGCGTGGGTCCGTAAGCGGGTCCTTTTCGGCTGACTCGCTTCCAGTGAGCGCAATGGGCGGAGCAACAATTTCCCAGAAAAAACCCCGCCCGGAGGGCAGGGTTGAGTGATCTCCTCGCCTTCGGTTGTCAAGCCGAAAACAGGATCATTAGGGCATGGCTTCAAAGTAATGTCAAATGGCTTTAAAGATCTTGTTAAGAGACTTATTTTCTGCATTCTTGGACAAAATTCTCTATATCGAAAGTAGTACTACTTTTGAGCGCCTTGAATACTAATCGAATGTGTAGGTGTTGCCCCTTTGCAATAGCTTTCCGAAGCGGAACAGGCGTAAGTTTTTCCCCGTGAGTCCTCACACCAAGGGGTTACGGTTATGAGAAAGTGCGTACTTAGCCTCCTAGCAGGGGTTGCAGGCGTGACGCTTGCTGCAGCCGCTGCCTCTGCCGCCGACCTACCCAGTCAAGCACCACCTCCGGCTCCGATTGTTGCGGCGCCGATCTTCACCTGGACCGGCTTCTACGCCGGTGTGAACGCCGGTTGGGGCTGGCGTGACAATGACTCGGAAGCCGTCGTCCTGGGTGGCGCCGTTCCGGGGACCCTGTTCTTCCCGGACAACGGTGACGGCGGTTTCACCGGCGGCGGTCAGATCGGTTACAATTACCAGATCGGCTCATTCGTGATCGGTCTTGAGACCGACATTCAGTGGGCGGATACCGATCAGGACGAGGACGTCCGGTTCGTGCCACTCGGCGCCGGAACCTTCGTGCCCGGCGAGTTCGACAACAACCTGTCGGATTGGTTCGGCACGGTCCGTGCCCGTGCGGGTGTCGCGTTCGACCGCGTGCTGATCTACGCCACCGGCGGTCTGGCCTATTCCGACGACACCACCGGCTGGGTGGCCGGCGGCGGCGTCGAGTGGGCTCTGCCGGTGAATTGGTTTGGCTCCTCGGCAGTCACTTTCGGCATCGAAGGCTTGTGGCTCAGCTTCGATGAGGACGATGACGACTTCGATGGCGTTGTCGGCACGTTCACGCCGGCTGGCGGCGGAGCGCCGATTGACGTTGTGGCTCCTGTGGGACAGGATGACGACAACGACTTCTTCGTGGCTCGCGCCAAGCTGAACTTCAAGTTTGGTACTTACTGAGCGCCGGTCTTGAGAAGACTGGAAAGGCCCGGAGTTCCTCCGGGCCTTTTCATTGTTCAGATGTCGAGCTGAACAGTAGCGCTTCAAGGAAAATGGCCGCGACCTTGTCCTTTGGAGGATCTGTGGTCGCGGCCCCGGCCCGTGTTTGCCCCCACGGGAAGCTCAGCCCTAGACTTGGAAAACCTGACCGCAATAAGGCGGGGGCTCAGGCATGAAATTTTCGAAAGAAATTGGAACCAACTTCAGGGATGGACGTTTATTGGCATCTCCGGTCATTTTTGCCCCTACGGCCGGACACCTTGAGAGCACCCTTACGGGTGCTCTTTCTTTTTGTAATTCCTAGTCTTTTTCAATCCGAATCACCTGCAACCTTGAGCTTATGAAGCGGGAGTCTTCGATTCAAGGCATCTTGGCTCCGGTTGTTTTGCATTCTCGCAAAATGCAATTGCTATTCTGAAAGAAGCGCGTCAGTCATATCGCCTTTCGTCCGCAATGACCCTGCCGTCGTTCGGGAGGCTACCGGGTGGTGCGAACGCCACCAGCCCTTTCAGCTTCACGACCGACTGAAGGGTCGCGCTGATGGCGGCCGAGAGGGCGTCGCTGGGTTCGTTCGTTTCAGCCATGAGTGTCATGACATCCGCTTCACCCTCGCGGGTGACGACCATGCGCAGACGGCCCAGTTCGGGATGTCGTCGGCCGATCTCCGCAACCTGCTCGGGGCGGACGAACATGCCTTTGACCTTGGTTGCTTGATCGGCGCGGCCCATCCAGCCTCTGATGCGCATGTTGGTGCGCCCGCAGGCACTCGCCTCTCTCATGACCGCCGTCAGGTCTCCGAGAGCAAGTCGGATGAACGGACGATGAGGATCGAGTGTTGTGACGACGATCTCGCCTACTTCGCCCTCCGGAACCGGATCACCCGTGCCTGGCCGCACGATCTCGACGATGATGTCTTCATTGACCACAAGCCCTTCTCGCGCGGAGGTCTCATAGGCGACGAACCCGAGATCCGCCGTGGCATAGGCCTGGTAGGCGTCGATGCCCTTCGCCGAGAACTCGTCCTGCAACGATTTCGGAAAGGCCGCACCCGAGACGAGCGCGCGCTTGATTGACGAGACATCCCTGTCGGAGGCTGCCGCGCCATCGAGGAGGATCTTCAGAAAGTCCGGGGTGCCGCAATAGGCCACCGGACGGTAGGCCTCGATCAGCTCGAATTGCTGCTCCGTGTTGCCGGGCCCCGCCGGGATGACGGCGCAGCCGAGAGCCCGCGCACCGGAATCCATGATGAAGCCGCCGGGCGTCAGGTGATAGCTGAAGGTGTTGAGAACCACGTCGCCGCGCCTGAAGCCGGCAGCAAAGAGCCCACGCGCCGAACGCCATGGGTCGGAGATGGCGGCTTCGGGCTCGAAGATCGGACCAGGCGAGGAGAAGAGGTGCCCGAAGGAGCCGGGCGCATCGGCCACGAAGCCGCCGAAGGGCAGGGCGGCTTTCTGCAGAGCCGACAATTCGGATTTACGCAAGACCGGAAGGGAGGCGAGCGCCTCGCGGCTCCTGATGCCGTCGAGATCGATCGATTCGAAGCGCTTCGCATAGGCTGGCGCCTTGGCAGCCTGTTTGAGGATTTCCGGCAGCCGAGCGAGAAGAGAGGCTTCTCTCTCAGCCGGAGAACGCGTTTCGAGGGTATCGAACGTATCGGGCAAGGCTGATTTCCTGATATCCTGGTTGATCACGCCAGCCAGCGCTTGCGGCGTTTGTAGCTTTTTACGGCGCGGAAGGACTTGCGGTCGCCTTCCGAGACGCCGAGGTAGAATTCCTTTACGTCCTCGTTCTCGCGCAGCATCTGCGCGGGGCCGTCCATCACGACGCGGCCGGTCTCGAGGATGTAGCCGTAGGTGGCATATTTCAGCGCCATGTTGGTGTTCTGCTCCGCGAGCAGGAAGGACACGCCCTCCGTCGCATTGAGCTTGCGGACGATCTCGAAGATCTCCTCCACGATCTGCGGCGCGAGGCCCATGGACGGCTCGTCGAGCAGGATCATGGAAGGCCGGGACATCATCGCCCGGCCGATGGCGCACATCTGCTGCTCGCCGCCGGAGGTATATCCGGCCATGGACGAGCGCCTTTGCTTGAGGCGCGGGAAGTAATCGTAGATCGCCTCGAGATCGCGCCGGATGGCTGCGTTGCCGTCCTTGCGCGTGAAGGCGCCGGTGAGCAGGTTCTCCTCGATGGTCAGATGGCCGAAGCAATGGCGGCCTTCGAGCACCTGGATGCAGCCCCGCCGCACCAGCTCGTTGGGGGAAAGACGGTCGACGCGTTCGCCGTTGAATTCGATCGAGCCCTTCGTCACCTCGCCGCGTTCGGCGCGGAGCAGGTTGGAGATGGCTTTCAGCGTCGTTGTCTTGCCGGCTCCGTTCGCACCGAGCAGCGCCACGATCCCGCCCTTGGGAACGTTGAGGGAGACGCCTTTCAGAACGAGAATCACATGGTCGTAGACGACCTCGATGTTGTTGACATTGAGGACAATCTCCACGGCTTCCGGCTGATCTTGCATGCGGACGGCGCTGCTCATTGGCGCTCCCTCTCGAGGATGGAGGCGCGCGGGCGTACGCCCGCACGCCTGTCAGTTCGTCAGCTGGCCTTGTCGCAGGCTTCCGTGCGCTTGGGCCAGCCGGCATTCTTCTCGGCATAATCCTTCGCAGCGGCATCGAGCTGACCCTTCACGCGGTCGGTCATCGGCTCGATGGGATTGGAGATCTTGACCCATTTCGTGCCGTCCCATTCCTGCATGAAGGCCGCGCGGTGACCGTTGTGGTCCGAGCAGGAAAGGACGAGCTGATCGGTAAAGCCTTCAAGCCCGAGTTCCTTCAGGCGGGCAGGATCGAGCTTGATGTTCTCCATGCCGCGGCGCACGTCCTCGCCGGTCACCGCCTTCTTGCCTGTCAGCTTCTGAGCCCGGGCGATGCCCTCGGCGATCAGCAGCGAGTTGTAGACGCCGCGGTTATAGAGCAGCTCACCGACCTTGTCCTTGGGAGCCTTGGAGAGGCCCTTGTCGACCACGTGCTTCTGGATGTCCTGGATGGCCGGGAAGTTCGTTCCCACCGCATGCCAGTTGAGCATCTTGAAGCCCTTGGCGCCGGCGCCGCCGGAGCGGGCGTCGTCCTCACCCGGCCACCAGACCGAGTAGAACTTGTCCATCGGATAACCTGAGCGGACCGCTTCCTTCACGGCGGCGCCGTTCATGGAGCCCCAGCCCCACATGATCATGTAGTCGGGGCGGTCGCGGCGGGCGCTGAGCCATTGCGACGATTGGTTCTGCATGTCCTGTGCGGCGACGGGGTAAAGCGCCACCTCGAAGCCCAGTTCCTTCGACAGTTCCTGAAGCAGCGGGATCGGCTCCTTGCCGAAGCTGGCATCGAGATGCAGGAAGCCGATCTTCTTGCCCTTCAGCTTGTCGAGGCCGCCTTCCTTCTCGCCGATGTATTTGACGATCATCGAAAGGCCATCCCAGTAGGTGGCCGGCGGGTTGAACACCCAGGGGAAGATGTCGCCGCGGGCCGAGGCCGAGAGGCCGTAGGCCATGGACAGGATCGGGATCTTGTCCACGGAGGCGCGGGGGATCAGCGGCAGGGTGATGCCGGTCGACCACGGATTGACGATGACCGGGTTCTTGCCCTTCACCGCTTCGTAGCACTCGACGCCCTTCTTGGTGTCGTAGCCGGTCTCGCATTCCTCGAGCACGAGCTTGACGCCGCCGATGCCACCGTCGCGCTCGTTGAGCATGCGCAGGTAGTCATGCATGCCGTCAGCGATAGGCGTTCCGGATCCGGCGAAGGGTCCGGTGCGGTAGGTGAAGAGGGGAACATAGACCGAGTCCTGCGCGAAGGCAGGCAGGGCCATGCCGGCGAGCATCGTCGCGGCGGCTAATCCAAGACTAAATCTGCGAAACGACATGGTTGCGTTTCCTCCCGTTGTATCGGCGGATAAGCCGAATTCTTGTTCCGTTTCGTCTCCTTGTCGGTCCGCCGTCAGTAGGGGAACGGCCAGACCAGGAGCTTCTGTTTGCCGATCTGCCAGAGCCGCGCGAGACCGTGCGGTTCGACGATCAGGAAGAAGATGATGAGCGCGCCGACGATCATGAAGCGTAGATGCTCGATGACATCGGCACCGACCGACATGCCGAAGGGCTCAAGGATTGCGGGCAGCACGATGCCGAGCACGATGGGCAGGATGAAGATCAGCGCCGCACCGAAGAAAGAGCCGATGAGACTGCCTAAGCCCCCGATGATCACCATGAACAGGATGAAGAAGGACTGGTTGATGTTGAACACGTCGTATTCCGCGCCGCCATACCAGAGGAAGACGAGGAGCGCGCCGGCGACACCGCAGTAATAGGACGAGACCGCGAAGGCCAAGAGCTTGGTTTGGAGCGGTCGGATGCCCATCAGTTCGGCTGCGAGGTCCATGTCGCGGATGGCGATCCACATGCGTCCGATCCGCCCATGGACGAGGTTGGAAGCGAGCCAGGTGAGCAGGATCACGATCGTCAGAACCACGAGATAGCGCGTCTGCGGCGTGGCGTTCGGCCCCATGATCGGAATGCCGAAGAGCGTGCGCAGGG
>DASZBB010000264.1:0-57504 GCA_035944695.1 Microvirga sp. | reverse complement strand
TTTCCTGTGGGCGTCCCTTGCCTGAGCAGCGCGTTCCAACGCCAATCTCCATCTCACACTGGGCGCGTTCGATGATCAGCCTTCTACACAGTGGAAGTTGTGGGCTGAGAAGGTCCGGTAGTGGCACTCCTGAGACCTAAGTGCTTGGTCCGCTTCGGATAGGAGCACCGGACATTCCTTTCTGTGAGTGAAGTTCACTGTCTGACTCCAGGCAGACGTTCGTACTTCCGAGGCGCTTCATCCGCACCGATGCCCAGAAGCCTTTCACGAGCTATTCGCCAGGGCGCGAGCCTCCGCGGCGCTCGACACCAGACGCCGAACGGGTGACGCGTCTGCGGGTCGCTGCCTTCAGGAGCTTGCGGAAGGTTGGGCATTCCAGATGCGACGGGGCGGGACATTCGGCCACGTGCCGCAGGGCATCCCGCAGCAACCGCAGGTCGAGCATCTGACGCTGCAAATCGTCCGCCTTGGCATGCAACTGATCGCGGGGAATGTCGGGGCGGCCATCCTTCCCGAACATGCCCGCGATCTCGGTGAGGGAGAAGCCTGCCGTCTTCCCGAGTTCGATCAGGGACAGCGTCAAGAGAACGTCGGCATCGAATTGCCGCCGCAGCCCATGTCGGCCGATCGATCGGATCAATCCGATCTCCTCGTAGTAGCGCAATGTCGAGGGCGGCACGCCTGACCGTTCGGCGACCTCGCCGATATCCATCATTCTCATGCTTGACCTCAAGTCGACTTGAAGTCGTAGCCTCTCTCGAATCGTCACTTCGAGCAAGAGGCACGGCATGGCTATCACCAAAAACCCTAGACAAACGCAGATCTGGCAAGACCCGCGAGCGATCGCGCTTCTGATGGCGGCATCGCTCACCACCATGGCCAATGCCACGATCAGTCCTGCGCTCCCCGGGCTCGAGCGCCTGTTCGCGGATGATCCGAATGCCGCGATGCTGGTGCGACTGCTGGTGCCCGCACCCTCGATCAGCGTCGCCATCTTCGCGCCATTCGCCGGTCTCGTGGCTGATCGGTACGGTCGGCGTCAGATGCTCCTTGCCGGGGTCATCCTCTTCGTGCTCGCCGGCTGCGCGGGGCTGATCCTTCCCGATCTCCCGACCATCTTTGCCAGCCGCCTGGTCCTCGGGGTCGCCGTCGCCTTCATCATGACGGCGCAAACCGCTCTCATCGGCGATTACTTTAGGGGCGACGACCGGAGCGCGTTGTCAGGTCTTCAGATATCGGCCCGGAACTTGGGCGGGCTCGTGTTCATCTCGCTCGCCGGATGGTTCGCGGCGATCTCGCCGCGCCTGCCGTTCATCATCTATGCGGTTGCCGCGGCCTTCCTGCCGCTGATGTGGAAGGTGATCAAGGACGCATCACGGATCTCGCCCGTTTCCCGAGCTCGTCCGAAGGACGGCTCCTCCGATCCTTCATCATGGGGCTTCATCTTCGCATTGCTCGTGCTTCTCCAGGCGGTGACAAACATGATCTTCTTCGTCATGCCCACGCAGTTGTCGTTCTTCTTCGAAGCGGCAGGCTACAGCAGTCCAGTGATGACGGGCTCGGCGCTCGGGATCCTGATGCTCTCGGGCGGCAGCTCCGCGCTGCTGTACGGTCGGGTCCAGCGGGCAATTGGTTACGCTGGAGTCTTCGCTTTGGGCTATGCTGCGATGGCGAGTGGTTTCGTGTTGCTGGCCCTTGCTGCGATGCCTCTGGCCTGGTTCGTAGGAGCTGCAGCCGTCGGTGCAGGCTATGCTTTCGTTTCGCCGAGCTTCGTGACCCTTGCCTTGGGGCTTGCTCCGCTCCGGTGGAGGGGAACGGCTGGTGGTTTCCTGACCGCTTCCGTGTTCATAGGCCAGTTCTGCTCTCCCCTCCTGAGCACACCACTGGTCGTGACATACGGCTACGAGGGGCTGTTCCACATCACCTCATCGCTTGCCGCCGCGATGGCCGCTGCTGCGCTCTCGAAGGCCTGCGCGACGGGACTTCAGGCATTGAAACGCGAGATCGCAACGATGGAGTGGCGTCACATGGCCAAACGAGGACCCGCGCTCGGACGGAAATGTAAGGAATGACGCCTCTTGGCACTCCTGAGACGTAGAGGCTTGGTCCTCTTCGGCACCTGAGAGCCGACGTTCGTTAGGCCGCCGGACGGTGATAGTTTGACTCAAGGCAGATTTTCCCAGGCAAGGTCCTATCGTTCCAAGGCTGTCCGTTCAGAAGGGCGACAGGCACCTTCGAGCAGAGTTGGAGAGGCTTCTCGCTCTTGTCAGCATTCCACCCAAAGCAGACCTGATGGGTTCCCGAGCCAAAGCGGACCGCATTCGCCACCCCCGCCGGCGACGATGGAAATCCCGAAAGGATTCTGCGCACGATCTTCCAGCCCTGGAAAATTCGGCTCCGGAACCCGCCTGTTGCCCCGGTGGGACCCAGCGCCGGGTTGCGCGTTACATACATTCGCAATTGAAGCTGGACGATCAGAATGAACCACGAGCAGCCGGAAGCCGCCTTGGGACACTCCCCGGACCAGCAGAAGACCTCGGTCGACGAGCTGGTCTACCGCCTTCGCCAGCAGGAACTGCTGGCCGCGTTCGGCCGCCTTGCTCTCGAAACGCCGGATTTCGGGAGCCTACTCCAGGAGGCAACCCGGCTCTGCGCTGAGGGCCTGAATACCCGATTCTGCAAGATCATGGAGTATGTACCGGACGAGGAGCAGTTCATCGTTCGGGTCGGGGTGGGTTGGAAACCCGGTGTGATCGGGTCCAAGACAGGTGCCGACCTTGATAGTCCTACCGGCTACGCCTTCCAGACGGGCGAGCCCGTCATCTCCAGTCACCTGGAGCACGAGGGACGCTTCCGCACGCCTCAGATCCTGTTGGAGCATGGGATCAGGCGGGCGATCAACGTCCCGATCGTCACCCCGAGAAGCCGCTACGGCATTCTGGAAGTGGACAGTCCGGTCGAGAGCCGGTTCACCGAGGCCGATATCACTTTCATGCGGGGCTTCGCTAACCTGCTCGGGGTCGCGCTGGAGCGGCGCACGGGCGAGGCTGCGCTGCACGAAACCGAGGAGCGCTACCGGCTGGCGGCCAGGGCCACCAACGACGTGATCTGGGATTGGGATCTCCGCGCTGACCGCATCCTGTGGAACGAGGCCGTCACCAGGCTCTTCGGCTATGCGGAGACCGAGACGGACGGCTCCTGGTGGAAGGACCATATTCATCCCAGCGACAGCGAGCGCGTGATCGGAAGCATCCAGTCGGCCATTGCCAGCGCTCACGAGACCTGGAGCGCGGAGTACCGCTTCCTGCGGGCGGATGGCTCGGACGCCTACGTCTTCGACCGTGGTTTCGTCATCCGCGACGACCAAGGACGTGTCATCCGGATGATCGGCTCCATGCTCGACCTGACCGAGCGTCGGCAGGCCGAGGCGCGGCTCGCGGCCATTTTCGCGCAGGCCTCCGTCGGCCTGTCCGAGGTCAGCCTCGACGGGCGCGCGCTTCAGGTGAACGACGAACTCTGCCGCATGCTCGGACGCTCCCGGGAGGAGCTGTTGAGGCTCGGGATCACCGACGTCACCCACACGGACGACCTTCCGGCGACCCTCACGGCCGTGGCGCGGGTGCTGGAGACCGGCGAGCCCGCTTCGATCGACAAGCGCTACCTGCGCCCGGACGGTGCCGTCGTGTGGGCCAACAGCCGTGTCACCCGCCTTGACGGCACGCGGGGAGAGCCCACCCGCCTCCTCGTGGTCACGATCGATCTCACCGCCCGGAGGCAGGCCGAGGCCGATCTGCGCGAGAGCGAGGCCCGGTTCCAAGCTATCGCCAACTCCATCGACCAGATGGTCTGGTCGACGCGGCCGGACGGCTATCACGACTTCTTCAACCAGCGTTGGTACGACTACACGGGCGTGCCGCAGGGGTCGACCGATGGCAGTGCCTGGGCAGGCATCTTCCATCCGGACGATCAGGAGCGTGCCTGGGGCGTCTGGCGCCATTGCCTTGAAACGGGCGAACCGTACCACATCGAATACCGACTGCGGCATCGCTCCGGTCAGTACCGCTGGGTGCTCGGGCGGGCGCAGCCGGTTCGGGACGAGGAGGGCAGGATCACACGCTGGTTCGGCACCTGCACGGACATCCAGGAGATCGTCGAGGCCCGTGAGGTCCTCACCCGCTCCCGCGAGGAACTGGAACGGGAGATCGCCGAGCGTACCGAGGAGCGCGACCGGATCTGGCAGAATTCGAACGAGCTCATGGGCGTGTTCGGCTTCGATGGCAGCCGCCGGGCGATCAACCCCTCCTGGTCACGGGTGCTGGGCCATGACGAGGATTGGCTTCTCAACACTCCCATGATGGAGATCACCCACCCGGACGACCGCCCAAGGCTGGCCGTCGCCATGGAGGGACTAGCACGGGGCGAGCGTCTCGTGGATTTCGAGGACCGCCTCCGGCACGTGGACGGCAGCTACCGCACGATCTCATGGACGGGCGTTCCCGGCGACGGTGTGTTCTACGGCATCGGTCGGGACGTGACGGAGCACCGGCGGGCCGAGGAGGCGCTGCGCCAGGCGCAGAAGATGGAGGCGGTCGGGCAACTCACCGGCGGCGTGGCCCACGACTTCAACAACCTGCTCACCATCGTGCGCTCGTCAGTCGACTTCCTGCGCCGTCCCAACCTACCTGAGGAGCGGCGGATCCGGTACGTCGATGCCATCTCGGACACCGTTGACCGCGCCGCCAAGCTCACGGGGCAGTTGCTCGCCTTCGCCCGAAGGCAGGCGCTCAAGCCGGAGGTGTTCGAAGTGCCAGAACGCATCCGGGCGATCAGCGACATGTTGCATACCCTCGTCGGAAGCCGCATCCGGATCGTCACCAACATTGCCTGCGAGCGCTGCTTCGTCGAGGCGGATGTCACCCAGTTTGAGACGGCCCTTGTGAACATGGCAGTGAATGCCCGCGACGCCATGAACGGCGAGGGTACCTTGAGAGTGCACGTGGACTCCCTTTCCAGAATGCCGTCGCTTCGAGGGCACGCGGGCGGACGGGGCAGGTTCGTGGCCGTGTCGATCAGCGACACCGGGTCAGGCATTCCGCCCGATAGGCTGAGCCACATCTTTGAGCCCTTCTTCACCACGAAGGAAGTCGGCAAGGGCACAGGCCTTGGCCTCAGCCAAGTCTACGGCTTCGCCAAGCAGTCCGGCGGCGACGTTGCCGTCGAAAGCACGGTCGGGCAGGGCACGACCTTCACGCTCTACCTGCCGAGGACCGAAAGAGGCATCGCGGCGGACGCCGGAGACAGCGGACGCGGGTCCGACCCGAACGAGGAGGGGCGGGGATGCCGAGTGTTGGTGGTCGAGGACAATCTCGAGGTTGGCCGGTTCTCGACGCAGCTCTTGCAGGATCTCGGCTACGAGACCACCTGGGCGGCGAACGCCAGCGAGGCTCTCACGCTGCTCGAGGAGGATGCCAGCCGGTTCGACGTGGTGTTCTCCGACGTGGTGATGCCGGGGATGAGCGGTGTCGAGTTGGGCCGGGAAATCCGCCAGCGCTATCCCGGGCTTCCAGTGGTGCTGACCTCCGGCTACAGCCACGTGTTGGCGGAAGAGGGAAGGCACGGCTTCGAGCTGCTGCACAAGCCCTACGCTGTAGAGGACGTGTCACGGGTGCTGCTCCGGATGACGCCGGGGCCTGTCCAGTCGCATGCCGCCGGGAGCGGCCCGGGCGACAGGAGCTAAATCAAGAAAAGATGACCCGACGCACGCGCGGGCGCGGCATCCCGTTCATCTTGTGACGGGTTATGGCAGCGGCGGGTTCAAGGAAGCCTGTTCCGCCCGGCCGATCCTGAAATAGCCGTTCGACACGCCGGCACCGGGGCAGGCAATTCGGCAGGTGCTCGGACGGGAGCTAGGCGCCCGCGCATGCCCCCTCCGAGCCGTACCGGATACAACGGGCTGGGCTGATATCAAGCGCAGGGCAGGGGTGGAAACCAAGGATGCCGCGGGGCGTTGTCCAACCGTGGCAGTTTGCGTGTGAGGTCGGGCGTATGCGTCGGTTCCTGCGGGACAATGGATTGTCGGTCACGTTGTTTGCTCTGTTCCTGATCTCCCTCGTGGGACAGGCGCTCACCGGATGGAGGGCACAGGTCGAGGAGCTCCGCCTCCACGAGCTGCCCGCCACTGGCTTTACAGACTACATAGCCAGCGGCCATTTCATCTCCGCTGTGTTCGAGAACTGGGAAAGCGAATTCCTCCAGATGGCGGCCTACGTGCTGCTGACCGTCTTCCTGTTCCAGAAGGGCTCGTCGGAATCCAAGAAGCCCGATGAGGCCAATCCAGAGGAAGAGGCCCCGGAACGGCACAGTGGCAATCCCGACGCGCCTTGGCCGGTGCATCGCGGCGGGCTGCTGCTGAAGTTCTACTCCCACTCCCTCAGCATTGCCCTGGTCACGCTGTTTCTCGCCTCCTTCTGGCTGCACTTGGCGGGCAGCACGCGCCGGATGAACGAGGAGGCCCTTCAGCATCGGCAGCCGCCGCAGACCATGGCAGACACCCTCGCCGATCCGGAGTTCTGGTATGAGAGCTTCCAGAACTGGCAGAGCGAGTTCCTGTCGATCGGGGTGCTGCTGGTGCTGGGCATCTACCTGCGAGAACGGGGATCGCCGGAGTCGAAACCCGTGGCCGCTCCCCACGCCGCCACGGGTCATTGACCCTGGGACCTCCCTGGAACCCCGTTCACTGACCGCGGGCGCGGGGCGAGATGGCCGACCGCGTCCGTGTCCACGACTGGGCGAGCCCTCCGCTTGGTTCGATCGAGGCCTGCCCGTTCCGGCCGGGCAGCCGATGGGTCAGAGGCCATTCTAGTACCCGCTCGTCGCGCCCATGTTATCGCGGCTCGACTCTCTGGCTTAGGAAGGTCGCGTCGAACTCGGCAAGTTGTTGCAGACGCTCCCAGTCGTCGATGACCAGCGTTTCGCCGCGCCAAGTGATCAAGCCCTTCTTCCGCAGATCCTGGACGACACGGTTGACGTGAACGGTCGAGAGCCCAAGGGTGTCGCCGAGGTCTGCTTGCGTCAGGGGAAGCTTGAAACTGTCATCCTCCGTGAGTCCAACAGCCCGCAGGCGTAGGAATAGCTCGCAGATCAGATGAGCCGTGTGTTCAAGGGCCGAGCGCCGCCCCATGGCTACGATCCACCGGCGGTGGGTCGCGGCATCAACGGCAATGTTCACTCCAAGCAGACGGGTCAGATGGGGGTGGTTCTCGGAGATGCCGCGGAGAATCTCGTGGGAGACGGAGCCGATCGAGCAGGGCGTGATCGCCAGGACGGAATGGTCCATCTTCTTGACGAGAAAGCTGTGAAGGTCGACGAAGTCGCCGGGCACGTGAATGGCTGTGATCTGGCGTTTGCCGTTCCGGAGGAGATTGTAGCGCCCGGCGAAGCCGTCCAGCAGAAGAATGCTCTCGGTGGGGCGATCCCCCTCCCGGACAATATCCTCGCCTCTGTTCACCAGCCTTGGCTTGACGACAGCCCCGTCCAGCACCTGTCTTTCCTCATGCGAGAGGTGATCAAAGTGCTCAAGTTTGCGGATCAGGCGGGTGTTCAGGATAGGCCTCCTCCGGGGCAGCCTTGACCGCTCTCTCGGCAGCATTCGCCAATCGCCGGGAGCATAGCAAAGCTGGCGCAAGAGGGCTATGCAGCGCTCGATGCGAATCTCCACAAGCTAAGTCATTGAATGTCAACGACAATGCCGCGCTGTAGTCATAGCCGTCGCACGGGTTGCGCATTCTCCGGGATAAGGTCACCGTTTGCAGGGAGGCTGATGGTGCAGTGCAGATCGTCCGGGGTGAACCCCAGGCTGCGCCAAGCTTCGATGAACGGGCAGAGTCGACGTTGAGATCCCGTTGGGCCGCTCTAGATTGTATGAGCCCGTACCATCGTTTCGCTCTCCTTGCATCCAATGGCAATCCATTCGCCTTTGAGGAATACCTCTGTCGATTGCCCATGATCCTAGTCCGTAACACGCAAAAACTCGTTCAGGAGTACCGCTGCTGTTGGTCCGCTCGGCTTGATCTGTCTCGGCATGCTCGGCTAGGTCCTTCCCAATCTGTCATCGAGGATCCAGATGGATACTAGCAAGAGCGGCTTGGATCCCAGCTCCACTTACGCCTTCCTGGATGGCGGCGGCGAGATGGGCGCGCGCATGCGGGCGCATGACTGGAGCACGTCGCCGTTGGGCCAGCCGGAAACGTGGCCGCTGACGCTGCGCACCCTCGTGCGCCTGATGCTCAACGCCAAGCAGCCGATGTTCATTGCGTGGGGAGCGGATCTCGCCTTCCTCTACAACGACGATTATGTTCCGATCTTCGGCTCCAAGCATCCGGGCGCCCTCGGCCGCCCCTTCGCTGAAGTCTGGTCCGACATCTGGGAGCAGATCAAACCGCTCGTAGATCAGACCCTTGCGGGCCAGGCAAGCTGGCACGAGGATCTGCTGATCCCGATGGAGCGGCATGGCTACCGGGAGGAGGCTTGGTTCAGCTTCTCCTACAACCCGGTCTGGGACGACGACGGCAGGATTGCCGGCATGTTCTGCGCCGCAGCGGAGACGACCGGCAAGGTTCTCGGCCAGCAGGCCCTGCTCCGGAGCGAGGAGCGGGCCCGGGGAGTGCTCGATGGCATGGACGAGGCCTTCGTGCTCCTCGACCGGGAGTTCCGCATCCTTCGGATCAACCCAGCGGGTTTGCGGCTGGACACGCGGGCCGAGGCCGAAATCGTCGGGCGCACGCACTGGGAAGTCTGGCCGAACACGGAGAACTCTGCGCTGGGCAAGCTGTACAAGAAGGCCATGGCAGAGCGCGTACCCGTCATGTTCGAGAACAGGTACACTTGGCCTGACGGACGGGAGGCCTGGACCGAGATCCGGGCCTATCCGGCTCCTGATGGCTTAGCGGTCTTCTACCGTGACATCTCCGAGCGCAAGCACGCGGAGGCCCGGCTGCACGAGGCGGAGGACCACTACCGGCATACGGTCGAACTGAACCCCCAGGTCAGTTGGACGGCTCTCCCCAAAGGTCAGCTCGATCGCGTCGCCGGTCGCTGGCAAGACTGGACTGGCACCACGGGACTTGGCGAGACCTGGGCGCAGACCCTGCACCCTGACGATCTGGAACCGTCCTTGAAGGCGTGGGCCCACTCCCTTGCGACAGGGGAGCCTTATGACATCGAGCACCGCGTCAGGATGCGCACCGGCGAGTATCGCTGGATGCACTCGCGTGCCTCTCCACGGCGCGGGGAAGATGGGCAAATCGTCAAGTGGTACGGCACCACGGAGGACATCTCGGAGCGGCGCGCCAGCCAGGATGCCCTGCTGGAGGAGACCCGTGCCCTGGAGATCCTCAACACGGCCCTCGCGGCTGCCGCATCCGAACTCGACCTGGATCGGCTGGTGCAAAAGGTGACGGATGCGGGTGTCGAGCTCACCGGAGCCCAGTTCGGCGCATTTTTCTACAACGTGGAGAATCCGGCGGGCGAGAGCTACATGCTCTATGCGATTTCCGGCGTTCCGCACGAAGCCTTCTCGAAATTCCCGATGCCGCGCAACACGCGTGTCTTCGCTCCCACTTTCAACGGTGAGCGAATCGTCCGATCGGACGACATCACCGGGGATCCAGCCTACGGGCAATCTGAGCCACACAGGGGCATGCCCCCGGGCCACCTGCCTGTCCGCAGCTATCTGGCCGTGCCGGTGACGTCTCGTTCGGGCGAGGTGATCGGCGGCCTGTTTTTCGGACATGCGCAGCCCGGCGTGTTCCACGAGCGTTCCGAACGACTGATCGTCGGGTTGGCGGCGGGGGCGGCGGTGGCCATCGACAACGCCCGCCTGTTTCAGAAAGCGCAGCGGGAGATCGAGGAGCGCCGGCGTGCGGAGGAGGCGCTACGGCGTCTGAACGAAACCTTGGAAGCCGAAGTGGAGGAACGGACCCGGGAGAGGGACCAGATCTGGCAGCTCAGCACGGACCTGATGGATGTGTGCCGGGCGGACGGAACCCTGTTGGCGATCAACCCGGCTTGGACCACGATGCTCGGCTGGTCGGAGGCGGAACTTCTGGCCAGCAACTTCCTGGGTCTGATACATCCGGACGATGTCGAGAGTACGCTCGCAGAACTTGCACGCCTTGACCAGGGGATACAGACGTTCCGGTTCGAGAACCGCTTCCGGACCAAGGATGGCAGCTATCGGCTGATCTCCTGGACGGCTGTGCCGAAGGAGGGATTGTTCTACGCCATCGGTCGCGACATCACGACGGAGCGAGCTGCGGCCGAAACGTTGCGGGAGACGGAAGAGGCTCTGCGACAGTCCCAGAAGATGGAAGCCGTGGGGCAGCTCACGGGCGGCATCGCCCACGACTTTAACAACCTTCTGACCGGGGTGATCGGCTCGTTGGATATGCTGCGCACGCGCATTGCGCAGGGACGGACCGACACCGCCGATCGCTACATTACCGCGGCTACGACCTCGGCGAACCGCGCAGCCGCGCTGACCCATCGGCTGCTTGCTTTCGCACGTCGCCAGCCGCTCGATCCGAGACCCGTGCAAGCTAACGCTCTCGTCGCCTCCCTGGAGGACCTGTTCCGGCGCACGGTGGGCGAGACGGTAACTCTGGAGGTGGTTCTGGCGGGTGGTCTCTGGCCGACGCTGTGCGATCCCAACCAGCTGGAGAGCGCACTTCTCAACCTGGTGATCAATGCTCGCGATGCTATGCCGGACGGCGGTAAGCTGACGATAGAGACCTGCAATGCCCATCTTGACGATGCGTATGTTGCGGCTCAACGGGACGTGAAGCCAGGCCAATATGTCTGCATCTGCGTAACGGACACGGGAACCGGCATGCCGCAGGACGTCATCGCCCGGGCCTTCGATCCGTTCTTTACGACCAAGCCCATCGGGCAGGGCACCGGCCTTGGCTTGTCCATGGTCTATGGATTTGCACGGCAGTCGGAGGGGCACGCGAAGATCTACAGCGAAGTCGGGCAGGGAACCACGATCAAGATCTATCTGCCGCGCTATCGCGGCGAGACGGAAGCGGAGATCGAATCGGCGACCCTGGCCGAGGCGCCGAGGGCCGAGACTGGCGAGACGGTTCTGGTGGTCGAGGACGAGCCGGTGGTGCGCAGCTTGATTGTCGAGGTGCTGGAGGATCTAGGCTACCGGACCCTGGAGGCGGCCGACGGGCCGGAAGGGCTCAAGATCCTGCAATCCAGGCGGCGCATCGATCTCCTGATCACGGATGTCGGTCTGCCGGGTCTGAATGGGCGCCAGCTCGCCGATGCCGCCCGCGAAGGGCGCTCCGGCCTCAAGATCCTCTTTATCACTGGCTATGCTGAGAACGCGACCTTGGCGGCTGGCTTCCTGGAGCCGGGAATGCAGATGATCACGAAGCCTTTCGCTGTGGATGCCCTGGCGCAGAAGATCCGGTCGATCATCAAAGGCGATGATGCTGGCGCTTGAGGTATTCTGACCTCGGGTTCAACCCGTCATGGATTCAGCCGTGCTTGCGCCCTTCCGATCGGCTGGTGCTGACGGCAATTTTCGCCCGCGAGTTGCTTGTGCGAGCCACGGATCTTCAGGACGAGGATAACCAAGCTGAGCACCAAGCCGAGAGCACTGAAGATTAGCACGGGCTGGCTCCCGAGTGCAAAGCCATAGATCGTCCACAACAACAGCCCGAAGGTGCGCACCGCGAACATGCGCAGCGAGATGGCCGCGACATCGCCGGTCCGGCAGCATTTCACAACTTGAGGCACAAAGCTGTAGAGACCAATACAGCCCGCGGCGGATCCAATCAGGATTGAGAGAGACACATCCATCGTTCAGCGTGCTCCCGCTGCCTTGAGGCCCCGGAGCTTCAGCACCAGGATGATGCCAGCAAAAATTACGTTGAGGGCGTTGAACAGGATAACGGGCACGCTTGCGATCATCAGCCCGTGCACGATCCATAGGCCATAGGCAATCAGCGAAGCCACGTACATGCGCTTCGAGATCGCCTCGACGTCACTCTCGCGCCAAGCTTTGATCACCTGCGGCACGAAGCTGAGACTGGTGCACAGCCCCGCCGCCAAGCCCAATGCCGTCAGCCACCATGTCTGCATAGTTCGCTCTCCCGTCGCGCAAACGTCATGAACACCGCGAGGGTGGCGAGGTTCCCGGGACAGGCGGTCGTGCCGCACCACGCCCCTTTCCTGTATCCAGGTAGCCGCAGTGCCTTACGGGCCTTTCAGATGTGCAGCGACGAGGAGCCCCGTTCGGGCAGTGGAACGGGACCCAGTCTACGGAAGCTGGTCAGGCCTATCGGGACTTCCGATGCGCTCAAGCACGCCGAGGTAATGGCCCTCGAGGTGCTCCGGACTGCGGAGCAGAAGCTGGAAAAGGCAAAAGTAGGGTTGCAGAGAGCGTCCGATGCCGATCGTCTGGATCCGGCATAGGGGGGCTCCGTAGAACGGATGTCGGATCGCAGGCGTGCCTCCTAGCCGTGCCCGCGGTTCTGCTTGCGGTTGTCCACGCCTTCGTTCGCTTGGCCTTGGCCCTGCGTTTTAGGGACGCCACCGCCGCCGTCACCATGATGCGGGTGATGCCCGGCATCCTTGCTGTGACCCTTCGGAACGGCTTCGTCGCTTCGGTCGGGTACGTGCCCCTTCTGCTTCTCGCTGCGGTTGTTGTGGTTCCGAGTCGTCATGAATCACCTCTTTGCTCGATGCACTACCGCCGGGTTCGCCGCTTGAGTGCTTTGACGGTCCTTCAGGCTGCTGTTGCGAACCAAGACCGGATTGAACCAACCTGGATCGGAGGCCGACGTTCCCTTTCAAGTCAGTCCTGAACGACCTGCCCCTTGGTGGGCGTTCGGACGGAGGCAATCCAACCATCCCTGGTAGGAACGTTGCGGCAATCTTTGTGTTTGAGGGCTTGGGGCCAAGCATCGCCCGAGGGAGCCGTCAGCATGACCGACAGCAAGGATCAGAAGACCACGATCACCCTGGAGCCCGGACAGGTCGCTGTCGTCCTGGGCATGGAAGACGGCCAGATCAGCCGCCAGCTTTTCGCCAGCCCTGAGGTCGACGCCATGCTCGACGATGAGCAATCCGATATCCCGTTCCACTATTTCCTGGCTTCGGCCTTCTTGGTACGCTTGGACCAGGATGAGGATTTCGCCTCCGACTTGGCCGAGTGGTACGAGGAAAGACTACAGGGAGAGGCCGGCAGGGAAGAAGATCGATCGTAGGCAATAGTCCGATCTTGCCAACCCGATCCTGGCGGTAGGGGAACTTCCCATGTCGCCGGTGATTGACGGGTTCTCGCGAGCAGGAGCCCCCGCATGAGCCAGTCCGACCAGGAACACATCCAACCGCCCGGCACCGAAGCCGAGATGACGCCCCAGGCCGATCATGGTGAGACGAGCTACAAGGGTTGTGACAAACTCGTCGGGCGGGTGGCCGTGATCACCGGCGGTGACAGCGGGATCGGTCGCGCGGTGGCCATCGCCTACGCGCGCGAAGGCGCCGACATCCTGATCAGCTACCTGAACGAGCAGGAGGACGAGGACGCCCGCGAGACGGCCCGCCACGTCGAGGCGGCGGGGCGCCGTTGCGTGCTGGTGCCGGGCGATATCGCCGAGGCCGCGCATTGCCGCACTGTCATCGACCGGGCGGTGAGCGAGTTTGGCCGCATCGACATCCTGGTGAACAACGCCGCCTTCCAGCGCACATACGAGAACTTGGAGGACATCCCCGACGAGGAATGGAGCTATACGTTCCGCACCAACATCGAAGCCATGTTCCACCTCGCCAAGGCGGCCGTTCCTCACATGCGCCCAGGCTCATCCATCATCAACACCACTTCGATCCAATCGGACAAGCCCAGCCCCATGCTGCTGGCCTATGCCTCGACCAAAGGTGCCGTCTCGAACTTCACTGCAGGCTTGGCCCAGATGCTGGGCAGCAAGGGCATCCGGGTCAATGCAGTCGCACCGGGGCCGATTTGGACGCCGCTGATCCCATCCACCATGCCTGACGAAAAGGTGAAGAGCTTCGGCCAGGACACGCCGTTGGGTCGTGCCGGCCAGCCCAAGGAGTTAGCTGGCATCTACGTTCTGCTGGCTTCGGACGAGGGCAGCTACATGACAGGCGGCATCTACGCCGTCACCGGCGGAACCCCGCTCCTGTAGGAGCAGAGTCAGTATCTGTCTGTCGTCCTGAGGTCTGACGGCCGGGCAGCTATACCGACTTAACATGACGGTCCCAGCTTAAGAAATTCCAATCCTCGTCTGAGGCTTGTCCGAACAGGCGTCGGGAGCCGCATCATCGCATTGACGACAGGTTGGGGGAAGGTTGCCCAGATTGGGACCAAACCCGCCTTTCGGGACTTCCTGAAGGGAGGCATCGTGTCATAGACGATCCGATGCGTCGTGAGTTCGCTTTTTGCCGCGTCGAAGATCATATAAGTGGCTCTTCGATCTGAGCTGCGCGGCTGCCCGATCGTTCCTGGATTAACAAGATACCAGCCGTCTTCCCGAAGAAAAACCCGATCTCCTGTCAGTTCACGTACGACATCGCCCCGAAGCTCGTATATTCCAAGCCGATGTGTGTGTCCGAAGGCACAGATGCGTGCTCCTGATGTATGAGTGGATAGGGCGTTGAGGCTCAAGCGCCGCCGCTCTTCGGTGTCAAGCCGGACCGATTCTCGTCCTGTTACGGGATGAAGCGCCCCATGGACTGCGACGAGCGCCTTCGAAATAGTAAGGTCCGTCGGCAGCGCAGACAGGTATGCGAGAGCATCAGTATCAAGGTGGCGGCGTGTCCAAGCAACGGCTCTTGCGGCAGTGTAGCCAAAGCCTTCTGTGGTGATCTGACCTGCAACAGCGCGGTCGTGATTGCCCGCCACACACAGAATATCGCGCTCCCGCAGCATCTGAATGCATTCCATGGGATTTGCATTATATCCTACTATGTCCCCAAGACATAAAATACATCCGACGTTACGCGCGGCAATATCCTGCAAAGTTGCCTCGAGTGCCTCTAAATTGGAATGGATATCGGAGATGATGGCAGTTCTCATGGACAAGCCCTAGATGTTGCGGAACGTGTCTCCTTCAATGAACCTTCCGATAAGGGAGTCTGGATAAAGCTCCTCGCAGCAATGGGATGGGGTCGTCCCATGCGATTGAGGATTTCGCTTCGCAACGCAGGGTCCATAGCAGCCAGGTGAAGGTGGGTAGGCCGCAAGCTCGCGCGGCGCGTACGTCCTCCCAAGGTTTACACCAGCGCACGCCGGCGCGAGCCGTTCTTCCCTGTGGTCGCGGCAGACCCGCCAGATCTGCATAGACTAAGGCAGGTATGTTCACTCCCGCTATAGCCCCGAGGTGATGCCAAAGACTGAAACGCGGGTTGATCTCCAAGAGATGGAGTTTTCCGTTCGGCCCCCGTTTGAAATCGAACTTTGCGACGCCGTGCAGACCAAGCTTTTGGACGATGTCTTGTCCCAGCGCCCTCACGTCAGCACAATCAGTTGTTTCGAGAGCCGTACTGTGGCCGCAGGATAAAGGGAATGTCCGGATCTTGCGCCCAGTGAACTCAGCCACCGTTGTACACCTTTGGTCGGCATATACGTGGTAGCTCTCGATGCAGCTTTCCGGACCGGGAATGGCTTCCTGCACTATAAGGTCCAGATCGGCTGCAGCCAGTCGAGGCCAGAGCCTCTTTAAGTCTTCCACATTGTTGACTACTAGAGCCTTGCCTGCTCCTTCGATAGCCGCCCAGGCCCCCCGGTGCTGCGTAGGCTTGATGACGACCGGGAATCGCAAGTCAATGTCGGAGAGGCTGCTGCTCGACGCGTTGATGAGGAGAGCGGCTGGGACAGGTAGATCCAGACGCGCGGCAAGCGCTTGAAACCGCGCCTTATCGGTCAGATCCTCGACAATTGTGGAGTCCGCAATGACAAAGCGAAAATCCTGCGCGAGTGCTTCCCGGTGGCGGGAGACCAGCAGCAGTTGAGAATCCCCTTCGTAGAAAAGTACCGGCGGCTCCCGCTGTGCCGCTCCGAACCGCAGCAGAGCCTCAATTCTTGCGTTGGCATTGGTTTCGTCCTCCACCCATGAGGAGGCCTTGCAAACGAACCGTGAATGGAAAACCGGATGGCCCCGGGGCGCAGCCACTGCGCATCGAACGCCGGCTAAACCGAGCGGGCGCACAAGGTCTATATTTCCCATGACGCAGGCTCGAATTGGAGAATGGTTCAACATTGGATTCTCGCTGCAATGCAATGACCTGTATTGAAGAGCAAGGTCTGTTGAGCTGTTTTTCCTACGAAAAGTCCATATTCAGCTGAACAAGCGAAGTATGAGTGCCTATAAGAATGATATCTTTGCCAGGTAGCTGTGCAATTCGAAGTAAATTAGAAATATACACGCGTTATGGCGCCAAGATTATAGATCTTTAAGAATTGACATCACCCAAGATGGGGTAAGCATAATTTGCGTGAAATGTAGATGGTCTATGATCTGCTCGTATCCGCTGCATTAATCTTGGCAGTTGGTTGAGAGACGGCTTCTTCGAAGCGAGGTGCTCCATTGCATTCCTTCGACGGAATCCCATGACAACCAGCCTAAGAAGACGCTGTCGCGTCAGTCGCTGCGGCCCAAGGGACGGCGGCCAGGCGCGGTAGTAGATGGTGCGGCGATCTGCTCGGGAGGTGCCTGAAGTCTCCCCACTGTGGAGTCGGTGCCGCCGGCCATGTATGACGCGCTTCGCCCTGTATCTCACCCCGACGCCGGACGATGGGCCGTTGCTCTCCTTGCGTAGCGAAAATGAGGGATGGCCAGGAACATCGCAGCAAATACCAACGTTAGTGGCCTCTCGACCCGAGGGTGCCCTTCCCATGGCTTTGATGGACTATATAGGCTACGCGGCCGCGATCTGTACGACCTCGGCTTACATCCCGCAGGTAGTTCGGGTCTGGCGTACGCGCTCGACCAATGACATCTCGCTCAAGATGTTTCTGGTCCTCATCACCGGCCTTGCCCTGTGGCTGACATATGGCTTCTTGAAGAGCGAGGTTCCCATCATAGCCGCAAACGGTGTCACGCTCATGCTGGCGGGCACGATCCTGTTCTTCAAGCTAAAGCATGGCTGAAGTTGCTCAGAACAGAGGCGATTTCCTATGATCAAAGCGGTCATCTTCGACATCGACGGCACTCTCATCGATTCCGTCGATCTTCATGCCGAGGCCTGGGTCGAGGCGCTCAACCATTTCGGCCACGACATCGCCTTTCAGGATCTGCGCTCGCAGATCGGCAAGGGAGGCGATCAGATCCTGCACGGCCTTTTGCCTCCCAAACTCGTCGAGCAGCAGGGCGAGAAGATCAAGGATTTCCGCGCCGACTTGTTCAAGCGACGCTATCTGCCCAAGGTCCGGGCTTTTCCCGGTGTGCGGGACCTCTTCGAGCGCATTCACGCGGTGGGTCAGCGGTCAGTCCTGGCCTCCTCGGGCAATGCGGATGAGGTCGAGCAGTACAAGGAAATCGCCGGCATTGCCGATCTGATCGACTCCGCCACATCTTCGGACGATGCGGAGCACTCAAAGCCCTTCCCTGACATCTTCCAGGCGGCTCTCGCGAAGCTTCAAGGGCTTGGCCCCGACGAGGTTGTGGTGGTGGGCGACACGCCCTACGATGCCGAGGCTGCGCGCAACGCGCAGATGAAATCCATCGGCGTTCTATCGGGAGGATTTGCCGAGCAGGCGTTAAGGGAGGCCGGATGCATCGCGATTTATGGCAGCCCGGACGATCTGCTACGTTGTTTCGACAAATCGCCGCTCGCCTCGTCGTACGCTTTTTCGATCAAAGAGGAAGGCTCGACCTGTCGCTGATGTCAAAGCCTCAAACGCTTAAAGATCCCTTCGGGAAGGCCACCGATCACCATCATCACCGGGTGCCAAATACGGCGGACGTAGACGATATCCTTACGAGATTTTTCAGCGGCATCGAAGATCGCGCGGCCAACCTCGTTTGGCTCAGCAGTCAGCAGGGGAGGCAGCCTCATGCCGGCAGTCATCTGCGTGCGCACGAACCCCGGTTTGACCGTGATCACCCGCAGCCCCTTGGGTGAGAGCCGGTTCCGCAAACCGGACAGAAATGCCGTAAACCCCGCCTTTCCGGCGCCGTAAAGATAGTTCGAGGCACGTCCGCGATCTCCCGCTACTGAGCTGACGCCCACGATGGTGCCTGATCCGCGTGCGAGGAAACGTTCGGCAATGGCACCGAGAAGAAGAACCGGTCCTTCGAAATTGGTCCGCAGAAGCAGGGTGGCATGCGCAGGGTCGCTCTGTCCGCGGACTTGGTCGCCAAGCTCACCTACGACGCACACCGCCGTATCGGGCAGGTGCGGCAGGCCATCCAGGAAGTTCTCGAAACGATCCGTCTGCAGAATATCCAGGCTATAGGTCGTGACTTCCACTCCGGTACGCGCCGCGATGTCCTCCGCATTTCGGCGGGCTTCCTTCTCATTGCGAGCGGCGAGCAGAATCCTCCATCCAGCCTCGGCGTAGCGGAGAGCCGTCGCTCGACCAATGTCAGAGGTGCCGCCGATGAGGAGAAGGGTGTTCGAGGATGCCATCAAATCCCAAGCCTTGTCGACAGGCGCGAAGATATCCGGCCGGCGGCGCCGATGCTTCGCCGGATGTCACGGAAACGCGAAAGGCCGGGATATCCGGCCTCGAAGGTCGCGGGCGACTGCCGCGCATCCTTGGCGAGATAGAGCCGACCGCCGGATTCGACCACCGACCGGTCGACTGCGTCGAGGAGGGAGAATGCGTCTTCTGTCACCGGCAAATCAAGAGTAAGTGTGAAGCCTTTCAGGGGAAACGAGAGATCGCCCTGGCTTGGCCCCATCTGCTTCAACACGGCAAGGAACGATCCGGTGCCCCGATGGGAGACGCGCTCAAGGATCGTGCCGAGTACATGACGGGCCCTTTCCGTCGGGATTACGCATTGGTGTTGGAGGAAGCCCCGCCGGCCATAAATGCGATTCCAGCTACCGATCCCGTCAAGGGGGAAGAAGTAGGGATCCCAATGCACGAGATGAGGGTAACCGGCCTTCATCGCGCCGGCCCTGAAGTAAAGCTCGTTGAATGTGGAGACCGTAAAGCGGTTGAGTGCGAAGGAAGGAAAATCGACGGGAACAGACAGGCGTCCGAGGCGAGGCGAGGGGAAAGGATCCGTTCCCGGGCGCAGCCTTTCCAGATCCTGAAGGGTGGCATGCTCGGCAGCAAAAATCAGCGAGCGTCCCAGCGAAATGCCGCGGGCCAAGCAATCGATCCAGGCAACGGAGTAGGTGACAGCTCCGGAATCCTGCAGGAGGCGCAGTGCATCGTCGAGATTAGCCGCAGCGGTCACCTTCTGCCGCATCCAACCGGTTTCGATCTGCCTCAACCTGAAGGTCACCTCGAGGATCGTGCCGGTAAGCCCCATACCGCCAAGAGTGGCCAGCAGAAGCTCGCGATTCCTGTCCCGTGAGCAGGTTACCGTGCTCCCGTCCGGAAGGGCCAGGACAAGCGACTCGATATGATCGCCGAAGCCTCCATCCTTGTGGTGGTTCTTGCCATGAACGTCCGCGGCAGCCATGCCTCCCATGGTAACGAACTTGGTGCCGGGCACGACGGGTGGGAAGAAGCCTTGCGGGACGACGACGGGCAGGAGATCGGCAAGAAGCACGCCGGCTTCGACGCGAATGCGGCCTGTCGACAGATCAAAGGCTCGGATGCGGTCGAGGCTTCGGGTCGAAAGCGTGACCGTTTCGCCGATCGCAGCGTCACCATAGGCTCGTCCATTCCCGCGGGCGACGAGCCCCGTTTGGGCTGTCATGAGCGGCGGCACGGCGACGGGCGTCGTCGGGTTGAGCACCTCGGACGGATGGCGGGGATATCGTCCCCAGCCGGTAAGCTCCGTCATGCTCGTCGCTCCCTGAACACGAAAGCCCGGTCGAGCGCGAACTTGGCAGCGTAGCCGATCGCAAGCCCAAGCACGGCGCCAGTATACTTAGCAAAATCTGTACGCCAGATGACCCAGAATGTCACTTCGAAGCTCCAGAAGATCAACGTGGTGAACACGCTGAACACGCCGTAGAGAGTGATCTTCTGCAGCTCCTGCTGGTGACCGCTATAGTCGTCGTCAAAGACCCACTTCTTATCCATCAGGTACTTCAGGATGAATCCTGCCGCTGTGCCCGCGAGGATGGAAAACGTGAGGGGGGCCACCGGCGACAGGCGGATCACGACCTCTTGGGCGGCAAGGTTGGCGAGCGTCGCAATGATCGCGAACAGGATATAGCGGGCGAACTGCATCGCCGATCCCTAGATTGCCGCGATGAGAACAATGCCGACTGCCGCAAGAGTCATGAGGCTGACCTTGTCCTTGACGGCGAAGACCACGGGATCATCATCCATCTGGCGTCGACTGGCCATCATCATCGCGCGAGCAATCCAGAACATCAGGAGCGGACCGACCAGCCAGAGGATGCGAGGATGGCTATAGAGTTCCTTTACCGTCGGACTGGAGATGTACAAAGCGAAAATCGTGACAGCGTTGAAGCCTGCGGCCGCGGCCAGTGCTGCAACGATGTCCAGATCGCTGTTCTTGTAGTCGCGGCTGGTCAGATCGGGGAGGTTAGCGTCGCGCCGGGCGGCAAGCTCCACATAACGCTTAATGAGCGCAAGCGACATGAAAATCATCATGCAGAAGGCGAGCAGCCACTCCGAGATCGCCACGCCCGTTGCAACCGCGCCGCCGATCACGCGGACTGAATACAATCCCGCCAGGATGACAACGTCGACAACCATCATCCGCTTGAGCGCGAACGAGTACGCTGTTGTCAGCATGAAGTATGCGAGTAGAACGCCAAGGAATGGCAGGGTAATGCTTGCCGCTATGGCAAGGGCACCCAAGAAGAGGATCGGTATGGCAATCAGTGCGTGCATAAGGGGAATCGCACCGCTGGCGAGCGGGCGGTTGCACTTGCTGCGGTGGCCGCGATCGTCCTGCAGATCCACCAGGTCATTAAGGATGTAGATGCTTGATGCGCAGAGGGAAAAAGCCACGAAAGCCAGCAGCGCCTGGGTGAACGCGGCCCCCGTGAAGAGATGCGAGGTTACCAGCGGAACGAACACGAGGGCATTCTTCGCATATTGATGCACCCGCAGCATCCTCGCCCAAGTCCGCCATGTCGGACGGGAGCAGGGTAGATGCTCTACATCAACCGTGTGCCGGGCAAAGCTTTTCCTGACGCGCGCCGGAGTTCGGATCGCGATCACCTTCCCGGCTCTTTCCCAGACAGGTAGGTCGGCAGCGTCGTTGCCGATATAGTCGAAGCCGCCCTCGCCGAAGGCTTCGACGAGGCACTCCGCCTTGCGGGCACCTGCAAGGTTTGTTGTCTCGTCGGAAGCGAACCAGCCGCTGAAGAGCTTCAGGTGATCGGCTACGCTTTCCACCAGTCGGCGATTGCTGGCCGAAGCCAGATAAACCGGCCGCCCCTCGGCCCTGGCTCGCCCGATCACTTCCAATACTGCCAGGTCGTAGGGCAATAGGCTCGGATTGAAGATCGCAGCTTCTGCCAGCCGGTGCTTGAGGGCGGCCTTGCCGCGAGCGAGAGCCGCCACCATGCCGATCAAGGCGTGAGGGCGTTTGCTCAGTTCGGAGAACGCTGTTTCGATCAGCAGATCAGACGCGATGAGGGTCCCGTCAAGGTCAACGACCAGCGGACGGCCCTTCCCGAGAGACGGCGTTTCGATCTCGAGCGTCCTCCACCCTGACCGATCGCTTCGGGGATGACCCTCAACCGGTTCGTCCTCGCGGAGGGAATGGATTTTCCTGCGAAGAGGATTGGGCGTGAGTTCGAATTGCGCCAAAAGCCCACATTCCTTTCATGGAAGACCAAGTTCCAGGTTTGGAGCCGTGAAAGGCTATCCAAAGTCTGGGCGCTTCGAAGGGTGTGAAGCGCGAAAGCCAATCATTTTATTCACTGATGCAATTCTCATCTCCTCGACCGGGGTTAAAACTGGAGATGCAGATCGAGACAACTATTCGTCAGGAAACCGGTCCGCTATCTCTCGGAGCCAAGCGAAATCTCCCGCTGGCTCAAGATGTCGGATCCAACGCGACTGCAGACCAACAACCGCGGCCATTAAAAGTTTCAAACTGACCGAAAACGATATCCCACTGCGGTGTTGAGCGTGCTGTTCGCCGAGCCTCGGCGACACGGAAGATCGCTGCGATCCAGAGGTGAAGCGTGGCACTTCAGCGCTCAGCTCTGTCAGGTTGGCGGATCTCGAACGTCCATTCGACACCGCCTGGCCAGACTGTCACGATGCAAGGCTGGCCCGGGACGCAGCGTTTGACCTCATCTGCCCAGGACGGTCCCTCTGTCAGAGTGCGGGTCCAAGGGCTCATGATCATCTGTGCGATGGACACACCCGCCATCAGGCAGACCAACCCGACGCTGATCCGGCGCCCCAAGTGGTCTTGGGAGCTTGTCCCAAGAAGGAGCAGAAGCAGGAAGCATACACAGCCGAACAGGTAATAGCGTGCTCCGCCCCACCCGGAGATAAGGCCCTCGGGATAGCTGCCGAAGGCCCCAAAAGTGTTGAGCACCGACTGCAGAGCCCAGAGGAACAGCAAAACGACAACAAGCCCTTTCCGGCGTGGCGACCACGCCAGGGTTGTAACGAGATATATCAGCCAGATGCTCGCCAGGATGGTCACTGCCGTGACGATATTCGCTCCTGCGTCGCGCGAGCGGATTTTCACGCCGATGAGGTCGGCGATATCTGCGCTCACGATAGGCCCGATGACGGTTTGCAGCAGTCCAGGCAGGAGAAGAGTCGAAGGAGCAAACGAAAACGAGCGCCCCTCGATCGGATGGGTGATGATGATAGCGAGTTGAACGAGCGCGCAAAGGCCGAGGATAGTCCCTGTAATGATATGTGGTCGTGATCGCTCGGCGATGCCGCGCAGGAAAAAGCCCGGCGCAGCGATGCAGGACGGGACGCCTGTGAGCCCACAGGCGATCGCCCAGGCGTAGAGTGCGGGCTCGTAGCGGGTCTGAAGGACGTGCGGAGGAAGAGCGCAAATCAGAAGGATCGAGATGGAACATACCCATTGGGCATTCGTCGCCGTCGCGAAGACCTCATAGGTGGGGGGCAGGAGAGCCCAGACGATGACGGCCAAAAGGCAGACCGATTGCCTGACTCCATAGGCGGCGGAAAAGAGGACGATCAGATGCGCTGTAAACGCCGCAATCGCGAGTGAGAGATATGTTGTGACATGTGCCGCCCAAGCCAGTGGAACCTGAGCCGCCAGGTAGACGATGACATTTGTGAGGAACTGAATGTTCGCGCGAACGACCAACGTCAGGGAGTCGAAAAGGCCGAGCGACTGGATTGGAGCGAAGTAGAGATTACCTTCCTCTGACCACATCCGGGGAGCCATGTAGAGAGAAGGTGCCTTGAGCCACGAGACGAGCAGAAACACCGCGAGAGCCAAGGGGGCGGTCTTTCTGAGCTCGTAGTCGGCTTTCATCAGCTCTGTGGCTCGCAGGCGGCAGCCGGCCTATCACCGAATCGCATGCCAATCATGCGACACTCTCCACAATCTCGTCTACGGACAGGCCTTCCGCCTGAAGACGCCACATCGTGTCGAACAGGCCGCCACGCTGCCGCAGCTCCGTAGCAGTCCCGTCTTCAACGATCTGTCCTCCCTTGACGACGATGATGCGGTCGAATGCCGTAAGCGTGGAGAGGCGGTGGGCAACCGCGATGACCGTGCGGCCGCGCATCAGTCGCACGAGCGAACGCTGGATTTCCATCTCGGATTCCGTGTCGAGCGCCGAAGTCGCCTCGTCGAAAATGATGATCGGAGCGTCTTTCAGGAAGGCCCGCGCGATGCCGATCCGTTGGCGCTGGCCGCCTGACAACTTCATGCCTCGCTCACCGACCGGGGTGTTGTAACCTTCCGGCGTCGCACGGATGAAGCTGTCGCAGCAGGCGGCTCGGGCGGCCGCGTAGACCTCCTCGTCGCTGGCGTCCGGCCGGGCAAATCGGATGTTCTCCATGAGCGTGCGGTGAAACAGGGTGATTTCCTGGGGTACTACAGCCAGAGCGGCGCGAAGGGAATCCTGCCCGACTTCCGTAAGGCGCTGCCCATCGATGAGAACTTCGCCGGACTGCACGTCGTACAATCTCTGCAGAAGGTGGATCAGGGTAGACTTGCCTGCCCCTGAGGGACCGACGATCCCGACCTTCTGGCCCGCCGGGATCCGCAGGTTCAGTCGATGCACGGTGTCGGATCTGGTGTCGCCATAGGAGAAGCTCACGTCCCGGAACTCCACTGACCCGCCTCGGGCGACCAGAGGCTTGGCATTCGGGGCGTCGACCACCGATTGAGGCTGTGCGATCACCCGCAGCGTGTCCTCGATGTATCCCACATATTGTGCGGTTTCGACTAGCGAGAGGGCGAGGTCCCGGGAGCTGTTGAGGATGCGGAAGGTCAGGGTCGACACGACAACCACATCACCCGGAGTGATGTCTCCCAAGCTCCAGAGATACACTGCCCAGGACAGCATGCTGCCCGCCATGATCCACAGGGCGACGTCGTGCAGGGCCCGCGCCTTCTCGAGATAGAGCCAACTGCGCCCTTGCGCGCGAGCCTCCTCGCGGAATCCCTGCGCGAGACGTTCCGCCTCGCGGGCGCGGGCTGAGAAGGACTTCACGGCCCACATGTTGGTGATGACGTCCACGAGGTCGCCTGCGACGACGCCTGCGTGACCTGCGTATGTCCGATGCAGCGGCCGTCCGCGCTCGCCGAACCAGATGAGGCCGCCCGTGACTGCCGTCACGAAGACGCCAAGGACCAGCATCATGCGCCAGTCGACGGTCAGGAACACGACCAAGGCGCCCATGAATTCGATGCAAGGCGGCAGGATGCGCCACACCACCGTGTTCGTGAGCGCCCCGAAATTGCCTGCGGTCGCCGTCAAGCGCTGCCCGAGCGAGCCGGCAAGATTGTCGGCGAAGTAGCGCATGGGCTGACCGTTCAGGTAGCTGAACAGGTCGAGGCGCATGTCCACGCCCACGCCAAGAGTGGCTCGACAGGCGAGCCAACCCGTGATCCGCCACAGGATGCTCTCTCCGGCGATGAAGGTTACGAACAGGAAAAGTGCCGACCAAACGGCCGTGCTCGCATCGCGGGGCCCGGTCATTCCATCGACGAGGAGCTTCATCACGTACTGTACGGCCACCGCGCAGCCTGCGGCTCCGACCACCGTGAGGAGCAACGCACCGAATTGCCAGGGGCGGCCGACGATGTAGTGAAGGACGAAGCGGTAGGGGCCCTGAAGGAAGGTGGACGGCGCCAGCATGGCCGGAGCCGCGCCGGCCTTCGACCGGCTGCGCCCTAGGCTGATCAAGGGACTATCTTCCCGCCACATCGATTTTACTCCGCCGCGACTGAGGGCGCAGGCTGGGCTTCGCTGTCCTCGAACACTATAAAAAGGGCCCGCTGATGCTGCAGTTCGCGCGCAAGCCGCGGGAAGACCGTACGGCGCCCCTGCGCGTCGGGAGCAGTCAGGAGACCGACGCTGCAGGCCCGCTCGTTATCCCAGCCAGGGTAGTCGGCAATCGGGTAAAGACAAACGCCCATGACCGGCACACCGGCATCCAGGGCGGTATGAACCTCCGAGCAGACATAATGAAACCAGGAGGATCGACCGCAGCCTTCGGCGCCGGTCTCCGCGATGAGAAGCGGGCGTCCATAGCGCAGACGCACCTCCTCCAGCAGGGTGTGCAGAGGTCGGTATGCATGGTGGCCCATGGGGATCGTCGACCCGCCATGATACCACTGATTGTCAGGATAATAGTTGAGCCCCACGATATCGAGATAGTCCGGCGCGCCACCCAGTTCAGGCTCGCTGGCACCGCAGAGGATGTCGAGGGCCTCAAATTGCACCTGCTGATAAGCGTGTGCGCTTCTGACGTGCTCCTCGTCACCAAGTCCGGCTTCTACATTGATCAGGGGCTCCGCCGTGATGAACCGAGCTCTGGGGTCGACCGCCCGTATCGCCTGGATGGCGGCGATCGTGGCCCGCACGAGCTGGCGCTTGAGCTCGGCGCCCCGACCATGACAGCACGGATTCAAGCGGCCGGCCTCGCCGCCGGCCCAGGCCCAGAACGACATCTCGTTAACGGGGCAGTACACGGGCACATGGCGGCTATTTTCCTTGATCAATTGGGCTGCCGCGGAGGCGAAGCGAGCGAACCGATCGATGAAGGCGGTCGACCATATGTCGAGATCGTCGGGATAGCCGTAGTGGCACAGATCCCAGATGACGCGCGTACCGACAGCCTCAGAGGCCCGCAGCATCGGCAGAAAGCTGCTCCAGTCGTAGTGGCCGGGCGTCTTCTCGATGAGATGCCATCTCAAGCCGTCTCGAACAGCCCGTATGCCATGCCGCGCGAGAAGCTCGTAGTCCCTTGCCGCAAGCCGGTCGTGTTGCGTGCTCGCCAGGAGGTCGAGCCTGCGGCCGTCACTTCGCCAGTGGCTTGAACATTCGAAACCACCCAGGAAGAAGCTCCCGAATGTAGAAGCTCTGTCAGATACGACCATATGCGTGACTGCTCCGACCCTGCGCAAGGCGGGTAAGCTTAGCGAATTGGAAATCTCTACAGGCTAGCCAGCAAAGAACAGCCGGCCATGCATGCCCACACGTACAAACTTGGCTGGGCTACAACCCGGCTACCAACAATGAGCATGCCGCTTTGTTCCCAAACCGATAGGACGGCCGTTGGCTGTTCCTCGTTCTTATCGACGAAGCAACAGGCCTGTCGGTAACTCGATTGCTCCGGATGACTTCTAGGTCGGAACGACAAGCTTTTCATAGGTTGTTGTGGCTCTCTTGAGACGTTCTCACCCTCGTTGAGGCTGTCGGCATGCGGTGATCGCCTGTGATCTCTTCCGCGAGCGTAGGATTGAGTCCGGCGTTCTTTCACCCGGCAAGGAACCTCCGGTTCGCTCATGAGCTTTTATGATCGAATGTAAGCATGACGTAGGGGTGGCGGGGGAATGGTCAAGCTGGAGAAAGGTGCCCCATGCGCCATAAGTTCGAGATTGGTCAAGCCGTGGTGCCCGCGAGTCCCCGCAAGGACAGGCATCACGTATACTATATTATTCAGCTGATCCCCGAGACCTCCTACGAGCCGCAATACCGCATTCAGGAAGCGAAAAGCGGGATCACCTGCGTCGTTGCCGAGACAGACATCAAAGTTGCAGAAGTACACCAGGCCTGAGATTCAGGCGAGAGCCTGAGCAATAGGACGAAGCTCCATTCGGTCCTCGGCCCGTGAAGGCTCGGCGGCTGCAGCGTGAACGGCCGGCCAGGACATGGGTTCGTTCCTGTCCGTCCTTGTAGCCGATCACCACGGCGGCGAACGACGTCGACTGCATTTGACTGTAATGATCCTTGGCTCGAACCACGTCGGCAGGCTAACATGGATGACGATCTTACCGACCTTTCACGGGAAGCCCTCATTGCGGAGGTGGTCCGGCTCCGCAATGGCATCCGCGCGCATCGCGACAGCAGCGGTCACGAACTCTGTTGGCATCATCCGCAGTTATGGGGATTGCTGCCCGAACCGATTCCGAACGACATCAGGGTCCCGGCGTGGCCGCAATTCCTCCGTGGCTGCCTACGCTACCGTGAATCTCTTGACCGTCAGCTTCCGAACGCGCCCCGCAGCGACGCTGAATTCGGCACCACGGCTCCCGACCCATAGGTATAGTTCGGCAGGAATGCCTAGGCTTGGCCTTCATTCTGCCTCTGGGGGGACAAGATTGGAACCTGCGATAGAGGTCCGCTTCAGCCAGGAGCAGAACATATGTCGCCGGACGAGCCCTTTCCCCTGAACCGGTTTTCTCCGAGGCTGCAATGCGTCATTCGGAATGAGTTCGAAGGGCGTTGCCCCACTCGCCAAGAGGTGGCCGAGATCACGGATGCCCAATGGCTTGCAACGCCTTCCATCGGGCCAGCCATTCTGAGGAAAATCCGGGCATTCGGGCAATGTGACGAGTGCTCTATCCGAGGATTGACGGATGTTGAGTTGCTCCAGCGCCTCACGGATTTGCAGGAGGAGCTGAAGCTGATTCAGCGCGCCATACGGATGACGATTCCTGACTACTCACAGCAGGGTCGTCCGCGTCGACCATTGCCGCGTTCTTCGGTGAGTCGAGCAGCTTCGGACGACCGCGGCCCAATCGGGCGACCGGGCGCCAATCAGGGGATGTCCACGAACTGTTCCTGATAGGATGCTGCAGACGATGGCTCAGGACCGGATGCGACCGTCGGAGCTTCCACCGGTTGCTTGCACAGGCCTGACATCTGGATGAGGCCGACGCCGAAGGTCGGATCGCGCCCAGGCTGACCAAGGTCGCGTGTGTGCGCTTCAAGTTGGGATTGAACCGCTTTGGCATCCAACGCCGGATTCCATGCGAGCACCAGGCTTGCGGCAGCCGATACGAAGGGAACTGCATAGGATGTCCCTGTTCTCAACATCGCACTACCCTTCGCCGAGGCCGTCCAGACATTTACACCAGGAGCGGACAGATCGACATAGGGGCCACGGGTGGCGCGCCGATATACGTTCAGATCGTTATCGATCGCCGTAACGGCGACGACGCCCGGATAGGCGGCCGGATAGGAGGGCTCAGCTCCGGCTCCGTTGTTGCCGGCTGCCGCAACGATCACGATGCCTTTGGCCTGGGCCGCCGCAATGGCCTTTTGTAGAACCTCATTGGAAGGTCCCGACAAGCTCATGTTCATGACCCTCACTCCGCGCTCGGCCAGCGCTTCGATGGCGGCCACAAGTGTCATCACGTCCGTTCGATCGGCCGTGCCGCCATCGCGGTAGAAGGCGTCAACCGCAACGATCCTGGCTCCTGGAAGGAGACCGGGCGTCTGGCTGGTCGGCCGCCCGACGAGGAGCGCTGCGACAGCAGTGCCGTGGTCCTGCAGCGAAGCCATGGCGCGGCGCTCAGGCAGGGATATGACCTCGACAGCTTGTCCCTTCAGAGCCGCATGCTCGACATTCACACCGGTGTCGATCAATCCGATCAGGGGAGCCGGGCCGCACCGGGGGGTGTCGGCGTCCGACCAATTCACGAGCGAAGCCCAATTTACGGGAGAGGGAACCTGGCACTCGGCACCCGTGCAGGCGGCGTGATGTTCATCGAGATAATAGAACTGATCGAAATCCACCAATGCTCGAGCATCGGCTAGCCGGACCAATTCTCGAGCCCGCGCGACAGAGAGGCCTGCTGGAACCTGCAGTCGGATTACCTGGGGCGCAATGCTGCCCCGTGTACGGGCCTCGACACGAAATCCCTCTGCCGTCAGCCTATCCAGATCTTCCTGGGATAGGCCCGACGCTACGATGGAGCGTGTGGATCTCCGTGGTTTGGGACGACGATCAATCTCTTCGACGACCGGAATGACCTGTCTCGGCCGAGCCTTGACCGGTTGAGCAGCCTTCGCTGCCTGCGGTCGAGCGGCAGCCTTAACTTGGCCGGGCCTCTCAGGAGAAGCGACAGCGGCCTTGCTGCGGCTCGCTGGCGCCTTACCGTTGTTCCTCTGGGTCCTGTCATTGGCTTGCGGGGACTTGCCGCTCGATGCATTGCCGACGCCCAGCCCGCCGGCTTGGGGATTGGCCTTGCTGCCGCCCGCGCCTGCACTCACCCCGGTACTGGAACCGGCTTTCCCGCCATTGCCTGGATTTGCCGTGCCGCCGTTGCCGCTGGAAGGGGAGTTGCCCTTGCCCGCACCGGCAGAGGCGTCAACACCGCCACCGACGCTGTTGCCGCGTCCAACATTGGTGCCCGAGACATCACCGGCGCTATTGCCACGGCCGAGTCCGCCTCCGGTACCTCCACTGTTTCCGCGGCTCGCTCCTCCGCCTATGCCGCCGCCATTGGAATTGCCTTTGCCGCTGCTGCCGCCGTTCCCATTGCCGTTGCCTGCATTGCCGCCCGACGAGCCATTGCTCTTCCCGCCACCGTTGCCGGTAGCGCCAGAATCGTTGCCTCCGCGGCTATTTCCGTTCCCATTGGTGCCGGCATTGCCTTGGCTGCCTGCATTGCCGCCGCTATTGCCTTTGCCCCCGTTACTCCCGTTCCCGCTGCTGCCTGCATTCCCCTGGCCACCGGCATTGCCGCCACTGTCTCCTGGGCCGCCCTTGCTGCCTCCGCCGCCGTTGTTGCCGTTCGCACCGCCGTTGCCTTGGCCGCCGGCGCCGCCGTTGCCGTTCCCACTATCGCCTTTGCCGCCGCTGTTCCCGCCGTTCCCGTTGCCGCCACCGTTATTGCCTGAATCGCCGCCGCCCTTTGCGAGGGCCGCCTCGTTCAGGATGGGCAGGCTCGATCCATGCCCGAAATCAAGTTGAATCCGCAGGGGAAATGCCGCAGCGCAACTCGCGATCGCGATGAGGACGGGTCGCCGCCAGGGTACCTTCATTCTCAATCGTCTCCGCAATTCGGCCGACACCCGTTAATCGGGCGGCACTGGAGCGTATAAGCAGAAGTCAGCTTGGCAGGTTGCTTTCGCAATACGCTCGCACACACTCCTTGTATCGTACATGATATGAACACAGGTGAACCAATCACGAAATATGTCCAATCATAAGCTTGGCAATACCTACTCGTCCAGCGCCTCGGGGCGGCGAGCATTGCAAATGTCTGAATTGGATCATCGATATCACCGGAGTCCCGCACAAAACTTCTAAGGAACCTACCCCCGGCGTGGTCCCGTGAGGAACGAGGGAAGGTCGTGCTGACTTCCGGCCCAGTCCGAACTGGGTACAAGATCCGGCGGAAATCATCGCAAGCATGGCCTTGTGCTAAAAGTTCTGCACAGCCCGTCTTGTTCCCGAGCGGCTTAACGAAAGGCTGTCGGGCGCTCCCCTGATTGCCCCGGACGGCGACCGCCTCGACGGTGACGGAGATCATGCTTGACGTAACGGGAGGAGTTGACCCAAATATAGTACACTATAAAAATAGATATTTCTTAGTTATGGAATATACATGGGCGACCTGCTTGTCAGTCTCTATGGCCCGGGTCTTGAAAGTCTCGGGCAGCGCACCGAGCGAACGGATCTGACAATCCGGCCGGTCCTCGCTCCGGAGCGGCACGTTGTCGTGGACTGGATCCGGAGACACTTCAGCGAGAATTGGGCGAGCGAAGCCGCGGTCGCCATCGGACGCCAACCATCCTCCTGCCTCATCGCCCTCAGCAAAGGCGGACTGGTCGGCTTTGCCTGTTATGATGCCGTTGCGCGCGGCTTCTTCGGACCCACCGGCGTGGCGGAGGCTGCTCGAGGGCAGGGGATCGGCGCCGCGTTGCTGCACCGGACGCTCCAAGCCATGAAGTCCATGGGCTATGCCTATGCGGTCATCGGCGATCCCGGTCCCGCCCGTTTCTACATCGACGCTGTCGGCGCCATCGAGATCCCGGTTCCGGGCAAGGGGATCTACGCCGACATGCTGCGAACGTCCAAGGCGGTCGCCGCGACATAGGTGCCGTTGTCTCGAAGACCTTTCATTCAAAAACACGCAGAGTCTCATGTCCAAAAACATTCCACTTGCTCTCTTCGTCGGCATTCCAAATCCGGTTCTCAATGCCGATGAAGTCGCGTTATTCCGTGAGACCAATCCGTACGGCCTCTTCGTGGGACGTCGCAACCTGAAGACGCCGGATCAGGTCAAGGCACTGGTGGAGCAGTTCCGCGAGGCAGTCGGGCGGGACGATGCGCCGGTCTTCACCGACCAGGAAGGGGGGCGCGTGCAGCATCTCGACGCCGGCCCGTGGCCGCTCTTCCGCTCCTTCGGCGATTTCTCGCGACTTGCCGACCGTGACATGGATCTCGCCAAGCATGCCTTGCGTCTCTCCTCGCACGCCATGGGCACGATGATGACGGGGCTTGGACTGACGAGCGGATGCTCGCCTGTCCTCGATCTCGTCTTCGACACCACGAGTGCCGTGATCGGAGCACGCTCGTTCGGTCCGGATCCGGAGCGGGTGGCCGCTCTCGGCCGCGTCGTGGTCGACAGTCTGCTCGAGGTGGGCAACCTGCCCATCATGAAGCACATCCCCGGCCACGGGCGCGCCACGACCGACAGCCACAAGGAGCGACCGGTGGTGCGCGAAAGCCGCGACATACTTGGGGCGACGGACTTCAAGCCGTTCCTGGATCTGATCGACACCCCCTGGGCCATGGTGTCCCATGTGGTCTATTCCGCCTACGACGAGGAGCAGCCGGCCTCGGTCTCGCCCGTCATTTGCAACGACCTGATCCGGGGCGAGCTCGGTTACCAGGGCGTGCTCATCTCCGATTGCCTGTTCATGGAATCGCTGCGTGGGCCGCTACCGGAGCGCGTGCGTCAGACGCTCGATGCCGGGTGCGACATCGCCCTGCACAGCCACGGCACGACGGCGGAAAGCCTCGCGGCGGCAAGGGCTGCCCGCCCGCTGTCGCAACAATCCCTGGCGCGAATCGAGGCCGGAAAGCGACGCCTCGGTTCGCTTAAGGTCGATGTGCATCAGCTTCATGCGGAGGTCGAAGACATCTTCGCCCGGCATCTGTAAGTGAGCCGTCCGCGTGCATAAAAGGTTCAATAAAAAGAGGGAACTGCAATGAAACCATCTTCTGCGCTTATGGCCATGACTATGCTGGGAGCCCTGACGCTCCCCGCCGCCGCCCAGACCGTGCTCACGGTCAACATCGAGCCTGCGACCACATGGGTGCGCAACTTCAACCCCTTCAACCAGACGTCGGCGCGGCAGAGCACGCTCGACTTCATCTACGAGCCGCTGATCGTCTTCAACCGTCTCGACAACAACAAGCCGAACTATCGCCTCGCCGAGAGCTACAAGCTCGCCGAGGATCTCAGGAGCATCGAATTCAAGCTGCGCGATGGCCTGAAGTGGTCCGACGGGCAGCCTCTCACGGCAGCCGACGTCGTTTTCACCTACAACTACATCAAGCAATACCCAGCCCTTGATTTCGTCTCGATCTGGCAGTTCATCAGCGGTGTCGAGCAAGTCGACAAGCAGACCGTCCGTTTCACGCTTCGCCAGCCCAGCGCGCTTGCGGTCGACCGTCTCATCGCCCTGCCGATCGTGCCGGAGCATGTCTGGAAGGGCATTACCGAGCCGGCGACCTTCGCCAATGAGAACCCGGTCGGCAGCGGCCCGATGACGGAGGTGACGCGGTTCACGCCGCAGACCTACGACCAGTGCCGCAACCCGCATTACTGGGATGCGGCACGTCTGTCCGTCGACTGCATACGCTTCCCGCAGCTTGCCGACAACAACCAGATCCTGGCCGCTTCCGCCAGCGGCCAGCTCGACTGGGGCGTCGCCTTCCTGCCGGACGTGGAGAAGACCTTCGTCGCGAAGGACCCGCAACACCACAAGTACTGGTACGTGGCAGGCAGCATGGTGGAATTCCTGTTCAACCAGGAAACCTCCAACGAGAGCAACCGCAAGGCCTTCAAGGATCTCAACTTCCGCCGGGCGGTCAGCATGACGTTGGACCGCAAGGCCATGGTCGACGTGGCGGGCTACGGCTACCCGACCCTGAACGAGGACCCGACCGCTTTCGGCGAAGTCTACAAGATGTGGCTCGATCCGAAGGTGAAGGCCGAGTTCGGCAAGTACACGACCTACAATCTGGATGACGCCAAGGCGCTTCTCGACAAGGCCGGCTACGTCGACAAGAACAAGGACGGCTTCCGCGACAACCCGGACGGGACGCCGATCGCCTTCAACATCATCGTGCCGAATTCGTGGAGCGACTGGATCGACACGGTCCAGATCGCCATCGAGGGGATGCGCGAAGCCGGCATCAACGCCAGCATGGGCACGCCCGAGGAGGCGGTCTGGTCGCAGAACCTGATCAGCGGATCCTTCGACGCCGCCATCAACAGCATCTCGGTGACGGCCTCGCCGTATTATCTCTATCAGCGCGCCTTCACCAAGGCCGATGCCGGCAAGACGCGATTTACGGCCCAGCGTTGGTTCAACGACGAACTCGAAGGCCTCCTGGCAAAGTTCGCGCAAACGCCGGATCAGGCCCAGCAGAAGGCAATCATGAACTCCGCTCAGCGGATCGTCGCGGAGAATTTGCCGATCTTCCCGGTCTACAACAGCGCGACCTGGTACCAGTACAACACCAAGCGCTTCACGGGCTGGGCCAGCGGCGAGAACCCCTTCGTCAACCCGACGATCTCGCGCCAGAATCCCGCACGGCTGCTCCATCTCCTGGCGCTCAAGCCGGTGAAGTGATCTAGTGCAATGGGGAAGCGGGCGGCCGCTTCCCCGCTCTGAGGTTTAGATGGCATTTCTATTCAGGCGCCTGGGATTTTATCTCGCGGCTTTTCTGGCTGCTGCGACCGTCAACTTCTTCCTACCCAGGCTCATGCCCGGGGATCCGATCGAGATCATGTTCTCGAGCGCGGGGAGTGATCTCTCCGTGGAGAATCTCGAAGCCTTGAAGCTGACTTTCGGCTTCGTCGACGGACCTCTCTGGCAGCAATACCTGACCTATCTGCAGAGCGTCTTCACGGGCGATCTCGGCCGATCCATCAAGTATTATCCGCTGCACGTGACGGAGCTGCTGGGCCGCGCCCTCGTCTGGACCGTGGGCCTCATGGGAACCGCGACGCTCATCAGCTTCACCCTCGGCACGGTGCTCGGCATCATGGCGGCCTGGCGGCGTGGAAGCATCTTCGACGTGGTGTTCTCTGTCGGCGCCATCATGGCGACCTCCATGCCGGCCATGGTCCTGTCCCTCGTGGCCTTGTTCTTCTTCGGCTTCGAGCTCGACTGGTTTCCGACCGGCTATGCGGCCGACCCTGCGCTGGATCCCGCCTTCTCCTGGCAATATGTTTCCAGCGTCGTCCACCACGGCATCCTGCCAGTCCTGACCCTGTCCATCGTGCTGACGGGCGGGTTCCTGGTGACCATGCGCAACAACATGATCAATCTCCTGGGCGAGGACTACATCGTCATGGCGCGGGCCAAGGGGCTGTCGGATAGCCGCGTGATGTTCTGGTATGCCGCGCGCAACGCGCTTCTCCCCACGGTCAGCAGCCTGGCCATCGCCATCGGCACCGTGCTGGGCGGCTCCCTGGTGACGGAAGTCGTCTTCAATTACCCGGGGCTCGGCAACACCCTATATCAGGCGATCCTCGCCCGGGACTATCCCGTGATCCAAGGGCAGCTGCTGATCATGACCCTTGCCATGCTCACGGCCAACTTCATCGTGGATATCAGCTATGTCCTGCTGGATCCGCGCCTGCGGAGCGCCTGACATGGGAGACGTTCTGAAAAGCTTCGCGCACAACAGGAAGGCGCTGACCGGGCTCGTCATCGTCGCGATCATCGTGGCGTTGGCGGTTGCTGCGCCCTGGCTCACCGAATACGATCCGACCCGGCGCGTCGGGCGTCCCCATCAGCCGCCGAGCTGGGACCACTGGCTCGGAACGACCCGCATCGGTCAGGACGTGTTCGCCCGTCTCCTTTACGGAGCCCGCACCTCGCTGGCCGTCGGCTTCGGGGCCGGGCTGCTGATCACGGCCGTCGGAACCATCCTCGGGATCCTTGCCGGATACAAGGGCGGAAGAACGGACGAGGTCATCAGCTTTTTCACCAACATGGTGCTCGTGGTGCCGAACCTGCCGCTGCTTCTCGTTCTGGCGGCCTTCATCGGACAGGCGAGCCCCTGGGTGATCGCCCTGATCCTCGGCGCTACCTCGTGGGCCTGGGGTGCGCGCGTCACCCGCGCGGAGACCCTGTCCGTGAAGCAGAAGGATTTCGTGAAGTCCGCCGAGATGCTGGGCGAGCCGTCCTGGCGCATCATGCTGTTCGAGATCTTTCCGAACGTGATTTCAATCGTGGGGATCAACTTCGTGGGCAGCGTGATCTTCGCGGTCATCACGGAGGCGACCCTCGAATTCCTCGGGCTCGGCGATCCCAAGACGGTCTCCTGGGGCATGATGCTCTTCAACGCGCAGAATGCCTCGGCTCTGCAGGTGGGCGCTTGGTGGGACATCCTGAGTCCGTGCTTTGCCCTGATCGCGTTGGGCGCGGGGCTGTCGCTCCTGAATTTCGCGGTCGACGAGGTCGCCAATCCGCGCCTGCGCACGGGCAACACCCTGTCGCGCTGGTCCTTGCTGATGCGGCGAGGGGAGGGCCGTCTATGACAATCAATCCCCTGCTTTCGGTCCAAAACCTCACCATCGACTATATCGGAGCGGAGACCGACTTCCGGGCCGTCGATGACGTCAGCTTCGACATCGCGCCCGGGGAGGTTTTCGGCCTTGCCGGCGAATCCGGCTGCGGCAAGAGCACGATCGCCTATGCGATCAACCGCCTGCACAAGCCGCCGGCCCTCATCCGCCGGGGCAGGATCCTGTTCGAGGGGCAGGACGTGCTCGACCTCGACGACAAGGCCCTGAGGGAGTTCCGATGGCACAAGGTCGCCATGGTGTTCCAGAGCGCCATGAACTCCCTCAATCCGGTTCTGAGGGTCGAGGCGCAGTTCCACGACCTGCTGAAGCGGCATCGCGGCTACTCGAAAGCGCAGTCGCGGGAGCGCGCGGCCGAGATGCTGAGGCTCGTCGACATCCCGCCGGAGCGCATGCGCGACTACCCGCATCAATTCTCGGGTGGCATGCGCCAGCGCATCGTCATCGCCATCTGCATGGCCCTGGATCCCAAGCTCGTGGTCATGGACGAGCCGACGACGGCGCTCGACGTGGTCGTCCAGCGCGAGATCCTGCAGCGGATCGACGAACTGCGCCGCGGCCGCGGGTTCTCGGTCCTGTTCATCACCCACGATCTCGGGCTGATGGTGCAGTTCTGCGACCGGATCGGCATCATGCTGCGCGGGAATCTGGTCGAGCAGGGCACGTCGGAACAGATCTACCACCGGCCCCAGCATGATTACACGAAGCAGCTCTGGGCCTCGTTCCCGTCGCTGCATGGACATCCGGTCAGGCTGGAGAGGGCATCGGGATGATTCAGGAGCCGATCATCGCATTGGAACGGGTGGGCAAGAGCTTCGGTCATGGCGGGAAGGCCGTGCGCGCAGCTCATGACATCACCTTCGCGCTGCACCCCGGCCGGACCGTGGCGCTGGTCGGCGAGTCCGGAAGCGGGAAGACCACCTGCGCGCGCCTCGTCATGCGCGAGTATCGGCCGGACAGCGGAAGGATTCTGTTTCGCGGCAAGGACCTGAACGCAACGGGAGCCGTCGGTCTCAAGGAGTACCGGCGTGCCGTCCAGATGATCTTTCAGGATCCCTTCGCATCGCTCAATCCCGCCCACACGGTGGATTTCATCCTCCGGCGTCCGCTCGCGCTCGGCCAGCCGCATCTCAAGGGCAGGGCGGTGGACGAGACGATCGCCGATCTCCTGCGCCGCGTGGAGCTGGATCCCGGCGCCGTCGTGCGCAAACACCCGCATGAGTTGTCCGGCGGGCAGCGCCAGCGCATCAACATCGCCAGGACGCTGGCCATGGGCGCTCAGGTGATCGTCGCCGACGAGCCGACATCCATGCTGGACGTGTCAGTGCGTCTGGGGGTCCTGAACCTGCTCAACGAGATGAAGCGGGATCTCGGCGTCGCGCTGCTCTACATCACGCACGATCTCGCAACCGCGCGCTACGTCGCCGAGGACATTCTGGTGATGTATGCGGGTCGGATCGTCGAATGGGGCGATGTTCACCAGGTGCTGACCAACCCGCAGCACGCCTATACGCGCCTTCTGCTGTCGGCCGTGCCCGATCCCGAAATCCGCTTCGACCATCCGGGCGCGCGGCTGGATCCCCGCGCAGTGGACGCCATCCGCAGAGAAGCCCGGCTCCCGCAGGATCGCGTCGTCGAAGTCGGGCCGAACCACTTCACGCGTCAGGCCGCCTGATCCTGAAGGAGGGCGTCAGCCAGTCGTTGAGCATCGGGAGCGGCGAGCCGGTTCATCGGTTATCCCGATCCCTGCTCGCCGCCTCTTTTCGCTCTCCCGATCAGTCGGGCCAGCGCATGATCGCCTGAGAGGAACGGTTGCGCCGTGCCTCCAGCGATGTCGCAATGATCTCGTTGGACTGCCGGGCCTTCTCCAGTTCCTCGACGAGCCGTTCGGCCACGATCGTTTCCTGACCGGGATGGAGATTGCACGGGTCAAGATAGAAGTAGCCGTGCTCGACCTCGTGGTCGCGGACGATGATTGGCGTGCGCCCGGACGCGAGAGCATCGGCAAGATCCCAGGCCGTGATGTGGGCGCCCTTTGGCTCGATGGCAACCTTGAGACGATCAAGCGGATTGTTGGTCGGGTCGGCCTCGCGGATCGGCGTCACGCCGGGACGGCCGGACAGGGTCTGTTCCCAGAGTTCCAGATATCGCGTCTCGCGCTCGCGAATGCCCGCATGGTCGCGCTTCTCCCAGGCCTCGAGAGCCGCGATGGTGCCGAGGATACCCTCCTTGCCGACCTTCATGCCGCGGCCGATGCCCATGTTCTGCATGTAGGTCGCGCGCACGAGCTCGGTGCGGCCGGCCACGATGCCGCCGGTCAGGCCGCCGAGGAACTTGTGCGAGGAATAGAGCGCGATGTCGGCGCCCGTGGCGAGGAACCCCCTCAGATCGTATTCGGAAGCCGCATCGACGATCACCGGCACGCCTCGTGCATGGCAGATTTCGACGAATTCCTTGAGCGGGATCAGGCCGTACTGCACCGTATGATGCGAGACGACGTAAACCGCGGCGGCCGTGCGCTCGTTAATGGCGCCGTCGAGCTGGTATCCATAAGCCGAGGTGGCCTGACCAACCGGAACGACCTTTGCGCCCGCAAGACGGATGCCCTGCTCGACGGGTGCGCCGTAGCTGACCATGTGGCCGGTCATGAGCAGCACCTCGTTCTTGAGACCTGCCGTATCGGGAAGCCGCTCAACCGCAGCGAGGTCGGGTCCGGTCATGGCTCCGGCAACGGCAAGCGTGATCCCGGCCGAGCAGGAGGCCGTCACGAAGCCGGCCTCGGTGCCGCACAGGCGCGCGATCACGCGGCTGGCCTTCTTCTGCAGGTCGCCGATCTCGACGAATTGCGGAAGGATCGCCGAGACGGCTGCGACGGCTTCGGGCACGACGATGGAGGCGCCGAGCGACGTCATGGTGCCCGATACGTTGATGATGGGGCGAAGGCCGAGGTCGGGGCGAATGTCTTTCTGGGTCATGGGGCTGTTTGTCTCTATGTTTTATATTGCCGGAATGGCCTATATTCCATTATTGGGGAAGTGCCTGACGGGATGCTGCCAGTCGTGACGGTGGACCGCAATTTCTGAAGATCCGGGAGAAGATCCAGTGGATACCAATTTTTCCAAGGCTGCCGAGGCGCCCGTTTCCGAGAAGCGCAGCCGTGGCGCCCGTGTCAGTGGGATCGATCGTGCCCTGCAGATCCTCGATTTCCTGCAGGCGGAAATGAAGCCCGCAGGCGCTTATGCTGTGGCCAAGGCGGTCGGAGCGCCTCTCTCGACGGTCTACGTGATCATCGAGGACCTCGTGGAGAAGCGGCTTCTGCAGCGACGCAGCGACGGCACGGTCTGGCTCGGGCCGCGCCTGTACCACTACGGCCTGGCTTATGCCGAATCTCTCGATTTCCTGAACGTCGCCACGCACGAGATGCAGGACCTGTGCCGGGAGGTGGAGGAAACCATCCAGATCTGCGGTCGGGATGGGGACCACATGGTCGTCATGGCCATGGCGGACGGACCCGGGCATTTCCGCGTCACGTCCAAGGTCGGCTCGCGCGTGCCGCTGAACTGGACGGCCTCGGGCCGGCTTCTTCTCGGTCATCTTCCCGACAAGGAGCGCCTGGAGGTGTTCCGTCACGCCGCGAAGGTGTCGCCCACGGGGCGTGCCAACACGAACCCGGAGGCGCTGTCCGAGGCCTCCGCGGCTGCGCTCAGGGAGCGCCTGTCGATCCAGATCAACGAGTCGGACTTCTCCGTCGCCTGCATCGCCTCGCCGATCTGCAATCCTTCGGGCGAGTGCATCGCGACGATTTCCATCGTGCTGCCGGAGCATCGGGTCATGCAGGATCGCGACCGCTACACCAACGCGGTCCGCAGGGCGGCCGAGCGGATCGAGGCGACGTTGGGCTGGCGCTGATCCGGGCATGAAGGAACGCCTCAATCTTCGACCGCGATGACGGCTTCGATCTCAACCGTGATGTTGTTGGGCAGGGACCCGAAGCCCACGGCCGAGCGCGCGTGACGGCCGGCCTCTCCGAAGACGGCCATCATGAGGTCGGAGCATCCGTTGATCACCTTGGGGTGCTCGCCGAAATCGGGCGACGCATTGACCATGCCGAGGAGCTTCACGACACGTTTCACGCGCGACAGGTCGCCCAGCGCGTCCTGCATGACAGCGAGAAGGTTGATGCCGGTCAACCTGGCATGTTCGTAAGCCTCATCCGCATCGACATCCAGCCCGACCTTGCCGGTATGGAGATAACCGCTGGCTTCCTGCGGTCCTTGACCGGACAGGAACAGAAGGCTGCCTTCCTGAACATGCGTAACGAAATTGGCGATCGGGCTCGGAGGCTTGGGCAGCGCGATGCCCAGCTCCTTCAGGCGCTCGTAGGGGTTCGACGCAGTCAGATATTGAACTTCGTTCACAATGTCAGTCCTTGAGAAATCACTTCAGGATCGCCGTGACGGATGCAGGCGACGTGATGGTTCGAGCCGACGTCCTCCAGGGGCGGGACGATTTCGGCGCATGCCTCGACGGCATATCGGCAGCGTGTCCGGAACACGCATCCGGATGGCGGATTGAGCGGGCTCGGAATGTCGCCCTTCAGGACGATGCGCTGACGGCTCGCCGTCGGATCCGGCAGCGGTGCTGCGGAGAGGAGCGCCTGCGTGTAGGGGTGGCGCGGCATCGCGTAGATTTCGCGGCTGGGGCCGCGTTCCATGACGCGCCCGAGATACATCACCACGACTTCGTCGCAGAGATATTCCACCACCGACAGGTCGTGGGCGATGAAGAGCATCGTCAGGCCGAAATCCTGCTGCAGATCCTGGATCAGATTGAGGACCTGGGCCTGCACCGAGACATCGAGCGCTGAGACCGGCTCGTCGGCCACGATGAAGTCGGGCTTCACGGCCAAAGCGCGGGCAATGCCGATGCGCTGACGCTGTCCGCCGGAGAACTCGTGCGGGTAGCGGCGCGCCGCATCGGGATTGAGGCCCACGCGCTGGAGAAGCTCGGCGATCCGGTCCCGCCGGGCGCTGCCCCTGACAGGCCGGTGAATATCGATCGCTTCGCCGATGATCTGGTCGATCCTGAGGCGGGGATTGAGGCTCGAATACGGATCCTGGAAGATGATCTGGAGCCGGCTGCGGTAGGTTCGCATCTCCCGTTCGGACAGCGTGCGTAGGTCGACGCCGTCGAAGACGATCTTCCCGTCGTTGGGTTCGACGAGACGGAGCGTGCATCGGCCGGCCGTGGTCTTGCCTGAGCCGGACTCGCCGACGAGTCCGACGATCGTGCCGCGCTTCACGTCGAAGCTGACGCCGTCCACGGCCTTCACCGTGCCGCTGCGGGTCTGGAACTGCTTGGTGAGTCCCTGGACGCTCAGGAGGGTTTCACTGCTCATAGGGCTTCGTGCCTCCAGCATCGGCTGAGATGAGACGGACCCGCCGTCATGAGCGGCGGCGCCTCGTCGCAGAGCGGGATGCGATAGGAGCAGCGCGGGGCGAAGCTGCATCCCGGCGGGAGCGCCGTCACAGGGGGTACGTTGCCTGGAATGGGATTGAGCCGCAGCCTTCCGCCGGCTTCGTCGCGATCCCGCGATGCGTTCGGGATGCAGGCCAGTAGGCCACGCGTATAAGGATGCTTCTGATGCTCGAAGAGGCTTGCGACCGGGCTCTTCTCGACCACGCGGCCCGTATACATGACCACGACGTCATGGGCGATCTCCGCCACCACCCCGAGATTGTGCGTGATGAACAGGATGCTCATGCCGATCTCGCGCTGCAGCCTGCGGAGCAGGTCGAGGATCTGCGCCTGGATCGTCACGTCGAGAGCGGTCGTGGGTTCGTCCGCGATCAGGAGGTTGGGATTGCAGGACAGGGCGAGGGCGATCATCACGCGCTGGCGCATGCCGCCCGACATCTGATGCGGGAACTCGTCGAGCCTGCGGTCGGCCGCCGGGATCTCCACGAGTTCCAGCATCTGCCTGGCACGTTGGCGCGCTTCGACCGTCGAGAGCGGTTCGTGCAGCCTGATCATCTCCACGATCTGGTCGCCGACCGTGTAGAGGGGGTTCAGGCTCGTCATCGGCTCCTGGAAGATCATGGCGATCTCCCGGCCGCGGATCGCCCGCATCTTCCGCTCCGGCAGAGTCGCGATGTCGATCACCTGACCCTGGCTCGTGCGGTAGAGGATGCTGCCTCCCACGATTCTACCTGGAGAGGAGAGAAGGCGCATGATCGACAGGCTCGTGACGGATTTCCCCGAGCCGGATTCGCCGACCACCGCGACGGTCTCTCCCCGCTTCACGTCGAAGCTCACGCCATCGACCGATTTGGCGACGCGGCTGCCGAGATCGAAGTGCGTGCGCAGCTCCGAGACCTTGAGCACGGTATCGTCGGGAAGCTCCGTCATCGGGCGTTGATCCACCCGCAATGCGGACAGGCGGAGCTCTCCAGGGCGGATTTCCGCGGTGGGACGTAGCGGCTCGCCTTGACGGCTTCCTGCCCGAGGATGGTCCAGACGGGTTCGATCAGCCTCGGCAGATGCGCGTTGTAGCCCATGGAATCGACGATCCGCAGATCGCTGTCGTTGACCTCGAACAATGTGAACTCGGCCCGCGTGCCCGGGGAGAGGAGGTTCTCCGTCGGAAGGCCGATCACCTCCATCGGGGCCCTGGTCGAGGCATCGATGACGGCCTCGAACGGCATGCCGACCGAGAGGAGCTTCGACATGGTCGTGCCCATGTCCCAGACGGGATTGTCGAGGGAGCGCGCATGCAGGTCGGTCGAGATCGAGAAGGGCAGGAGGCCGCGCTGGATCGCGAGTTCCGCCACCTTGAACGAGAACGACGCGCCGCCGTGGCCCACGTCGAGGCGGATGCCGTCGTTGGCGCAGCGCTGCGCCAGCTGGAACAGGTCCTCGTCCTCCATGATGTTCGCCGCGGCCTTTCCGTTGAAGCAGTGGGTCACCACGTCGCCGGGGCCCAGGACCTCGAGGACTTCGTCGAAGACCGGAGGCGGCTCGCCCACATGCACCATCAGCGGCAGCTTGAGGATCTTGGCGACCTTCTTGGCGATCTTCACGGGCGTGATGCCCCAGGCGCCGACGATGACGCCGCTGGCCCGCACCTTGATGCCGATGATGACGTCGCGGTTGGCCTCGACGCACGCGATGGTGCGGTCGATGTCGATGGACCGCATGTCGATGAGCTCGCTCACGCGGTTGCAGGCGACGAGGCCGATCGACCCGATGTTGAGGAAGGCCTTGATGCGCTCCTTGGCCGGCTCGATGATGTATTCCCGGAATCCGTGGAAATTGGCTTCGCCGGCGGAGCCCGCATCCACGATGGTCGTCACGCCGCGCTCGATGCCGCAGACCTGCGGCTTGATGGAGATGTCGGTGCCGCCATGCCAGACATGGGCGTGCAGATCGACCCAGCCGGGGGAGACGAAAGCTCCCTTGGCATCGATGCGTCGCGCGCCTTCCGGAGCCTGGAGGGAATGACCGACCGCGGCGATCGTTCCGTCGCCTCCGATCAGGATATCGGTTGCCTCCTGCGGCACGCCCCGGCCAAAGCCCACCGGCTTCACGCCCGAGATCAGAAGGGGCGAGGAGTCTTCTTGAAACGTCATGAGATCAAAGATCCTTTCTCAGGCGCGGATCGAGAAGATCGCGGAATCCGTCGCCGACCATTTGGAGTGAAAGAACGGACAGGATGATCGCGATGCCGGGAAACAGCGTCATCCAGTCGGCCTGTCCGATATATTGGCGCCCGGCCGCGATCATGGTGCCCCAGGTCGGCACCTCGGGACTCACGCCGAGGCCCAGGAAGGACAGCCCGGCTTCGGCCAGCATCGCGTAGGCGAAGATGAAGGTGCCCTGCACGAGGATGGGCGAGACGAGGTTGCGCAGCACGTGCCGGGACATGATGCGCCAGGTCGGCACCCCGAGGGCGCGCGCCGCCTCGACATAGGGCAGTTCGCGGATGACGAGCGTCGAGGCCCGCACGATCCGGGCCAGGCGCGGCGTGTACACGATCCCGAGCGCCACGATCACGGTGAAGAGGGAGGGGCCGAGGGCGGCGACGAGCGCGATCGCCAGCAGGATGTCCGGGAACGCCATCATGGCGTCGATGATGCGGGCGATCGGCGTGTCGAGGCGGCGGAAGAACCCGGCTACGAGACCGAGCGTGACACCGAAAATAGCGGCGAATACCACGACCGATGCGCCGACGAGGAGCGACAGCCGGCCGGCATAGATCGTCCGGCTGAACACGTCGCGGCCGAACTCGTCTGTGCCGAACCAGTAGATGCCGCTCGGCGGCTTGAGCCGGTTGACCACGGAGAGGCGACTCGGCGAGTACGGCGCGATCAGCGGCGCCAGGATCGCCAGCGCGGCGACGACCACGAGGATGAGAAGCCCGACCATGACGGTCTTGCGGGTGACCAGCCGCGAGACGAAGCTCGCCTCGGCGACGGCGGGGGTGCTGACGGCGGCCATCAGTAGCGCACCCGCGGGTCGACGAGAAGGTAGAGCATGTCGATCAGGAAATTGATGAGAACGTAGAGTGCCGCCACGATCAGGAGGGCCCCCTGAATGACCGGGTAATCGCGCCGCAGCACGGCCGAGACGACGAGGTTGCCGACACCGGGAAGGCCGAACACGGTCTCCGTCACGACGGCTCCCGACACGAGAAGCGCCGCGGTCAGGCCGATCACCGTCAGGACGGGAATCAGCGCATTCTTGAAAGCGTGCTTCATGACGACCCGGAACTCGCCCATGCCCTTGGAGCGGGCGGTGCGCACGTAATCGTCGTTCAGAACGTCGAGCATGCTGGCGCGCGTGAAGCGCAGGATCAGGGCCGACGACACGATGCCCAGCGACAGGGCGGGCAGCACGAGGTGCGACAGGCGCGTGCCGAGCCCGGCCCCCGGCCCGCCGTAACCGGAGACCGGGAACAGGCCGAGGCGCACGGCGAAGAACTGAATCAGCAGCAGGCCGAGCCAGAAGCTCGGGACGGAGGCCGCGAGCATGGCCAGCGTCGTGGCGGCCTGATCGAACAGCGAGCCGCGCCAATAGGCCGACAGGATGCCGACCGGAATCGCGATCAGCCCGGCGATGACGATGGAGAACAGCGTCAGAAAGAAGGTCGGCTCGGCGCGATCCGCCAGGGCCGAGAGGACAGGACGGTTGAGAAAGATGGACTCGCCGAGATCGCCCTGCAGCAATTGCCCGAAGAAGATGCCGTACTGCACGATGAGCGGCTGGTCGAGGCCGAGGCGGGTGCGCAGGGCCGCCACGTCCTGGGCCGTCGCGTCGGGGCCGAGCATGACGGCGGCGGGATCGCCTGGGGCGATGCGGACGATGATGAACACGATCGTGACGACCACGAACATCACGGCCAGCATGCCGAGCAAGCGTTGGAGGATGTAGCGGCTCATGGGTCGATCTGCATCAAAGGAATGTTTGGGGAGCGCGGAGAGAAGCGCTCCCCAGCTTGCCGTGCGCTCACTTCTTCACGGACACGTTCCAGAAGTAGGGCCAGGGTGCGGGCACGACGCCTTCCAGCTTCGGCGACTGGGCCGACAGGGCGTTGAAGTCGCCGATCTTGATGCTGGGCGTTTCGTCGTAGATGACCTTCTGGACTTCGGCCCAGAGGGCGGGGCGCTTCGCCGGATCGCTCTCCGTGTTGAAGGCGTCGACCACCTTCTTGCGTGCGGGCGAGGACCACCAGCCGGGCGAGCTCTCGGAGAGCTGGCCGATGAGGGCCGGCTCCGGCAGGAACGGGCTGTGGGTGATGTAGATGTCCCACAGGGCCGGATCGCCGCGCCGCTGGGTGAGGGTGGCCCAGTCGACCACCTGCAGATCGACCGTGAAGCCGGCCTGTTTCAGGTACTCGGCCGCCACTTGGGCCATCTTGTAGTGGAACTCGTATTGGCGGCTGGTGAGGATGCGCAGCGGCGCGCCGCTGTAATTGGCCTTCTTCAGGAGCGCCTTCGCCTTGTCGGGATCGGCGACGTTGTACCGGCCTTCGACGCCGGCATCCGTGTTCCACACATAGCCCTTGGGATACATGGCTCCGTCGAGGGAGTAGAACTCGGGGTTGCCGAAGGCGGCGGCCAGCATGTCCTCCATGCTGAGGGACAGGCGCACGGCCATGCGGGCGTCGGTGTTCGCCATCACGCCCTGCTTCGTGTTCATGACGAAGACCGGCCAGCCGAAGGGCTTGAGGATGACGGGCTTCGAGGTCTGGAGATTCTTGATCCGGTCATAGGATTCGACCGGAATGGAATCCACGTAGTCGAACTGTCCGGAGATCGCGCCCTCGACGCGGGTGTTGGGATCCGGCACCGGCACGAATCGGATCTCGTCGAGGATCGGCTTGCGCGCGCCGCCATAGCCGTTTGCGGCGCCATCGAGCGGCTTGTAGGCATCGTTGCGGACGAGCTGGATGTACTGGTCGGGCTTGCGCTCCTTCAGCTTGTAGGGACCCGTGCCGACCGGCTCCTTCATCGGCACGTCCATCTTCTCCGACGGCATGATCACCGCAGCGGAATTGTTGAAGGACAGGAGCGCCAGGAGAGGGGCGTACGGCGCCTTCAAGGTGATGCGCACGGTCGATGGGTCGATGGCCTCGAGCTTGTCGACATTGCCGGCAACCTGCTTGCCGCGCGAGCCCTGTTCCATCCAGCGCTTGAGCGAGGCGACCACGTCTTCGGACGTCATGTCGGAGCCGTCGTGAAACTTAATCCCGTCCCGCAGCTTGATCGTATAGACCTTGCCGCCCTCGGTGACCTCCGGAAGCGACGCCGCCAGGAGGGGCGTGACCTTCCAGTCCTTGTCGAAAGTGAACAGAGTCTCGAAGAAATGCTGGGTTACGATTCCGACCAAATCGGCCGTGGACACCATAGGGTCGAGGGTCGGCGGCTCGCCGATCGTCGCCACATTGACGACTCCTCCACCCGATTGAGCCAGAACTGGGCCTGATGCGAGTATCGCCAAGCCGGAAAGCAACGCTTCTCTGATCCTCATGGTCACCCTCTTGCTCTATAATTATGTATTATTTGCTTTAGTTATGTCATAGTGAGCGAGCTAAAGTCTCAGGTCAATAGGCATGAAGGGGTGCAGCTTCCGGGGAATGCAGCGGGTGCTCAGTCAAGGGTGGCGTTGCTCCTGGCCGCTCCGGAATCTGAAACGGCGAGCGGGGGGCAGGATCGACGTCTCAGGCTGTTTGATGCACGAGCGTGCAGGTTCCCAGGTGTTCTTCCAATGTCGCGCCCGCGCGACGCCGGGAAGATGCACCGGAGTCAGCCAGCCCTTCTCCGGCTCGCCGCTTCGGGCTTCCTGGAAACATCCGATCCTGCGAGCAGGGCCATCGCAGCATTCCGGCCTCCGAGAATGGGACTTGGATCAAGCTGATCCTCCGGAGATCGGCATCATGGGAGCCGTTAGCGCTCGGCCGTCGCAAGCTTCACTCCAAGCGCCATGAAGGCGGCAGCGAAAGCGCGGCGCATCCCGGCCAGCACGCTCGGGCGCGAGGTCACATGCCGGCGCACCGCAGCGGCGAACACGCCGTAGAGGACGAACACGGCAAGGGTCATGACCATGAATGCGAGGCTCAGTTCCAGCATCCGCCTCAGAGGCTGGGGCTCGGTTGCGCCCACGAACTGCGGCAGGAAGGCGAAGAAGAAGATCGAGAGCTTCGGATTGAGCAGGTTCACGAGGACCGCAGACCAGATGACTTGTGCGTCCGAGCGCGGTGTTCCGTCCTCTTCCACCCGCAACGTGCCGCGTTCCTGAAGCGTGACCCAGGCCATGTACAGCAGGTAGGCGACTCCTGCGTATTTGATGATCTGAAAGGCGAGGGCGCTGGCGTGCAGGAGTGCCGCAAGTCCCGTGATGGCGGCCAGCATGTGCGGCACGATTCCGATGGTACAGCCGAGAGCTGCCACGATGGCCGCGCGCGCGCCGCGCGAGAGCCCGGCGGCGAGCGTGACGAGCACGCCGGTGCCGGGGGAGGCCACGACGATCAGGGAGGTGAGAAGAAACTCGGGGGTCATGGCCGGCGCACCTCCAGGATGGTCGCGGCGGGCCAAGCCTCGGCCAGCAGGGCCTTGAGCGTCCGGGTGAGCCGGCTCACGTCCTCGTGGGCTGTTTCGTGCAGGGCCTCGGCGACGATCAGAGCCGCCGAGGTGCCGGCTCGCACGGCGGAGCGCCCGCTCTGCCGGTTGGTCCAGCGACGGGCATGGGCCGATCCCGCCTCGTCGGCGAAGATGATCTCGCCAGGGTTGGGGTGCTCGATCTCCGCGGTGAAGGTCTCATAGCGCTCCGTGCCGGTCGCATGGCGCACCTCCAGCGCACCGTCGACCTGACCGAGGTCGAACACCGCTACGGGAATGGCGAAGGCTATGGAGGCGGCGTTGCAGAGGTCCACGAGGGGGTGAAGGTCCGGAAGCCGGCCGTCCTTGCGGAAGCGCCGCAGGAGCGCCTCGGAGGCGCAGCGGTATTGGGTGGGCTTGAGGCCCATGCGGGCAAAGGCGCGCCGCCAGGCCTGCACCTCGGGGAGGTCACTTTCCGAGCCGCCCGCGAGTCTCCCGGCCGCGACAGCGTGCAGGCGGGCCACCGACGCGGATGCGTCGGCGTTTGGGGCTATTCGTTCGACTTTCAGGATGCCCGTGGCGAGTTCGGGGAAATCGCGCAGAACGGATGGAGAGTAGCGCAGGATCATGGGCAGGTCTCGGACGTGGAGGATGTCACACCGTCTATCCCTGCCGTGCACTCTGCAGCCGCGTCTTGAACGAAATTGCGTGCCCGATCGGAATCGGGCTCACGTCCCAGCGAGGGCGCCGGGCGGAAAGCCGAAGCGGCGCACGAAATGCCGCGTCATGTGGCTCTGATCGGCGAAGCCGCTCGCCGCCGCCGCATCCGCCAGAGGCGTCCCACCCGCGATGAGATGGCGCGCGAGATCGATGCGCCGCTGGACGAGGTAGGCATGAGGCGTCAAGCCGAATGCGCGCGAGAAGCCCCGCACCACCTGGAAGCGGCTGAGGCCGCTTGCACGTGCCAATTCGGCCAAGGTGACGGAGGCTGTGGGATCGTCGTCGATGACCTCCCGCGCGATGCGGATTGCAGCCGGGACGGCAGCCAAGCCATCGGAGGGACGCTCGCGCAGGAGGCGGTCCACCAGAACTGCAAGGGCTTCATCGCGCCGCAATGCCGTCTGATCTGCCTCTTGAGCCGTCAGTGCGCGGTAGAGTGTCCGGAATGAAACGACGGGAGTGTCGTCCCGCAGCACGGGATGGACGAACTCGCAGGTGCGCATCCGGCCCTCGTTCGCGTCGCAGGCCGTCTCGGCGATCAGGGACGGGTCGAAGTAGAGCATCCGCCACGCGCGTCCGGCATCTCCGATCGGCAGGCCGTCATGGACCTCGCCCGGGTTGACGGTGATGAGGTCGCCGGCCGCGGCTTCAACGACGCCACGCCCGCTCAACGAGCGCTGCGCGCCACGCTCGATCAGGCCGATACCGAACTGCTCGTGGGAATGGCGCGGGAAGGCATGGGCCGTCTGCGCCTCCACGGCCAGAACCCCCGCCATCCCGCAGCACACGACCTGAAACCGCCCTCTTGCCACCGGTCGCCTCCATCGCGCCTCGTCCGCCGCAGGCACCATGGCAGGCAATCTGCGTCAATCGCCGCCGAAGGCCAAGTACGGATATGACGATGAGAAATCGGGAACGCTCGAAGGCCCGAACCCGACACCGTCGGACCAGGAGGAGAAGTCCCGGCGGGCGAGCGGCGGCGCGGCTATCGAAGCCCGTTTAAGGCGAGATAGGAGCGGATAACCTGACTGTCGTCCTCGTGGCCGTCCCCGCGCCCGGCGGCGGCCAGAAACATCTGATGAGCCGCCGCGGCCAGGGGAAGCGCCGCCTTCGTGTCCCGGCCCGCATCGAGAACGATGCCGAGATCCTTGACGAAGATGTCGACGGCGCTGGTGACCTCGGGTTGCGGCTGCAGCATGCGCGGTCCCCGGTCCTTGAGCATCCAGCTCGAGGCGGCGGACCCGCTCATGATCTGCAGCAGGATGTTGAGGTCCACGCCGACCTTCGAAGCCAGGGCGAAGGCCTCCGCGACGACCGCGATATGCACGCCGCAGAGGAGCTGGTTGACGGTCTTGACCATGGCACCCTGGCCGGGACGCTCGCCCACGTGGAAGACCTTGTCGCCCATGGCGTCGAAGAGAGGCTTCGCGGCGTCGAACGTGTCGCGCGGTCCGGCCGCCATGATCGTCAGCGTGGCGGCTTTGGCGCCCGCGACCCCGCCCGATACGGGAGCGTCGATCAGGTGCCGTCCGGCGCGTCGCACCCGCTCCTCGACGGCCTCCACGGCCGACGGAGGGCAGGTGGCCATCAGGGCGACGAGGCCGCCGTCGCGCAGGCTCTCCAAGGCGCCGCCGTCGAAGAGCACGGCTTCGGCCTGCGCGGCGTTCACCACCATGAGGATCAGCGCATCGGCCCCGTTCGCGGCCTCGACCGCACTACCCGCCCGCTGTCCTCCGGCCCTCTCGAGGGCATCCAGAGCATTGGCGTTCAGATCGAACCCGGTGACGGTGAACCCCTTTCTCACGAGGTTCGACGCCATCGGCAGTCCCATGGCGCCGAGGCCGACAAAAGCAACACGGGTCATCTCGTTCATTCCTCGCGGTTGTCTTCGGATTCGTCCGCAGCCCCTCGGGCGAAGAGCGGCGTCCTACCCGTGCTCAAGTAGGACGCCGCCCGTCTCAGTAAATCGTCAGGGCTGGAATGTAGCTTATGGCCAGGAGGACCAGCATGGCCACGCCGAAGAACGGCCAGAGCTCGCGGGTGGTCTCCGCCAATGTCGACCGTGCGATCGAGGACGAGATGAACAGGGTGGTGCCGATGGGCGGCGTGTAGAGCCCGATGCCGAGGTTGAGCACCATGATGAGGCCGAGCTGCACCGGATCGAGCCCGATTGTCGCCGCGAGCGGGACGAAGATGGGGCCGAGGAGCAGGATCGCGGGCGGCAGGTCGAGCGGCATGCCGACGATCAGCAGCAGGATGTTCATGGCCAGGATCACCAGCAGGGGATTGCTGATCGTGGCCGTGACCCATTCGGCGAAGCGGGTCGGCACCTGGTCGAAGGTCAGGATCCAGCCCACGATGGCGCTGCCCATGATCACGAGCATGACGACGCCCGTTGCGATGCCGGACTCGATCAGGCTGTGATGGAAGCGCTGCCACGTCAGGTCACGGTAGAAGAGAGCGCTTAAACCGAGCGCGTAGACCACCGCGAGGACCGAGATTTCGGTCGGGGTGGCGATGCCGAAGCGCAGTCCCAGCAGGATCAGGATCGGCATCAGGAGGGCAGGGGCGCTCAGCACCGCGAGCTTGAGCAGCTCCATCCGGCCGACGGAGGGATCCTCGGAGTGGATGCCGCGCCGCCGTGCGATCCAGCTGCAGGTCAGGATGAATCCGCCCGCCATGAGGATGCCCGGGAGGATGCCGGCTGTGAACAGGTCGGCGATGCTGACGCCGCTCACGAGGGAATAGAGGATGAGCGGGATGGACGGAGGGATCAGGATGTCGATCACCGCCGAGGTGGCATTGTTGGCCGCGCACAGCCCGGCCGGGTAGCCCTGGCGCTTCTGCCAGGGGATGAGCACCGATCCGAGCGCGCTGGCATTGGCGACCGCGCTGCCGGAGACGCCGCCGAAGACCACCGAGGCGACGACGGTGGTCGAGAGCGGACCGCCGCGCCAGCGCTGCATGGACTTGGTGGCGAAGGACAGAAGCTCGTGTCCGAGCTTGCCGCCGAGCATCAGGCTGCCCGCCATCATGAAGAAGGGCAGGGCCAGCATCGGGAAGGATTGCGTCTGCTGGTACATCTGCTGCGCGACGATCATCAGGGGCAGCTCGCCCTGCCAGGCGAGCGTGGCGCCGGCCGCGATGACCAGCGCGTGGCCGACCGGGATCGCCAGCAGCATCAGGGCCGTGAAGACGATGACGAGAATGATGCTCATATGCCTGTCTCCTCCGGGTCGGGGGTCGGCAGCGCTTCGGGGCCGATCAGGGCGACCCGCAGGGCGAGGGCGAAGGTGGTCAGGATGACGGCCGCGCAACCGAGGGCCAGCGCGTAGTAGCTGTAGCTGCTCGACAGGCCGAGCACGGGGCTCTTCTCGATGGACACGATGTCGGCGACGCCGAGCGCCTCCCAGGCGAGGACGGCGTAGGACGCGATGATGATCGCAAAGCCGACGAGCAGCATGATGCGCGCCCCGTTCCGGCTCAGGCGGGAGAGGACGGACTCCACCCCCATGTGGCCGCCCTTCTGAACGGCCAGCGCCACGCCTGCCATGATGAACCAGGGGAAGAGGCGCTCGGGCAGTTCCTGGGCGAAGCGGAAGCCGCCGCTTTCCAGGACGTAGCGGGCGACCACGTTCGCCGTGAGGATCGCGAGCAGCGCGATCCCCGTCAGCAGAATGACCGCCCGGCATGCGAAGCCCACCGTGCGGTCGATGACGTTGGCCACGGCGAGCGCCCCGCCCCCCGTGGCCAGATCCTGCTCGTGGTGGGGGAGCGGGGCGACGCGCGTCATGGCCTCAGCTCCGGGCGGTTTTCGCGAGCCGGTCGACGAACTCGCCGAAGGGCTTGGCGCGCCAGGTATCGATCACCTTGGCGGAAGCCTCGCGGAAGGCCGCCCTGTCGACCTCGTTGACCGCGAGCTTGGGATTGGCCCGGAACTCGCCGTTGTACTTGGCCTCGTTCTCGGTGAACAGCCTGCGCTGCAGATCGCCCGCCTCCTTGGCGGCCGCCCGGATGATCTCACGGTCGGCGGCCGGCAGCCTGGTCCAGGTGATCTGCGACATCAGGAAGGGAGAGCTCTCCCATTTGTGGCCCGACAGGCTGATGAACTTGTTGACCTCGAAGAGCTTCGAGCTGGCGATGTTGGTCAGCGGATTCTCCTGACCGTCCACGACGCCCTGCTGCAGGGCGACATAGAGCTCGCCGAAGCTGATCTGCTCGGTGCCGGCTCCCAGCGCCTGGAAGATGTCGATGGTCATCGGGTCCGGCGGCGTGCGGATCTTCAGGCCCTTCAGGTCGGCGGGCTTGGCGATGGGCCGCTTGCTGTTGGTGATGTGGCGGATGCCGTTGTCCCACCAGCCGAGGGGGACCATCTGGACCTTGGCGAAGCGCTGCGCGAGCTCCTCGCCGATGGGGCCTTCCAGCACCTTGAAGGCCGCCGCGCTGTCCTCGAACAGGAACGGCAGGCCGAGGGCCGCGATCTCCGGCACGAGCGCCGAACTCGAGCCCTGGCTGTTGACCGTCATGTCGACGGCGCCGGTGCGCAGGCTCGTGAGCAGGGACTGCTCGTTGCCGAGCTGCTCGGAGCCGGCGACGCGGACGCTGATGCGGCCGCCGGAGCGCTCCTTGACCAATTCGCCGAAGCGCTCGGTCGCGATGCTGCGCGGGTTGCCGGGAGCCGCGTTGTGGCCGAGCGTCAGGTTCGTGGCCGCCTGGGCGCCGCGGGGCAGCGTCAGGACGGCCGGCGCGGCGAAAGCTCCGGCGATCAGGGTACGGCGTGAAATCGTGCTCTTCATGTGCGTTCTCCTCTGGATCCTGCCCGTTGGCCGGGCTTTTTGACCGTTGTGATGTTTGGCTGCCGCCTCCCGGCGATCGCCGAAGCCTCGGAGCGGCTGGAGCGCTCCGAGGGAGGTCGTTCTAGAGCCAGCCCTTGATGCTGCGCGTCATGGCACTGACGGAGATCCCGTAGCGGTCGTGCAGGGTCGGCAGGGCGCCGGCGTCCAGGAATTCGTCCGGCAGGGCGACCTGGCGGAAGGCGGTCGGGAAGACGCCCGAGCGCATCAGCAGGCCGGCCACCGCCTCCCCGAGGCCGCCGACGATCGTGTGGTTCTCCGCCACCATCACCATGCGGCCCGTGCGCGACGCCTCCTTCAGGATCGTCGCCTCGTCGAGAGGCTTGATGGTGGGCACGTGCAGCACCGCGACGTCGATATTGTCGGCGGACAGCGCTTCTGCGGTCTCCAGCGCCCGCATCGTCATCAGGCCCGACGAGACGATCAGCACGTCGTTGCCGTCCCGCAGGGTCTTGGCCTTGCCGAACTCGAACGTGTAGCCGTACTCGTCGAGGACGAGCGGGACGTTGCCGCGTAAAAGGCGCATGTAGACCGGACCGTCATGGGCCGCCATGGCCGGAACCGCCTGCTCGATCTCGTGCGCGTCGCACGGGTCGATGATGGATATGTTCGGCATGCCCCGAAAGATCGCGATGTCCTCGGTGGCCTGGTGGCTCGGACCGTAGCCGGTCGTCAGGCCAGGAAGGGCGCAGACGATCTTCACGTTGAGGTTTTCTTCCGCGATCGCCATGCAGATGAAGTCGTAGGCGCGGCGTGCCGCGAACACCGCATAGGTCGTGGCGAACGGCATGAAGCCTTCCCGCGCCATGCCGGCGGCGGCGCTGATCAGGAGCTGCTCCGCCATGCCCATCTGGTAGAAGCGGTCGGGATGCGCCTTGGCGAAGACGTGGAGGTCCGTGTACTTCGCGAGGTCCGCCGTGAGCCCCACGATCTCCGGCCGGCTCTCGGCGAGCGCCGCGAGCGCGTGGCCGAACGGAGCCGGCTTCGTGCGCTGGTCGGGGCCTGCGAGCGAGGCGATCATCGCAGAGGTCGTCAGCCGCGGCTTGTCCGCCGTTCCCTGTCCTCCCTCGCCCTGCTCGCCGAGCCAGGCCGGCCGCGTGTATTTCGAGCGCCTCATGATCTCCTCCCGGCGTCCAGCAGTTCGATGGCCTGTCGCCATTCGTGCGGTTCGACCCGCAGGAAGTGGTTGCGCTCCCGCTCCTCGAGGAACGGCACGCCCTTGGCCATCTTGGTGTCGCAGATGATGATGCGGGGCTTCGGCTCCGCGAGGTTGCGGGCTGCGTCGAACGCCGCCACGAGGGCGTCGATTTCGTTGCCGTTCACACGCTGCACGTGCCAGCCGAACGACGCAAAACGCTCCGCGAGGGGCTCGAAGCCGGTGACCTGCGAGGCCGGGCCGTCCGCCTGCTGATTGTTGACGTCGACGATGCCGATCAGGTTGTCGAGCTTCCAGTGGCTCGCCGACCAGGCGCCTTCCCAGACCGAGCCCTCGCCGAGCTCGCCGTCGGAGAACAGGCAATAGACGAACGACTTCGACCGCTTGCGCTTCAGGCCGAGACAGAAGCCGACCGCGAGGCCGAGGCCGTGCCCCAGGGACCCGCCGGTGATCTCCATGCCGGGCGTGTAGGCCGCCATGCCCGACATGGGCAGGCGGCTGTCGTCGGTGCCGTAGCTCTCGAGCTCGTCCTCGGGGATGATCCCGGCTTCGATCAGGGCCGCGTAGAGCGCGATGGCATAGTGGCCGATGGAGAGCAGGAAGCGGTCCCGCTCCTCCCATTCCGGCTCCTCGGGCCGGTAGCGCATGGCGTGGAAATAGGACACCGCCAGAACGTCCGCGATGCCCAGCGCCTGGGCGATGTAGCCCTGGCCCTGGACCTCGCCCATGCGGAGCGCATTGCGGCGGATGCGGTAGGCCCGGTCCGGAAGGGACACGTTGGACAGGGGAAGCTGCGGAGCCCGCGGCGTCGCTGTGCTGGTGGTCATCGATCTCTCCAGGTTTGGAGGGCGTGGGCGCAGCAGCGCCCAATGGCGCCGGTCAGTGGATCAGCATGCCGCCGTTCACGTCGATCACGGCGCCGGTGATGTAGGCGGACAGGTCGGACGCGAGGAACAGGTAGGCTCCTGCCACGTCCTCGGCGTCGCCGAGCCGGTTCAGCGGGATGCCCTTCAGGATGTCGCGCCGCATCTCCTCGGTGAGCTTGCCGCCCGTGATGTCCGTCTGGATCAGTCCGGGGGTGACGCAGTTGACGCGGATGCCGTCGGGACCGAGTTCCCGCGCCATCGCCTTTGCGAGGCCAAGGACGCCGGCCTTGGCGGCCGAGTAGTGCGGACCGCCGAAGATGCCGCCGCCGCGCTGCGCGGACACGGACGACATGCACGCGATGGAGCCCCGGCGGCGGAACCGCATATGCGGAATGAAGGCCTGGCTCAGGTAGAGCACGCCGGTCAGGTTCACGTCGACGATGCGGCGCCAGCTGGCCTCGTCGATCTCCATCGTCTTCACGGGCTGGGTGATGCCGGCATTGTTGAGAAGGATGTCGACCTGCCCGAAAGCCGTGATGGCGCTGTCGGCGGCGCGTCGGCAGTCGTCGAGGTCCGTGACGTTGCACCGGATGCCGATGTGATTGGGCCCGAGCGACGCGGCCGCTTCCCTGGCACCCTGTTCGTCGATGTCGAGAATGGCGACTTTCGCGCCGTGGGCGGCAAAGAGGCGGGCGGTCGCCTGTCCGATTCCGCGCGGGCTCGCCGCGCCGGAAATGACCGCGGTCTTTCCTTCGAGAAGCATCGTTTCCTCCAACGGGAATTGTCGGTTTTGTTTTTGTTGGAAGAATTATTTTCCACATTGAGCCGGCGGACAAACGCGCGGTTTACACCCTCTGTTGAATCTGATTCACTAATCCCATGCTCCAGCAGGTTCCGCTTTCCTTCCTCCGGATCTTCGAAGCGGCTGGCCGGACCGGGTCGTTCCGGGCGGCCTCCGCGGAGCTGAACCTGACGCCCAGCGCGGTGAGTCACGCGATCCGCAAGCTGGAGCAGGTTCTCGGAATTCCTCTCTTCGACCGCGATACGCGCAACGTGCGGCTGAGCTACGAGGGCGAGGCGCTGATGCGCCATGTCAGCCGGGCGTTCGAGGAGTTGCGGCGTGGCATGGAGGTCGTGTCTACCCGGGGCCCGATGCTGCTGCGCCTTCACTCCGCGCCGAGCTTCGCGGCGCAATGGCTGACGCCTCGTCTCGCGGCATTCCTGAAACAGCATCCCGGCGTGGACGTTCGTCTCGCGGCGGGAACGGATTACACGCGCTTCACCTCGGACGAGTTCGACGCGGACATCGTCTACGGGGCGCCGCGCGTGGAAGGGCTGATCGTCGTGCCCCTTGGGGAGGAGGCGATCACGCCGATGTGCACGCCGGACCTCGCGGCGACGATCAACACGCCGGCGGACCTGTTCAACCAT
>DASZBB010000263.1:0-14994 GCA_035944695.1 Microvirga sp. | reverse complement strand
TGTTGTTGTTGCCGCGCCAGTCCGTCGCCCGCTCGGCATAGGTGAACTGGTCCATGTAATGGCCGCCGAGTTCCTCGGCGAGCCGCGCGCTCTCCGCGTACATCTCGGCGGGTGAGTCCACGAAATGGCTCTCACCGCCATAGAAGGCGATCTGCGCGATCTTCTCGGCCGATGTGGAACGCGGCATCACGGCGATGAAACGCAGGCCCAGCATCCGGGCAAAATAGGCCTCGGACACCGCGGTCGACCCGCTCGAGGCCTCGACGATCGTGGTCTGGGGCCCGATCCAGCCGTTGCACAATCCGTACAGGAACAGCGAGCGCGCCAGACGGTGCTTGAGGCTGCCCGAGGGATGGGTCGATTCATCCTTGAGGTACAGCTCGATGCCCGGCGCGGCGGGCAGCGGCACGCGCAGGAGATGCGTGTCCGACGAGCGGTTGAAGTCGGCCTCGATGATCTGGATGGCGGTGGAGACCCAGGAGCGGGGACAGGATGCAGCCATGATCACAACGGAATGTTGTCGTGCTTCTTCCAGGGCCGCTCGCTCTCCTTGTGACGCAGCATCGCCAGCGCTCGAGCGATCCGCCGCCGCGTCGAGTGCGGCATGATCACCTCGTCGATGTAGCCGCGCTCGGCCGCCACGAAGGGCGACATGAAGCGGTCCTCGTATTCCTTGGTGCGCGCCGCGATCTTGTCGGCGTCGCCGATATCCTGGCGGAAGATGATCTCGACTGCTCCCTTGGCGCCCATGACGGCGATCTGGGCGGTGGGCCAGGCGTAGTTGATGTCGCCGCCGATATGCTTGGAGGCCATCACGTCATAGGCGCCGCCGAAGGCTTTTCGCGTGATGACGGTGACCAGCGGCACGGTCGCTTCCGAATAGGCGAACAGCAGCTTCGCGCCGTGCTTGATCAGGCCGCCATATTCCTGCGCCGTGCCCGGCAGGAAGCCCGGCACGTCCTCGAAGGTGACGATCGGGATGTTGAAGGCATCGCAGAAGCGCACGAAACGCGCGGCCTTGCGCGAGGCATCCGAGTCGAGCACGCCGGCCAGCACCATCGGCTGGTTGGCGACGAAGCCCACCGTGCGGCCCTCGACCCGCCCGAAGCCGGTGATGATGTTCCTGGCATAAGATTCCTGGATCTCGAAGAAGTCGCCCTCGTCCACGACCTTCAGGATCAGCTCCTTCATGTCGTAGGGCTTGTTCGGGTTGTCCGGGATCAGGGTGTCGAGGCTGTCGTCGATGCGGTTCGGATCGTCGAAGCTCGGGATCTCCGGTACGCCATCCTGGTTGTTGGCCGGCAGGAAGTCGATGAGGCGGCGCACCTGCAAGAGCGCCTCAACGTCGTTGTCGTAAGCACCGTCGGCGACGGACGACTTGGTGGTGTGAACCTTGGCGCCGCCGAGTTCCTCCGAGGTCACGGTCTCGTTGGTGACGGTCTTCACCACGTCGGGCCCGGTGACGAACATGTAGGAGCGGTCGCGCACCATGAAGATGAAGTCCGTCATGGCTGGCGAATAGACGTCGCCGCCGGCGCAGGGTCCCATGATCACCGAGATCTGCGGGATCACGCCCGAGGCGATCACGTTGCGCTTGAACACCTCGCCGTAGCCGCCGAGCGCCGCCACGCCCTCCTGGATGCGGGCGCCGCCCGCATCGAACAGGCCGACGATGGGCGCGCGCATCTTGAGGGCCATGTCCTGGATCTTGATGATCTTCTGGGCGTGGGCCTCGGAGAGCGAGCCGCCGAAGACGGTGAAATCCTTGGCGAAGACGAAGACGGTCCGCCCGTTGACGGTGCCCCAACCGGTGACCACGCCATCGCCCGGGATCTTGACCTTCTCCATGCCGAAATCGGTGGAGCGGTGCTCGACGAACATGTCGAACTCCTCGAAGGAGCCCTTGTCGAGCAGGAGCTCGATGCGCTCCCGGGCGGTCAGCTTGCCGCGGCCGTGCTGCGCCTCGATCCGCTTCGCGCCGCCGCCCAGGCGAGCCTGGGCACGCCGCTCCTCAAGCCGTTCAAGCATGTCTTTCATCGGAAATCCCTGGATGCCGGGGGAAAGTTCCTCCCCGCTTAGCACAGCCGTGCGGAGGTCAAAATCCCACTATCGGCGTGGGTCCGACATCCTTTCACAGGATCACCCTGGGGATCTGCAGCCAATCACTGCGTCGCGAGGCGGTAAACCGTCGAAGCCGCCTTGAAATCAGCCTCGCGCCGGCGGCGGCGCTCCATCGCCTCGTAGTCCTCGCCCCAGACGCTCTCCTGGTAGAGCTCGTCCACATGGGCTGCGGCCCAGGCCTGGTCTGCGTCCAGCTGCTGCGCCGCATGGGCGAGCGCGATCAGGACCGAGCCGGAGAGGGTTGTCATCACATGCAGGGCGGCGAGCGCGAAGGGAGACCGGACCTGCTCGATGGCGCTGCGGATGGCCGCAACAGCCTCATCCGGCTGGGCGACATGCATGACGCCCTCGCCGAGGGTGAAGCGGGCGCCGTGAGCGTCCTTGGCCCAGTCGAGAACCGGGCTCCAGGCTTCGTTCTGGGACTTGGCCAAGCGCTCGGGCTCGCCGGCGCGGTAATAGACCAGATCGGACCCGGCATAGCGGACGAGATCCTCCACGACTTCCGCCTGCCGGGGCGTGACGCCGTCGATGGCCGAATTGACGATGCGGGTGATCGGCATCGTTGAGGGATCGATCTCGGCACCCTGCACCTGCCATTCCTCGGCAAGCGCCTCGGCCAGCTCTCGTGTCGGCACGGCCAGGGCCTGCTTGCTCGGGGTCTTGGCCGTGCGTCCGTCCAAGGTCAGGAGGAATTGGCCGTCCCGCTCCTCCACGCCGGCGTTCTTGTAGAAGCGCTTCGGCAGGGTCGGCTTCATGCCGGCTTGGGCGGCACGCATGGGGTTCGGTTCCTCGTCGGAGGGGAACCAGTCGTGTGAGTCTGTCATGGGGATAAAAATGGGGTTTCAGGCGGACATCTTCGAGGGCGGACCTAAGAATTCCTGCAGAACCGTCTCAAGCTCGGCATAGGAATGGACGATCGGCCCGGCTCCCGCCTCGGTCAAAGCCGTCACGGGTTGGAAGCCCCAGGACACGCCTACCGGAAGGACACCCGCCGCGCGCGCCATGGCCATGTCGAAGCTCGAATCGCCCACCATGACCGTGTCGCCAGGTGCGGCCCCCACATCTTGCATCGCCTGCAGGATCATGGCCGGATGCGGCTTGGAGGGTGCATCGTCGGCGGTCTGGATCACGGAGAAGACGTCACGCCAGCCGTGTCGGTCGAGCAGGTGGGCGACCCCGCGCCGGGATTTGCCGGTCGCGATCCCGAGCAGAACGTCCTCGCGGCTATGGAGCCATTCGAGGCAGCTTTCGACACCGGGAAAGAGCGGCTCCGCATTGGCCGGATCCTGGCGCAGGGTGAGGAAGGCATCCTTGTAGGCCTCGACGAGCCCCTCGATCGGCCCTTTCGGACCAACAAGAACCGTGAAGGCCTCCACCAGGGACAGACCCACGATGGAGAGCGAGCGTTCCCGGCTCGGCGGCTCCAGCCCATGGGCGGCGAACGCCATGCGCTGGGCAGACACGATAATTTCCTGGCTGTCGACCAGCGTTCCATCCACATCGAAGAGAACGAGCTTCAAGGGACTTTTCCGGACCGGCTCTGCCAACACTTCAGCTCTGCGGCTTGTCGGCGTGGCAGAACTGCGGCGTGTTCATGTTCCAGTTGCCGCACTTGTCGCAGGCCGTGGCCAGCAGGCCGAGACCGATCACGGCGGTGATGCGAAGGATACGTTTCATGTGGGAGCCCCCTTGTGGGCGGCACCATATTCAATAATCCGCGCCCCTGCCAGAAGGCGTTTTCAGGAATCACATCGACAGGATACAGCCCTGGTCAGGCAGCCAGTCGCGTCTCCTGCTTAGCGACGATCGCACGGACATCGTCGCCGTCGATGGTCTCATGCTCCAGAAGCGCCCCGGTGAGAGCATCGAGCGCATCGCGGTTGTCCTCGATGCAGGCCTTCGCAGCCGCGTACATCTCGTCGATGATGCGGCGGATTTCCTGCTCGACCTCGCGCGGGAGGTTGTCGCCCGAGCGCGCCACACGGACCATGCCGATCGCCGGGCTCATGCCCCATTCGGTGACCATCTTGGTCACGATGTTGGTGGCATGGGCGATGTCGCTGGCAGCTCCCGTGGTGACCTTTTTGGGACCGAACACCACCTCTTCGGCCGCTCGGCCGCCCATGGCGACGATCAGGTCCGCCTCGAGCTTCTCCACCGGAATGCAGAACCGGTCGTGCTCGGGCAGCCGCATCACGAGGCCGAGCGCCTGTCCGTGGGGAATGATGGTGGCGCTGTGCACCTTGTCCGAGGCCGGCAGCAGGCAGGCGCAGAGCGCGTGGCCAGCCTCGTGGACGGCCACGAGCCTGCGTTCCTCGTCCGAGACGACGAGGGAGCGCCGCTCGAGACCCATGATGATCTTGTTGCGGGCTGCCTCGAGATGATCCCGCGTAACCTCTTCCACTCCCTCGCGAGCCGCGAAGATCGCGGCTTCGTTCAGGAGATTGCCGAGATCGGCGCCAGAGAAACCGGGCGTTCCCCTGGCGATGGAAGCGAGGCTCACGCCGGCGGCAAGCCTCACGTTGCGGGCGTGGACGTTGAGGATCGCCTCACGGCCTGAGATGTCTGGGAGGCCGATGTGGACCTGGCGGTCGAAGCGGCCCGGGCGCAGGAGCGCCGGGTCGAGCACGTCGACGCGGTTCGTCGCGCCGATGACGATCACGCCGGCGGTGGTATTGAAGCCGTCCATCTCCACGAGAAGCTGGTTCAGCGTCGCCTCGAACTCACGATCGGCCGCCGATCCGCCGCCGCCGCGCTTGCGGCCGATCGCGTCGATCTCGTCGATGAAGATCAGGCAGGGAGCCTTCTTCCGGGCCTGCTCGAACAGCTTGGACACGCGGCCCTTGGCGATGCCGATGAGGGGCGCAGAGAAGTCGCTTCCCGACACGGCCATGAAGGAGACGCCGGCCTCGCCGGCCAGGGCCTTGGCGATCAAGGTCTTGCCCGTTCCGGGCGGCCCGACCATCAGGAGTCCCCTGGGAATGCGGGCGCCCACCTTTGTAAAGGCCTCCGAATCGCGCAGGAAGGAGATCACCTCCTGCAGTTCGGCCTTGGCCTCTTCCTGGCCGGCCACGTCGTCGAAGCGATTGGGGATACTGCGGATCACACGCGGCCAGCGCGACGTCGGCTTGAAATCGGTCTGGATCGCCAGCATGACGAGCACGGCCGCTACGAGAACCAGCGGCACCAGAATACTGGCAAGATGGGCGGCGTCGAAGCCGGGCTTCCTGAAATCCACCTCCGCCCCGGCAGCCGTGATCCGCTCGATGTAATCGGCGCTCACGAGGCCATTGGCCATGCGCACGAATACGTTCCGATCCGCCATCGACACGGAAAGGCCGCCGCTCTCGATCAGAACCCGCTGAACCCTTTTCTGGGCCAGTTCCCGGGTAAACTCCGAATAGGTGATTTCGACAGGCGGCTCTGCCAGCAGGCGGGGACCGACGAACACGGCGGCCGCGATGACCAGTGCCAGGATGGCGGCTGAAACAGCCACGCTTTTCTTGGCCAGAACCCTTCTGGCTTTTTCGAGAACGTTGGTCACAGGCGGCGCCCCCATAGCGCGATATGAAGTTTTTTGGAGGTGCCGCTGTTTAGTCTATTTTGACGCAGATCGCAGTACGGCGAATGGGCACACCCACCGAACGAAGGGGTCGGCCTCAGTTCAGCAGATCGCTGTATTCCTTGTGGCGGCGGATCCACGCCCACGCGTAGCCGCAAAGCGGCGTGATCGTCCGGCCCTCGGAGCGGGCAATCTCGGCAACGCCGCGCATCAGTTCGCCGGCGGCACCCGTGCCCCGCAAGGGAATGGCGGCCTCCACATGGCGGATCACGAGATCCGATCCACGCCGTTCATAATTGGCGAAGGCGATATGCCCGTTCCGCTCCAGCTCGAAGCGATGGCGGGCGGCGTTGTCGCGAACATTGCTGCTCATGCTTCAACTCTCGTTACAAGGCTTCTCTGGCACCAACGTGGTCCCGCGGGCAGCGTTCCGCAAGCGGCCAAGCTCGGTACAAAGGTTGGGGAACAATGCCCAATCGTGGCCGGTTTCGAAGTGGCGTGATGGGAGACCGATGGGATGCCGACCGTGTTCCTGGACTGCGATGGGGTCCTAGCCGACTTCGACAAAGGGGCTGCCCGGGTCTTCGGCATGCCTCCGTCCGAGTACGAGCGCCGGTTCGGCCTGAAGCGCTTCTGGTCGGAGCTTGCCGCCACCCCGGACTTCTTCGACATCCTTGAGCCCCTCCCGGACGCCATGGAGCTGTTCGAGGCCGTTCGCCATCTAGACCCTGTCATCCTGACCGGATTGCCGCGCGGGAATTGGGCCGAGCCGCAGAAGCGGCGCTGGGCGGAGCGGCATTTTCCCGGCACCAAGGTGATCACCACCACGGCGGCCCTGAAGCGCGAACATTGCCACCCTGGGGATGCCCTGGTCGACGACCGGGAGAAGTATCGCCATCTCTGGGAGGGCGCAGGCGGCATCTTCATCCATCATCGGAACGCGACCACCTCGGTGAAGCGGCTGCGGGAGTTCGGCTTCATCTGAGCATCACATCCTCAAGCCGCAGCCAGGCGCGCCACAAGTCTTTCCTTCACTGCAGGCCATTCCTCCCTGAGGATGCTGTAGACCGCCGTATCGCGGATATGGCCGTCAGGCATGATCATGTGCCGACGCAGGACTCCGTCGAGCTTGGCGCCGAGGCGCTCGATGGCAGCGCGGGATTGATCGTTCAGGGCATGGGTGCGGATCTCGACCGCGAGACACTCCAGGACCTCGAAGGCATGCCGGAGCATGAGGAACTTCGCGTGCGTGTTGACGAAGGTCCGCTGCCACGACTTGGCGATCCAGGTGGTGCCGATCTCGACCCGGTGATTGGCGGCGTCGATGTTCATGTAGCGCGTCGAACCGACCACCCGGTTGCCGTCGTTCACCACCGTGGCGAAAGGAAGGGCAAGACCCGCGGCCTGAAGTTCCAGGGCTTTCCGAACATAGGCTTCGAACCCCTCCGGCCGGGGCACCGTCGTGGTCTTCTTCTCCCAGAGTTCGCCGTCGCTCGCGGCGACGCCCAGGGCCGGAACATCGGCAAGGCTCAGCGGGCGCAAGGTCAGTCGGTCGGTGGAGAGGGTGACGGGCTCGATGTGCAGCATGGAAAACGTGCCTTTGCGGTCTGCTGCTTTGTCCCCGATTCAGGGGCGACCCGCAATGGCCAGGGCACCATCAGGAGGCATCTCCGCCTCCTGACGCGGTCATCATCGTTCGAAAACGCTCAGCTCAGCAGATAGACGAGCCCCGGCAGGCTTACAGCCAGGGCAGCCAAAACCCAGGCCCCCACGGCGGATTCCCAAGCCACGTTACCTGTTGCGTTCCGCAGTCTCTGAGCGCAGGTCCCCGCCTCCATCGTGCGCCCGCTCAGGCACGAGCAAAGGGCATAATGGGCCTGACCATCCGACAGGGCGAAGTAACGCATCGCGTCGCCGAGCCGGTCGCTCGCCAGTCCGTCCGCGCGCAGGACAGGGTCGTTATAGGCGACCGTGAGCGGCGAGTCGTCCTCCCGGACCAGAGCGCGCTCTGCCGGCGGCTTGTACTCGATTTCGCCGAGGGAGCTGAGGCGGCGCTTGGGATCCCTTTCGAGCAGGTCGATCCAACGCTGGAGTCGTTCCTCCCGGGACAGGGGTCTCGGCTGAACGTCGGCTACGCTACGGAGCTGATCAAGAGGCTTGTGTTCCATCGATCTCCTCCTTGCCTGGAGCATCGGACCCAAAAGTGCATTTCACTTCCGGGATCCGTTCGATGCTGCGCGTCATGCGCGGCGAAAGTGCGACAGGCAAGAAGAGCGAAGGAGGTAGGAAAGCTACTCTTCGGGCGCTTCGACGATGGGATCGTAGCGGCTCGTGTCCAATCCGAGGAGATTGAAGCTCTGCTGCATGTGGGGCGGCAGCGGCGCCGTCACATCGATGGGCTTTCCGGTCCGGGGGTGGGCGATGACGATGCGGCGCGCAAGAAGATGCAGCTTGTTCTGAATGCCGCCGGGCAGCTCCCAATTCTCGATATCGAAATACTTGGGATCGCCGACAATGGGATGACCGATATGGGCCGTATGGGCGCGCAGCTGGTGCGTGCGCCCCGTGACGGGCTTCAGCGACAGCCAGGCGAGCTTCTGCGCCGCCGTGTCGACCACCGCGTAATACGTCAGTGCGTGACTCGCCCCCTCGTCGCCATGGCGGGCGACGCGCATGCGGGAGTCGCCCTCGTCGCCTTCCTTGGCCAAGTAGGTCGAGACCCGGCCTTGCCGAACGCGCGGCACGCCGGCCACCAGCGCCCAGTAGATCTTGCGCGTGGTGCGGGAACGGAAGGACTTTGCCATGGTAGACGCGGCAAAGCGCGTCTTGGCGATGACGAGGCAGCCGGCCGTGTCCTTGTCGAGCCGGTGGACGAGGCGCGGCTTTTGCCCGTCCTCGCCGGTCAGCGCATCGAGCATGCCGTCCACATGCCGCTTGGTGCCCGAACCGCCCTGGACGGCAAGTCCCATCGGCTTGTTGATGATGAGGACGTCCTTGTCCTCGTAAAGGGTGATCGACTTCAGGAACTCGCGGTCGTCCTGGTCCTTGGCCGCGCTGCGGGACACGGGCCGCTGCTGATCGAGCTTCAGAGGCGGCACGCGAACCTTCTGCCCCGCCACCAGCCGGTCGTTCGGCTGCGCCCGCTTGCCGTCGATGCGCAGTTCGCCTTTGCGGACGATGCGCTGGATGTGGGTGAAGGCAAGCTGCGGGAAGCGGGCGACCAGGAAACGGTCGACGCGCATGTCGGCCTCGTCCGGCTCGACCACAAGAGTCTGGACTCCGGTTGCCAGGACTTCCTGGGCAGCAGCCTTGGCCTGGGCTCGGGTCGGCCCACGCGGCACCTCCGCTGCGGGTCTCGCCTGCTGAGGCTTGGCCGGCTTCTCGCGCACGACTGAGGGCGCCCGCGTCTTGGCTGCAGCCGATTTTGCGCCCTGTGATTTCGCCGGGGCCGCCTTGCGCGCTGGCTTATCCTCGCGCGAGCGAAAGCCCTGCCGGGCACCCGAGCGCCCAACACGGCCACCATTCTGTCCTGAACCGCTTTTTCTCATGGATGTGTGGGTACCAGAGCGCCGCGCGGGCGGCAATCGAGGTTTAGACCGTGAGCGCCCGGATGAGACCGAGGCCGGCGACCAGTCCGACAATGGACAGAAGTACCGAAGCACCCACATAGGCTGCGGCAAGGCCGACCTGCCCCCGCTCCCAGAGCATCACCGCATCGAGGGAAAAGGCCGAGAAGGTGGTGAAGCCGCCGAGGATTCCGGTGGTCAGGAAGAGCCGCAGGGGCTGGCTCCATCCCTCACCCGCCTTGAAGGCGAGCCAGGCGGTGAGAACTCCCATGATAAAGGACCCGACCACGTTCACCGTCAGCGTCCCCCAGGGAAATGCCGTTCCGCACATCCGGGCGCAGCCGACATTCACCCCGTGCCGGAGCGCGCCGCCGATCCCGGCGCCGATGAAGACGAGGAGATAGGCTTTCACGGATTAATCCTCGCCCCGCCGCTCCCGACGCAGCCGCTCCCACCAATCGAGCCGCTTCCTGATTTCCCGCTCGAAACCGCGGTCGACCGGCTCATAGAAGGACTGCCGGCCCAGCTTCTCGGGCCAGTAATCCTGACCCGAAAACGCATCCGGCTCGTCGTGGTCGTAAGCATAGCTCTCGCCGTAGCCGATCTGCTTCATGAGCTTGGTCGGAGCGTTCAGGATCGTCTTGGGCGGCATGAGGGAGCCGTGCTCCTTCGCCACCCGCGTGGCGGCCTTGTAGGCGGTGTAGAGGGCGTTCGATTTCGGCGCGGTGGCGAGATAGACGGCGGCTTGAGCCAGCGCCAGCTCTCCCTCCGGCGAACCGAGGAAGTCGAAGGCGTCCTTGGCGGCGTTGGCAACGACCAGCGCCTGCGGGTCGGCCATGCCGATGTCCTCCACCGCCGCCCGCACCAGCCGTCGGGCGATGAAGAGCCGGTCCTCACCGGCGTCCAGCATGCGGGTCAGGTAATAGAGCGCCGCATCGGGGTCCGACCCGCGAATGGTTTTATGCAGGGCGGAAATGAGGTTGTAGTGGCCTTCCTGGCCCTTGTCGTAGATGGGGGCGCGGCGCTGGATGATCTCCTGCAGCTGCTCCGCGTCGAAGATCTCGCCGGGCTTCGCCGAGCGCCAGACCTCCTCGGCAAGTGTCAGGGCCGCGCGGCCGTCTCCATCGGCCATGCGCACGAGAGACGCCCTCGCCTCCTCCTGGAGCGGCAGGCTTTTCCCCGTGACCTCCTCGGCCCGGGCCAGGATCTGCTCGATGGCAGCCTCATCAAGGGACTTGAAGAGCAGCACGCGGGCACGGGAGAGCAGCGCGGCATTCAGTTCGAAGGATGGGTTTTCCGTGGTGGCCCCCACCAACGTGATGGTGCCGTCTTCCATGACCGGTAGGAAAGCATCGAGCTGGGCCCGGTTGAAGCGGTGGATCTCGTCGACGAAGAGCAAGGTGCCCTTGCCGATGGAGCGGCGATGGCGCGCCGCCTCGAAGACCTTCTTGAGATCCGCCACGCCGGAGAAGATCGCCGAGATCTGCTCGAAGTGAAGATCCGTCTCGTGGGCAAGCAGGCGCGCGACCGTGGTCTTCCCCGTGCCGGGCGGGCCCCAGAAGATAAGGGATCCCAAGGTCTTCGATGCGATGAGCCGGGTCAGGATGCCGTCCGGCCCGACCAGGTGGTCCTGGCCGACCACCTCAGACAGCTTTGTCGGGCGCATCCTGTCCGCTAGCGGACGAGGCGCGTTCTGATCGAGGCCGGCGGATGAAAACAGATCGCTCATGATGATGCAGAGCTCAACCGGGCATAGACGTCGGGGTCCAGCCGCACCATGAGTCTTTCAGGATTTTCAGGGGTTTGGAAGCCGAACGGCTCATAAAGCCTGTGGGCATCCCGCGTCACGAGCATCCAGCGCCGGAGAAGCTGCAGCTCGGGATGCCTCATGACCGCCCGGATCAAGGCCTTGCCGGCGCCCTGCCCTCTGACCGAGGCGCAGACATAGACGTCGCAGAGATAGGCGAACGTGGCGCGATCGGTCACGACCCTGGCGAAGCCCCGGAGATCGCCAGTGGCGTCATGGAGGCCGAAGCACAAGGAGTTTGCGACCGACCGCTCGAAGATGTCCCGCGGCAAGCCCCTGGCCCAGTAGCTCTCGGTCGAAATCCAGCGATAGGCGGTCTCGACATCCGGCGGCGTCAGATCGTTCGAGATTGTCCAGGTGCTCACCGGCCGAGCACCGTCGTAAAGACCCGCCCGCCTCGGCTGACCGTGATCTCCCAATACCCGCCGTTGCGGTTGATCATGCGGTCCGCGTCCTTGGTGGACGCCAGGCGTTCACCGTTGATGGCAACGATCTGGTCACCCTTTTCGAAGCCGACACTGGCGGCGACGCTGCGATCCTCCAGATCCGCGACGACCACGCCGTCATCCGCGATGTCGATCTGCAGCTCATCGGCGACGGCGGGCGACATGTTCACGAGCGTCGCGCCGGCGAACGGCGTCCGCGTCCGACCGCGCACGGGCTCCCGTGGCGGATTCTCCGGCGGAGGGGCAAGCTTAACTTGGATCGTCGTCTGCTTGCCGCCCCGAAGTACGGTGAGAGGAGCCTGTCCCTGGGTTCCCTTCAGGGTGAAGCGATAGCCGAAGGAATCCGGATTATCGACCGGCTGCCCGTCGACCGCCAGAATGGCATCGCCCCGTTTGAGACCGGCTTCCGCGGCGGGTCCCCTGTCGTAGACGGCGGTCACCAGAACGCCCGTCGGACGCTCCAGGCCGAGGCCGCTCGCGATGTCGCCGTCGACCGGCTGGAGCCGCGCGCCGAGCCACGGGCGGACCACGTTCTTCGACCCACCCTTCGCGGAATTCAGCACCACCCGCACCATGCTCGACGGCACGGCGAAACCGATGCCGATGCTGCCGCCCGAGCGGGAATAGATCGCCGTGTTGATTCCGACCACACGGCCGTTCATGTCGATGAGCGCGCCGCCCGAATTGCCCGGATTGATCGCCGCGTCGGTCTGGATGAAGAACTGATAGTCGGAAATGCCGACCTGCGTGCGGGCAAGAGCCGAGACAATGCCCTGCGTAACGGTTTGACCGACGCCGAAGGGATTGCCGATGGCGAGCACCAGGTCGCCGACCTGGAGCGCCTCGGAATCGCCGAGCTCGACGGCCTGGAGGTTCGTGGCGTCCTTTAGTTTCAGGACGGCAATATCGGTGCGCGGATCGCGCAGGAGGATGTCGGCCGCGAATTCGCGCCGGTCGGCTAGGGCGACCTTCACCTCGTTCATGTTCTCGATCACATGGTTGTTGGTGATCACCAGCCCTGACGGGTCGACGATAACGCCGGAGCCGAGGGAGCTCTGGGACCTGCCGCGGGGAACGCCCGGGGCGTTGTCGCCGAAGAAGCGCCGGAAATACTCCTCCATGGCCGCATTCTGTCGCCGCTCGGAGCGGGTGGCATAGACATTGACGACGGATCCCGCCGTCTGGCGAACGACGGGCGCGAAGGATAGCTGGACCTGGGCCTTGCTGTCCGGGACCGCGCGCTGCGTCTGAGCCTGTGCTCCAGCTACCCCGAGGGCCAGGAGGACAGCGGTCAATGACAGGCGAAACAGCGAACAGCGCATAACGGTCGAATCCTTTGATCAGCGATGTCTTTCGATAAAGGGCGGAACCCGAAATACCAAGTTCCGCAGCGTCAAGTCGAAGATTCCAAACAAAAAGGGCGGCCCGAAGACCGCCCTTGATGAAAACCTTTGAGGCCGAGAGCTTACTCGGCTGCCTCGACGAGCTCGTCCTTCTGGGTCGGGCCCGAGTCCTGGCCGCGCGCATCCACGTCGCGGTCGACGAACTCGATCACGGCCAGCGGGGCGTTGTCGCCGTAGCGGAAGCCAGCCTTCAGGACGCGGGTGTAGCCGCCGTTGCGGTCCTGATAGCGCTTGCCGAGCACGTCGAAGAGCTTCTTGACCATCGCCTCGTCGCGCAGCTTGGACATGGCGAGGCGGCGGGCATGCAGGTCGCCACGCTTGCCCATCGTGATCAGCTTCTCGACGACCGGGCGCAGGTCCTTCGCCTTCGGCAGAGTCGTGACGATCTGCTCGTGCTTGATCAGCGCAGCCGCCATATTGGCGAACATGGCCTTGCGGTGTTCGGTCGTGCGGTTGAAGCGACGACCACGGAATCCGTGACGCATTGGCTTTCTCCTTGATCTTCCGGCCGCCGTGCCAAGGGACGGACCGTCTCTCTTTTGATACCGCCGTTATTCGGCGGGGCAGATGAAGGAGCTGCCTTCCATTGGAAGGCAGCTCCGACGAACTTAGTAATGCTCTTCGAAGCGCTTCGCGAGGTCTTCGATGTTCTCCGGCGGCCAGCCCGGCACGTCCATGCCGAGATGCAGGCCCATGCCGGCCAGAACTTCCTTGATCTCGTTGAGCGACTTACGGCCGAAGTTCGGGGTGCGGAGCATTTCCGCCTCCGACTTCTGGATGAGGTCGCCGATATAGACGATGTTGTCGTTCTTCAGGCAGTTGGCCGAACGGACGGACAGTTCGAGTTCGTCCACCTTCTTGAGGAGCGCCGGGTTGAACGGCAGCTGCGGCGCGGCAGCGGCAGCCTCTTCCTTGCGCGGCTCTTCGAAGTTGACGAAGACCTGGAGCTGGTCCTGCAGGATGCGGGCGGCATAGGCCACGGCATCCTCAGGCGTCACGGCGCCGTTGGTCTCGACGGTCATGATCAGCTTGTCGTAGTCGAGGATCTGGCCCTCGCGGGTGTTCTCGATCCGATACGACACCTTCTTCACCGGGCTGTAGAGCGAGTCGACCGGGATCAGGCCGATCGGGGCGTCCTCGGTGCGGTTGCGCTCGGCCGGCACGTAGCCCTTGCCGGTATCGACCGTGAACTCCATGCGGATCTCGGCGCCCTCATCGAGGGTGCAGAGCACGAGCTCGGGGTTCAGGATCTGAACGTCGCCGATCGTGTTGATGTCGCCAGCCGTGACGGCGCCCGGGCCGGTCTTGCGCAGCGTCATGCGCTTCGCGCCCTCACTCTGCATCTTGATGGCGATCGTCTTCACGTTGAGGACGATGTCCGTCACGTCCTCACGGACGCCCGGGATGGACGAGAACTCGTGCAGCACGCCGTCGATATGGATTGCCGTCACTGCAGCGCCCTGGAGCGACGACAGGAGGACCCGGCGCAGGGAGTTGCCGAGCGTCGTGCCGAAACCACGCTCGAGCGGCTCGGCCACGACCGTTGCAATGCGCTTCGGATCGTCACCGGGGGCGACTTCAAGCTTGTTCGGCTTAATCAGCTCTTGCCAGTTCTTTTGGATCACAACCACACCTCATGAGGTACGGCTTGAAGGGAGGTTTTCGACCAGCCCTTTAAACCGGAACGCGCGTGGGCCCGAGACCCACGCGCCGGATAACCTTAGACGCGGCGACGCTTGCGCGGGCGGCAGCCGTTGTGCGGGATCGGCGTCACGTCACGGATCGAGGTGACGGTGAAGCCGGCCGACTGGAGGGCGCGCAGAGCGGACTCACGGCCGGAGCCGGGACCGGACACCTCGACCTCGAGGGTGCGCATGCCGTGCTCGGCAGCCTTGCGGGCCGCATCTTCCGCAGCGATCTGCGCCGCATACGGGGTCGACTTGCGCGAGCCCTTGAAACCCATGGCGCCAGCCGAGGACCAGGAGATCGTGTTGCCCTGGGCGTCGGTGATGGTGATCATGGTGTTGTTGAACGAGGCGTTCACATGCGCCACGCCGGAAACGATGTTCTTGCGTTCGCGGCGGCGGAC
>DASZBB010000262.1:0-28466 GCA_035944695.1 Microvirga sp. | reverse complement strand
AGACCTGGCCCGGATAGATCAGGTCCGGATTGCGGATCTGCTCCTGGTTCGCCCCGTAGATCACCGTGTAGCGCAGGCCCTTGCCGTAGACCCGCTGGCTGATGCGCCAGAGATTGTCGCCCCGGGACACGATGGTGGTGTTGATGTTGGGGATCACGACCGTTCCGACACTGGCCATCTGGCCTTCCGGCAAGGCGGAGGCCACCTCGCGGGAAGGCTGAGGCGACGAACCGGTCGCTTGAGGCGATGTTGGCGCCAGCGGCTGCGCCGAGGCCACCTGGGCCGGCACGTTGAAGCCCACCTCGGCGCGGGACCTAACCTGGCCCGAGACCGGATCAACGTCGTCGAGGCGGATCCGGTAATCGCCGGGCTTCACGCCGCTGCCGATCGAGAAGGACACCTTGCCGTCGCCCCCGGCGCCGCCGGGAGCGATGAAGCTCTCGTTGAGGTAGAGGCGCACGGTCGCCCCCGGAGCCGACAGGCCGGACACGAAGAGTTTCCCCTCCTCGGACTCGACGGTCACGATCTTGATCTCGGGCCGCGCCGCCGACGGAGCGGGCGCCGGCGGGGGAGATACGGTCGGTGCGACGCCGGCCTGCTGCTGCGGGGCCGGTTGAGGCGCAACAGGCTTGGTTTCGGCGGTCTTCGTTTCCGGCTTGGGCTCCTCGGCCGTCTTGGCCGGCGGCTCGGGATTGGACAGAACCACCGTCGGCCGGTCCGGAGCCGTCAGGGTCACGAGCGGCCGCGTCTTGGCATCGGAGATGACCACCGTCACGCTTTGAGCCGAGCGCTGGCGGGTCCCGTCCGGCGCAATGGATTGCAGGACCACGAGATGGGAGCCGGGCGGCAGGGGCGGCGGCACGATGGCGAACAGGCCCGAGGCATCGGCCGCGGCCCGGGCGTGAACCTGGTCGCCTCTCAGCAATTCGATGGTCGCCCCAGGCGCCGCGCGGCCGGCGATCACGCTCTCGCCGTCCGGCTCGACCCGGACCAGGTCGAAGGACGGCGCGATGGGAGCATCCTTCGGCTGCGGCGCGGCAGTCTCGGGGGCGGTCGGCTTCGCGGCGGCCTGCTGGCCCGGAGCCGCCTGGGTCGAAGCGGGGGCCTGGGTCGCCTGGGCGGGAGCGGCGTTCTGCGGGGCCTCGGACGTGCCGGACCAGGACCAGTAAAGCACTCCGAGAAGAACTGCGACAACGGATGCAGCAGCGGCGCCGAGCAACGCAATCGTACCTTTAATTTCCTTCGGATGCGCCATGGTGTTTTCTCGAACGCGGCACTTTCGTGCATTTAAACCGTTTATCTTTCAAAAGGCTACGGCCATAAAGGACAAATAATGCTCTACGACTCAGCGCGGGAGGCTCCCCGCCTCCCCGAAATGCCCATGCCATCCAACAGATCAGTCAAATCCATTTGCGTTTATTGCGGCTCCGGCTTCGGGGACGACCCCGTTTTCGCGGAAAATGCGGCCTTATTGGGCCGCCTCATGGCCGAACAGGGGATCAATCTGGTCTATGGCGGCGGCAATGTGGGCCTCATGGGAACCGTGGCCCAATCCGTGCTCGATCACGGCGGTTATGTCACAGGGATCATCCCGGATTTCCTGAAGTCCCGCGAGAAGCTCCTCGACGACGTGCAGGAGACCATCGTCGTGCCCGACATGCACACCCGCAAGCGCCTGATGTTCGAGAAGGCCGATGCCTTCGTCGCGCTGCCGGGCGGGATCGGGACCCTGGAGGAACTGGTCGAGCAGATGACCTGGTCGCAGCTCGGCCGGCACACCAAGCCGATTCTGATGCTGAGCACCAAGGGCTTCTGGAAGCCGCTCCTCACCCTGATCGCCCATATGCGCGAACAGGGCTTCATCCGCCCCGGCCTGGAGCTCAACTATCTCGTGGCGGAGCGGGTGGAAGAGGTCATCCCCATGGTCGAAGCTGCAGCCCGCCGGATCGGCATCGTGAGCAACGAGGAAGCGATCGAGAGCCGGTTCTAGCGCATCAAGGAGTGGAGCATCGGATGGATCCCGAAAGTGCAAATCCACTTTCGGGTCCGATGCTCTAGGGCCGGTTCTCCTCCATCTCCCTCGCCAGCTTGTGTCCGGCGACGCGAACCAGGGCGCCCTTCCGGAGTTCGTAGGCGACGTCTCCGTTGACCTCGGTTCCATTCTCCCGCCGACCGAAATAGCGGACCACGAGCCGCCTGCCCTGCGTATGCCAGGACCCGTTCACGTTCCGGCACGGATCCTCGCGCGCGCCGCAGTCGGAATCGCCGGACGAGATCCCGTTTTCCGGGCCGACAGGCTTGAGACGGCCGTTGAGGATGAGGAAAGGGCTCAGGACGGTGGAGGTGTAGCCCTGGAACGTGCCGCCGCCCTCGACCATGAGTCCGTCCTGAGACCCAAGACGGAACGCGTCGATCGCCATCAGGTCTCCGAAGGTGCCGGCTTCGGTAAAGTCGGCGTGCCGTCCTGTGACCTTCAACGTACGTCCGTCACGCTGCAGGAAGACGGCGCTCACCCGCGCACCGCATCCATGGCAGGCCTCTCCGGGCTCTCCGGCGAGCGTGATCAGGACCATGAAGGCGTCATAGGGCACAACCTCAACCGGAAAGAGGCAGGGCGGAAGATCCGGTCCGTCCCGGCTGTAATCCACCGTCGCGGAAGGATAGGCAGCCTCAAGGGCTTGCCACAGCACAAGATCGTTCTCCACATTCACGGACCAGCCCGGGCACAGGGGCAGGTCAGATGCCCCCTCCTCAGCCGAGGTCCCCTGGATATCGCCGAGCAGGAGAAGCGCTGAGAGAACCAATGTCTTGAGCATCGAACGATCCTTCTACCGACGCGGGGCGCCTGGAGGTGTCGGGACCCACTCAGGGTTCGGCATCCCGCGGATATCCGACAGCATATCGCCTTTTGAGCGCTAGCTTGTGCGCGACAGCACGAGTCCGCCCAGGATCATCCCCGCCGCGACGAGACGCTGCCACGTGATCGCCTGCACGGGCAGCCCGAAGGCTCCCACGGCATCGAGAACCAGGGCGGCTGCGACCTGCCCGAAGACCAGGGCCGCCACGGTGCTGACCACGCCGAGCTGCGGCACGCCCCAGATCACGATGGCAACGTAGAAGGCGCCGAGAAGGCCCCCGAGCCAGGACCACCAGGGAGCCGAGGCCACGGCACTGCCTGCTGGCCATGCGCCTCGGAAGGCGCTGATGACAGCCAGGATGACGAAGCCGATGCCGAACGAGATGCAGGCGGCCAGCACCGGATCGCCCAGGCTCTTCGCAAGGGCGGCATTGATCGGCGCCTGAGACGCGAGGAACACGCCGCCCAGGAGGATGCCTAAGAGAGGAAGAAGGATCGAGACGTTCATGGTAGGCCTAGAAAATCGCAAGGTTCAACGACGGCTTGATAACATCGGCCGTCATGGCCGGGCTTGTGCCGGTGATGACGAAGGTGGTGAACGTCCAGCCGGATTCTCAGGGCACGTCAACGGACCCATGAGCTTCGTCGCGTCTAGAGCGACGCGCCGCCCTTCAACAGCTTGTAGACCATGGAATCCGTCAGCGCCTGGAACGAGGCGTCGATGATGTTGGCCGACACGCCGATGGTGGTCCAGCGCTCGCCCGAGCCGTCCGTGAACTCGATCAGAACACGCGTGACCGCATCCGAACCGCCCTGGTAGATGCGGACCTTGTAGTCGACCAGCTCCAGATCCTGGATCAGATGCTGGTACTTGCCGAGATCCTTGCGCAAGGCCACATCGAGCGCGTTCACAGGGCCGTTGCCCTCGGCGGCGGAGATCAGCACCTCGTCGCCCACGCGCACCTTCACGATGGCCTCCGAGGCGGTGACGAGTTCGCCGACCGCGTTGAAGCGGCGCTCCACGTTGACGGAGAAGCGCTCCACGTCGAAGAAGGCCGGCACCTCGCCGAGCATGCGCTTGACCAGCACGTAGAACGACGCGTCCGCGCCTTCGAACGCGAAGCCTTCAGCCTCCTTGCGCTTCACCTCGTCGAGCACGCGGGCGATGCGCGGATCGCCCTTCTCGAGCTCGAAGCCGCAGCGCTTCAGCTCGGCGAGAATGTTCGACTGACCGCCTTGGTCCGATACCAGAAGCCTGCGCGCGTTGCCGACGGTTTCCGGCTCCACGTGCTCGTAGGTGCGCGGATCCTTCAGGACCGCTGAGGCATGGATGCCGGCCTTCGTGGCGAAGGCGCTCGAACCCACGAAAGGCGCGTGACGGTTCGGCTGCCGGTTGAGGATCTCGTCCACCTGCCGCGACACATGGGTGAGCTGGCCCAAAGCTTCGCCCGTGACGCCGAGATCGAAGCGGGCGGCATAGCCGTCCTTGAGCTTCAAGGCGCCGATGAGGGTGATGAGATTGGCGTTGCCGCAGCGCTCGCCGAGGCCGTTGAGGGTGCCCTGGATCTGGCGCGCGCCCGCTTCCACGGCCGCGAGCGAATTGGCCACCGCGCAGCCGCAATCGTCATGGGCATGGATGCCGATATGCGCGCCCGGCACCACCTTCGTGACGGCCGTGACGATCTCGGCGACCTCGTGAGGCAGCGTGCCGCCGTTGGTGTCGCAGAGCACGATCCAGCGCGCCCCGGCATCGTAGGCGGTCTTCACGCAGGAGAGCGCGTAATCGGGATTGGCCTTGTAGCCGTCGAAGAAATGCTCGCAATCGACGAGCACTTCACGGCCCTTGGCCCGGGCGGCCTCGACGCTCTCATGGATGCCCGCGAGGTTCTCCTCCGGCGTGGTCTCGAGCGCCACGCGCACATGATAGTCCCAGGATTTCGCCACGAAGCAGATCGCATCGGCCTCAGCCTCGAGCAAAGCCGCGACGCCGGGATCGTTGGACACGGACCGCCCTGCCCGCTTGGTCATGCCGAAGGCGGTGAACTTCGCGTTTTTCGTGCGCTTCTCGGCAAAGAAAGCCGTATCGAGCGGGTTCGCCCCCGGATAGCCGCCCTCCACGTAATCGATCCCGAGCCTGTCGAGGAGCGCGGCGATCGCCTTCTTGTCCTCGAGGGAGAAGTCCACGCCCGTGGTCTGCGCCCCGTCGCGCAGGGTGGTGTCGAAGAGGGTGATGCGCTCGCGGCTCATGACGACAACTTCCTGTCTTCCTGGGGCGCCAGGCGCTTTTCCATGGTGGTGGTGCCGAGCCATTCGTCGCCGAGCGGCACGGTGTTGCGGCGCTGCGGCTGGAAACCGTGCTTCTGGAAGAAGGGCAGCGCATTGTCGCTGACCTCCGCCACGAGGCGCGCGGCGCCGCGCGCGCCGGCGAGCTTCTCGACGGCGTCGTACAGCATGGTGCCGATGCCCTGGCCCGCCGCCGCGGGATGGACGTAGAACAGCTCGATCAGCTCGTTGTCCTTCAGCGCGATGAAGCCGACGGGAGAGCCTTCGACGGTGGCGACCAGAGTCAGGCCCTTCGTGAGCTTCTCGGCGAAGGCATCGTCCTCGGCGAGAGCGATCCAGGCTTCCTGCTGGCTCTCGCTGTAATCCTCTCCCGTCAGCTCGGCGATGCTCTCCTCGTAGATATCGACGAGCACGGCCAAATCCGCCGGCAGGAAGGGCCGAAGCCCCGGTTTCGGCAATGCCTGTCCCATCAGCGTGCGCTCCCTTCTCTCAAGCCACAACGCACGTCATGGCCGGGCTTGTCCCGGCCATCTCGATGAGAAAAGCGCGGCGCCTCTCGGATCGGGATCACCGGCACAAGGCCGGTGATGACGGTGGAGAAAATTAGGTCCGTCATCGCGCCACCTCCCAGGTGGTGGTGCCGTCCTTGTTGTCCTTCACGACGACGCCGAGCGCCGCGAGCTCGTCGCGGATGCGGTCGGACTCGGGCCAGTTCCTGGCCGCGCGCGCCTCCTTGCGGGCCGCGATCAGCGCCTCGACCTGCGCCGGATCGACGCCGAGCGAAGCCTGCCGGCGGGCCTTCCAGGCTTCCGCTCCTTCGAGCAGGAAACCGAGCGCACGCAGGTTCGCGCCGAGCTCCGCGTGAGCGCCCTGCCCGTCGAGGGCGTGAAGCTCCGCCAGCATCTTCGGCGTGTTGAGGTCGTCCGCGAGCGCCTCGACGATGTGGTCCGAGAGAAAGGCCGCGTCACCCCGGCCCGCCAGCTCGTACCACCGGTCGAGGGTCTTCTCGCTTTCCTCGAGCCCCTTCTCCGTCCAGTCGATGGGTTGACGGTAGTGCGTGCGCAGCATGTTGAAGCGCAGAACCTCGCCGGGCCAGTCCTGGAGCAGCTCGTTGATGGTGAAGAAGTTGCCCAGCGACTTCGACATCTTCTCCCCCTCGACCTGCAGGAAGCCGTTGTGCATCCACACATTGGCCATGCGCGGCGTGTCGAAGGCGCAGCAGCTCTGGGCGATCTCGTTCTCGTGGTGCGGGAACACGAGATCGATGCCGCCGCCGTGGATGTCGAAGATCTCGCGAGCCGTCGGGTCGGCGCAGGTGAGCCGCGTCTCGAAGGCCTGGACGAGGTGCCGCCACGCCATGGCCGAGCACTCGATGTGCCAGCCGGGACGGCCGGGCGTCGCGATGCCGGCCGGCGAGGCCCAAGCGGGATCCTTCGGCCCGGAGGGCTTCCAGAGCACGAAATCCATCGGATCGCGCTTGTAGGGCGCCACGTCCACGCGGGCCCCCGAGAGCAGCTCGTCGAGGGAGCGCTTCGAGAACGCGCCGTATTGCGGAACGCCTTTGAGCGTCTGCATGGCCGCCACGGAGAAGAGCACGTGCTCCTCCGCCACATAGGCCGCCCCGCGGGCGATCAGCCGCTCGATGATCATCCGCATCTCGTCGATATGCTCGGTCGCCCGGGGCTCGACGAAGCGCGCGGGCTTGCCCGGCTCGTTCACGTCCTCCGGCATGAGCACGCCCAGAGCCCGGATATCGGCGTGGAACTGCTCTTCCGTCTTGCCCGTGACGACCCGGATGGCCTCGTTGGTGGCCAGGTCCGGGTAATCCCGGGCCGCGCGGGCGTTAATCTTGTCGTCCACATCGGTGATATTGCGCACATACGTGACGGCTTCCTTACCGTAAACATGCCTGAGCAGACGGAAGAGAAGGTCGAAGACGATGATCGGGCGGGCATTGCCGATGTGGGCGTAGTCGTAAACGGTGGGTCCGCAGACGTAGAGGCGCACGTTCTCAGGGTCGATCGGGACGAACGCGTCCTTCGACCGGGTCAACGTGTTGTAGAGCCTCAAGCTTGCCGCCATGAAACCAAATCCCTGTCAGGCCGCAGGCCGGAGGGTGGTTTCGATCTTGGAATGAGAACGAGACGGCTCCAGCCAGCGAAATGCGCTAGCCGCAAATAATCCCGGAAATGAGGATCGTTGCCGTGTTCATGAAGCCATCAATGCCTTTTCAGGCCCGGAACGTCAAGATTTCCGATTTGGTAATCATGTTTAATTTGCACAGCCGCATGAAACGGGTTCTGGCCAAGCGCGTTAGAGCTTTGTTCACGCACACTCGTGACATAATCGCACGAGTTCAAACAATGAGGTCTACGATGCGCCGCGCATTCGCCATGCTCGGAATGGGTACTGTCGTGTTTTTTGCAGCCGCGTCGCTGACGCTGCTCCCCAACGGATCCCAGGCCTCCTCGACCGAAGCCACCTTCATGGTTCCCGCCGCCGACGGCTACGGCGTCGCGGAATGCCTGATCACAAACCAGGCTTGTGGCCAAGTTGTGGCGAATGCCTGGTGCGAGGCCCACGGCTATGCGAAGGCAATCTCCTATCGCCAGATCACGCCCGACGAGGTCACCGGCACGATCCAGAAGGCTTCTCTCGGCCCCAAGGAGCCGCCGGTCTCCGTGACCTGCTCGAACTGACGGCGGTCAGCTTCCGGGCGCCATCGGCGCCAGCATGGCCCGGGCGGTCGCGAGCACGGCCCGGGTCAGGTCCGCCAGCAGGGGGCCGACGATCCGGCTCTGCTGCCAGTAGAGCGGCACCTCCAGAGGCTCGGACGGCTTCAGCGCCACGAGCCGCCCGGCCCGGAGATGGTCCTCGACCAGGAGGTCCGGGTTCATCCCCCACCCCAGTCCCGCCAGCGCCCCGTCGACGAAGGCCTGCGACGACGGCAGCCAATGGAGCGGCGGCTGCACATCGCTGCCAAGAGCCTGCCGCAGCCAGAGCGCCTGCAGCCGATCCTTCCGGTTGAAGACGAGGCAGGGAGCGCGTGCTGCCGCCTCCTGGCTCAATCCCTCGGGGAACCAGCGCTCGACGAAGCCGGGGCTCGCCGTCGCCGCGTATCGCAGGGCACCCAAGGCGTAGCAGTTGCAGCCCTGGACCGGCTGGCCGTGGGAGGTCACGGCGGCCACGACCTCGCCGCGCCGGAGCCAGTCCGCACTGTGATCCTGATCGTCCAACACGAGATCGAACAGGAACCCCTCCGTCTGGGCCATCGCCGGGATGAACCAGGTGGCGAGGCTGTCCGCGTTCACGGCAAGGCGGAGAGTAACGGGCCGGTCTTCGGGCTCCAGGCCCGGTAGGGTTTGGCGCAGGGAGTTCTCCAGCAGGGCGACCTGCTCCACGTGCTGACACAGGCGCTGGCCCGTCTCGGTCGCAAGACACGGCTGGCCACGAACGACGAGAATGGCCCCGATCCGCTCCTCCAGCAATTTGATCCGCTGCGAGATTGCCGAGGGCGTGACGTTGAGCTGTTGCGCCGCCCGCTCGAAGCTACCGGTGCGCACCACAGCGGCCAGCGCGGACAGAAGGGCATAATCCAGCATGAATCAGTTTTTCTAAATCGGGATCAGAGACTTTAACTTTCCTAATCCAAAGCCGGGGCCTAGGAAACGTCGAATCCTGCTCGGACCAGACCCATGACCGCTCCTCTTCTCGCCGGTTTCCTGCTCGGCCTCAGCCTCATTCTTCCCATCGGGGCGCAGAACGCCTTCGTGCTGCGCATCGGCCTGCGCGGCGAGCACGTGCTTGCGGTGTGCCTCACCTGCGCGATCTCCGACGCCGTGCTGATCCTGGCCGGGGTGTCGGGATTCGCCGAGCTCAGCGCCCGCGTGCCCTGGGCCGAGACGGTTCTGCGCTACGGCGGCGCGGCTTTCCTCCTGGCCTATGGGGCGCGCAGCTTCATGGCCGCCTTCGGGTCGGCTTACCTAAGGCCCGCCGAGGCGGCTCCGGACAGCCTCGGCCGGGTGGTGCTCACCTGCCTGGCCTTCACCTGGCTCAACCCGCATGTCTATCTCGACACGGTGGTGCTGATCGGCTCGATCTCGACCCAGTTCGACGAAGGCAGAGGCTTGTTCGCCGCGGGCGCCATGACGGCTTCCTTCGTGTTCTTCTTCTCCCTCGGCTTCGGCGCCCGGCTCCTGAAGCCGCTCTTCGCCCAGCCCGTCACATGGCGCCTTCTCGACGTCGCCATCGGGCTCATCATGTGGGCCACGGCCGCACGATTGCTGTTGAATGAAGGTTCGGTTTGAAGACTCGGCGGCAGTTCAACCACGCGTCATGGCCGGACGAGCCCGACCATGACGGCCAGAGAGGTCCCTGCCTCGCCCATCCTATTTGTTGAGCCAATCCCCGCATTTCGGCGGAACCTCGGTTCCCCAGGGCATCAGCGGGACGGTCGAGGTGGAGTTCTTCGGCGAGCCCTCGATGGGCCGGTCCGAATAGACCATGTAGACCAGGGTGTTGCGCTTGGCGTCGCAGCCGCGCACGATCTGCATCTTCTTGAAGATCAGCGACCGGCGCTCGCTGAACACCACGTCGCCCTGGCCGAATTTCTGCTTGAACTTCACCGGCCCCACCTGCCGGCAGGACAGGGAGATGTCGGAGACCTCCTCGGCCACCCCGAAGGTGCCGGAAATGCCGCCGCGCTCAGGCGTCGTGTAGTGGCAGGCCACGCCTTCGACCATGGGGTCGTCGATCCCGTAGACCGCGAGCTTGTCGTCCGGGGTCAGGGCCCGCCAGACCGTGGACTTCTTGAAGATCAGGTCGGGCTCCTGGGCGGCGGCACCGGTCACGGCGGCCAGGCTCACAGCCAGAGCCAGGGCAATTCGAGCAAGCATCGTTCCAATCGTCTCCCACGGTTACGCTGTCATGTGGGGATGGTTCGAAGCTTTGACGAGAGCCTATTCCGCGTGGTGGCTGACGATACAGATCTTGTTGCCGTCGAGATCGCGGAAATAGGCGCCGTAATAGTTCCGATGATAATGCGGCCGCAGGCCCGGCCCACCCTCGTCCGCTCCGCCCTGCTCGAGGGCTGCGGCGTGACAGGCATCGACGAGGGTGCGCTTCGGGGCCAGCAGCGCGATCATGGACCCGTTGCCGGGGCTCGGCTCCCGGCCGTCGAACGGGCGCACGACCAGGAACTGCGGCCGCCCGCCGGGCTGACCCCAGCCGATGATTCCATCGTCCGAGTAGCGTACCTCGAGCCCCAGGGGAGCGAGCACCGCATCGTAGAAGCCCCTCGCCCGGGCGAGGTCATTTGCCCCGATGGTCGTATGAGAGTACATGCTGGGTCTCGTTTCGGAGTCGCTGTTCGGTGCAAAGCTAGACAGCTTCCCTCGAAGGGGGCAAGGCGTTAATCACAATAGGGTCAAATTCCACCGGCACATGACCAGCCTACCCAGGCATTCGACGCCGCAACGGACCGGTTCTGCGATCAGCTCTATGGCAAAGACATCTTTTCTCCGCTCCCTCATCGCCGTGACGGCCTTTCTGGCCGCCGGCCAGGCCGCCTATGCCCAGTCGGCCCAGTGCCAGCGCTTCCAGGCCGAACTGGCGGCCCTGGATCGCAGCGGCGGGAGCGCGCCGACCGGCCAGATGCAGGCCCAGCGGACGGAGATCAACCGCCTCGTCGGCTATTACCGCAACATCGGCTGCGAGCGCGGACCGCTCGGCTTCCTGGCCGGCCCGGCGCCGGCCGAATGCGGCTCGATCGCCGGGCAGATCCGCCAGCTCGAGGCCGGCTATGCCCGCCTGGCCTCGCAGGCCGTGGACCAGGGCCAGATCGAGGCGCGCCGCCGGCAGCTCCAGGTGGCCGTCCAGCAGACCTGCTCCACCGAACCGCGCGGCTTCTTCGAATCGCTCTTCGGCGCTCCCCGCCAGCAACAGCAGCAGGAGATCATGCCCGAGGGTCAGCCGATCATCGCCGACGACGGGCCGCCCTCCCTGGGCGGCGGGCGCCTGATCTGCGTGAAGACCTGCGACGGGTCGTTCTTCCCGCTCACCACCCCTCCGGGAGGGGGCCAGAGCGCCAACGAGATGTGCCAGGCCCTCTGCCCCGGCACGGAAACCCTGGCCTTCGCCTATCCGGGCGGCGACCAGGGCCTCAACCGGGCCGCCTCGCTCTCGTCGAACCAGCCCTATACGTCGCTGGCGAACGCCTTCAAGTTCCGGAAGACCTTCGACGAGAGCTGCGCCTGCAAGAAGCCGGACGAGAGCTGGGCCGTTGTCCTGCGCAAGGCCGAGAGCATGCTCGAGCAGCGCAAGGGCGACCTGATCGTCACCGCCGAGAAGGCGGAGGAGCTCTCCAGGCCGAAGGTGCAGGCCGCCCGCAAGGCCGCCGACAAGAAGGCCGACGAGGAGACCAAGGAGGCCGCCGAGATCGCCGCCGCCGCTCCGACCGCCAGCAAGGAATCGGCCGGCATCGGGCCGCAATCGATCGAGACCAACGCCGTGGTGGGCCAGGGCGAGGGCGCGAAGCAGGAGATCGTCGCGGGCAACGGCCAGAAGAAGACCGTGCGGGTGATCGCCCCCAACCTGATCCCGGTCCCGCACGCGCAGAACTGAGCGCGAAGACGGCGATCGCCGTCTTCGCGCGCTCGATCGCAACCTCCCCATCAGGGGAGGTTGCGTGCGCATTCCGCACAGCCCACGGCCATGCTATGACGCCGGCATGAAACCGCTCGATTCTCTCGAGATGCCCCGGCCTGCGGGCGCATCGGATCCGATCATCGCCGTTTCCGGCCTCAGCAAGACCTATTCATCGGGCTTCCAGGCCCTGAAGACGGTCGACCTGGAGATCCGCCGGGGCGAGATCTTCGCCCTGCTCGGGCCCAACGGGGCCGGCAAGACGACGCTCATCAGCATCATCTGCGGGATCGTCAACCCGAGCACCGGCAAGGTCGTGGCCGACGGCCACGACATCATCCGCGACTATCGGCCTGCCCGTACCAAGATCGGCCTCGTGCCCCAGGAGCTCACCACAGACGCCTTCGAGAGCGTGTGGGCGACGGTGACGTTCAGCCGGGGCCTCTTCGGCAAGCCCCCCAACCCGGCCTATATCGAGAAGATCCTGAAGGACCTCTCCCTCTGGGAGAAGCGGGACAGCAAGATCATGACGCTGTCGGGCGGCATGAAGCGCCGCGTCATGATCGCCAAGGCCCTGTCGCACGAGCCCAAGATCCTCTTCCTCGACGAGCCGACCGCCGGCGTCGACGTGGAGCTGCGGCAGGACATGTGGAACATGGTCCGCCGGCTGCGGGAGAGCGGGGTCACGATCATCCTGACCACCCACTACATCGAGGAGGCCGAGGAGATGGCCGATCGGATCGGGGTGATCCGGAAGGGCGAGATCATCCTGGTCGAGGACAAGCACGTCCTGATGCAGAAGCTCGGCAAGAAGCAGCTGACGCTCCACCTGCAGAGCCCCCTCTCCGGCCTGCCGCCGGAGCTGCAATCCGAGAACCTGCAGCTGTCCGCCGACGGCAGCGAACTCGTCTACACCTTCGACACCCAGACGCGGGAGACGGGCATCGCGGGTCTCCTGCGGCGTCTCAACGAGCACGGCATCGACTTCAAGGACCTGCAGACCTCCGAGAGCTCGCTCGAAGAGATCTTCGTCAGCCTGGTCAGGGGGCGCGCATGAACTTCTATGCCATCAAGGCCATCTACCTCTTCGAGATGGCGCGCACCTGGCGCACGCTGATGCAGAGCATCGCCTCGCCGGTGCTCTCGACCTCGCTCTACTTCATCGTCTTCGGCTCCGCCATCGGGTCGCGCATGGCCAATATCGACGGCGTGAGCTACGGCGCGTTCATCGTGCCCGGCCTGATCATGCTCTCAATTCTGACGGAGAGCATCTCGAACGCCTCCTTCGGCATCTACATGCCGAAGTTCTCCGGCACCATCTACGAACTCCTCTCCGCTCCGATCTCGGCGCTGGAGACGGTGATCGGCTATGTGGGGGCCGCCGCCACCAAGTCGGTGATCATCGGCACCATCATCCTGGTCACGGCGCGGCTCTTCGTGGACTTCTCGATTGAACATCCCGTCTGGATGATCGCCTTCCTGGTGCTGACCTCGATCACCTTCAGCCTCTTCGGCTTCATCATCGGCATCTGGGCCGACAGCTTCCAGAAGCTGCAGGTCGTGCCCCTGATGATCGTGACGCCGCTGGCCTTCCTCGGCGGCAGCTTCTACTCGATCAACATGCTGCCGCCCTTCTGGCAGACGGTCGCCCTGTTCAACCCGGTGGTCTATCTGGTGAGCGGCTTCCGCTGGAGTTTCTACGGCATCGCCGACGTGGGCGTGGCCCTGAGCCTCGCCATGACGCTCGTGTTCATGCTGATCTGCCTCGCCGCCGTCTGGTGGATCTTCCGGACGGGCTACAAGATCAAGGCGTAACCACCGCACGTCATCACCGGCCTTGTGCCGGTGATCCCGATTGTCCGAAGCGCCGCGCCTTTCCGGATCGGGATGGCCGGGACAAGCCCGGCCATGACATGGCGGGTGTTGGCCCCGCCGAGAGCAGGATAACCTGGAGTCCTTACGCCGCCTGCCCCGACAGCCGCGCCTTGGCGCGTTCGGGGCCGATCAGAGGCAGGAGCGCTCCCAATTCCGGACCGTGATCGAGTCCGGTCAGCGCAAGGCGCAGCGGCATGAACAGGGCCTTGCCCTTCACGCCGGTCGACGCCTTCACGGCCTCCGTCCAGCTCTTCCAGGTCGCGGCATCCCAGGGTGCGTCCGGCAGAACGCCTGTGGCGGCGTCGATGAACGCCTTGTCCTCGATCACCGGCGTCACCGGGCCGCGCACGACCTTGGCCCATTCGGCCGCATCCCGGACCTTGGTCAGGTTGCCGCGCACCGCATTCCAGAACGCCTCGCCCTCGTCGGCCCCGAGTTCGGCGAGCCGCTCGCGGGCGGCCCCGTAGGGCATCTCGTGGATCAGGCGGGCGTTCAGATGCTCCAGCTCGCTCTCGTCGAACTTCGCCGGCGCCCGGGAGATGTGGGAGAAATCGATCAGGCGGGCGAGTTCATCGAGATCCGCCACGGGACGCACGGCCTCGGCCGAGCCCACGAGCACGGCGAGCGAGGCCACCGCCTGCGGCTCGAGCCCGGCCTCGCGCAGGCCCTTGATCGAGAGATGGCCGAGGCGCTTCGACAGCCCCTCGCCGCTCGCGGTGATCAGCAGGCTGTGATGGGCGAAGGTGGGAGCGGCGGCGCCAAGCGCCTCGAAGATCTGGATCTGCACCGCCGTGTTGGTGACATGGTCCTCGCCCCGGATCACGTGGGTGACTTTCAGCTCGATGTCGTCCACCACGGAGGGCAGCGTGTAGAGATAGGTCCCGTCCTCGCGCACCAGCACCGGGTCCGAGAGCGAGCTGCAATCCACGTGGCAGGGCCCGCGCACCAGATCGTCCCAGGTGACATTGGTCGGCTCGAGGCGGAAGCGCCAGTGGGGCCGGCGCCCGTCCTGTTCGAGCTTGGCCCGGTCCTCGTCGGTGAGCTTGAGGGCCGCCCGGTCGTAGATCGGCGGCAGGCCGCGGGCGAGCTGGCGCTTGCGGCGGAACTCCAGCTCCTCCTGCGTCTCGTAGCAGGGATAGAGGCGACCCACCGCCTTCAGCCGCTCGGCAGCCGCGTCGTAGAGGTCGAACCGGTCCGACTGGCGGACGATCACGTCGGGCGGGATGCCGAGCCAGCGCAGATCGGCTTCGATGGAATCCGCATATTCCTGCTTCGACCGCGCCAGGTCCGTGTCGTCGAAGCGCAGGATGAAGGTGCCGCCTTCCCGCCGCGCATAGAGCGCGTTGAGCAGGGCCACGCGGGTGTTGCCGATATGGATGTGCCCGGTCGGAGACGGGGCGAAGCGAACGATGGGCTTGGACATGCCCAACCCTATGACGAAGGGAGCCTGGCGGCGCAAGGGGAGACCGACGTTTCGCTGGTATCGGCGGGAAGGACGCGCTACCGCCGGAACGCCTTCCTTACGTCATGGCCGGGCTCGTCCCGGCCATCCCGATCCTGTAAAGCGCCTCGCTCTCCCGATCGGGATCACCGGCACCAGGCCGGTGATGACGTGGCGGATGTTCAAAGTCTTAGACGTCCTGCGGCCCCACCCGCGGCTTGCCCATGGCGCGCTCCAGGGCTTCGTCCTTCTGGTGGGCGACGAGGCCCTGGTCGCGGAAGCGGTTGACGATGGGATAGCGCCGGTCGCGGCCGAAATTCTTGCGCGTCACCTTCACGCCGGGAGCGGCCTGGCGGCGCTTGTATTCGGCGATGTAGAGCAGCCGCTCCACCTTCTTGACGATCTCCAGATCGTAGCCCTTCGCGACGATCTCGGAGACCCGCAGCTCCTCCTCCACGAGGCCGCGCAGGATCTCGTCGAGATCCTCGTAGGGCGGCAGCGAATCCTGGTCCTTCTGGTTCTCCCGCAGTTCCGCGGTGGGAGCCTTGGTCAGGATGTTCTCGGGGATGACGATGCCGTCGGGGCCGAGCGCGAACTTCGGCTTCCAGCGGTTGCGCAGGGCCGAGATCCGGTAGACCTCCATCTTGTAGAGGTCCTTGATCGGGTTGAAGCCGCCGTTCATGTCGCCGTAGATGGTCGCGTAGCCCACCGACATCTCCGACTTGTTGCCGGTGGTCACCACCATGGCGCCGAACTTGTTCGAGATCGCCATGAGGATCGTGCCGCGGGCGCGGCTCTGGAGGTTCTCCTCCGTGATGTCCCGTTCCCGGCCGGCGAACAGAGGCTGCAGGGCCGCCTCGAAACCCTCCACGGGCTCGGCGATCGGCAGGATGTCGTAGCGGACGCCCAGCGCCTTGGCGCAGTCCTCCGCGTCCTTCAGCGACTCGCCCGAGGTGTAGCGGTAGGGCAGCATCACGCAATGCACCCGCTCGGGCCCGAGCGCATCTACCGCCATGGCGGCGCAGATTGCGGAATCGATGCCGCCCGAGAGACCGAGCACCACGCCGGGAAAGCGGTTCTTCTCCACGTAATCGCGAAGGCCCAGAACACAGGCGGCATAATCCGCCTCCCTGCCCTCCTCGATGGTGGCGATGGGCGCGTCCCGGCAGACCCACCCGTCCTCGCCCTTCTCCCAGGCGGTGAGGACGATGCATTCCTCGAACGCGGGCAGCTGGCCGGCGAGCGAGCAATCCGCGTTGAGGATGAAGGACGCGCCGTCGAAGACGAGTTCGTCCTGGCCGCCGACCTGGTTGAGATAGACGAGCGGCAGCCCGCTCTCCGTCACGCGGGCGGTGGCGATGCTGAAGCGTTCATCCGTCTTGCCGCGATGATAGGGCGAGCCGTTCGGCACCAGGAGAAGCTCGGCCCCCGTCTCGGCGAGGCACTCGACCACGTCGCCGGTCCAGATGTCCTCGCAGACCGGCACGCCGATCCGGATGCCGCGGAAATTGACCGGGCCCGGCAGCGGGCCGGGATCGAAGTTCCGCTTCTCGTCGAACACGTCGTAGTTCGGCAGGTCGACCTTGTAGCGCAGGGTGATCGCGCCGTTATCGAGCAGCGCATAGGCGTTGTAGAGGGCATCGCCCTCCCGCCAGGGCAGTCCGATGAGCATCCCGGGGCCGCCGTCGGCCGTCTCGCGGGCCAGGCGTTCCAGCGCGGCGCGGCAAACATCCTGGAAGGCGGGCTTGAGCACGAGGTCCTCGGCCGGATAGGCGGCGAGGAACTGCTCCGAGAACATCACCAGGTCGGCCCCGAGGCGGGCCGCCTCGGCACGGGCGCGGCGCGCCTTCTCCTCGTTGCCGGCCACGTCGCCGACGATGGGGTTGAGCTGCGCGAGAGCGATCTTGAGCGTGTTCTGAGCCATGATACCTGCAGATCTAGCGCGCCGCGGAGGGCACAACAACGCAAGCGTAAAGCTTTCCGGTGAACTCTTAAACGCTCGCGGAGCAGGGCTGATCCCGGGACTTTGCATAAGTTGCGCGAAGGCCGGATCCTCGTGATTCAACGATCCGTGCAAAGCTCAAGCTTTATGGGAACCCGCAACAGTTCAGTTCGTTATTTTCACACGAAACACTGGGAGACTGACATGTTGAAAGGCGGCCTGCTCTGGCTCATCGGCATTCCTCTGCCGATCATTCTTATCCTCTTCTTCATGGGCTGGCTTAGTTAAGCCCAAATACGAGTAGAGTTGCGTATGCGTAAAGAAAAAGGGGCGCTTTCGGCGCCCCTTTTTCTTAATCCGACCAATCCGTCATTCCGCCGCGAGGGCGGCCGGTTGTTCCCTTGACTGACGCTCGCGCTTGATGAGTTCCGAGGTCAGGAAGGCGATTTCCAGCGCCTGCTCGGCGTTGAGCCGCGGATCGCAGTAGGTGTGGTAGCGGTCGCGCAGATCCGCATCGGTGAGCGCCCGTGCGCCGCCCGTGCATTCCGTCACGTTCTTGCCGGTCATTTCCAGGTGGATGCCGCCCGCATGCGTGCCTTCCGCCTGATGGATCGCGAAGAAGTCCCGCACCTCGCCCATGACCTTCTCGAACGGCCGGGTCTTGTAGCCCGAGGCCGCCTTGATGGTGTTGCCGTGCATCGGATCGCAGGACCACACCACCGTGCGCCCTTCCCGCTGCACCGCGCGGATCAGGCCCGGCAGGTGATCGCCGACCTTGTCGGCGCCGAAGCGGCAGATCAGGGTGAGGCGGCCGGCCTCGTCCTCGGAGTTGAGGGTGTCGATGAGCTTGAGCAGCCCGTCGGCCGAGAGCGACGGGCCGCACTTGAGGCCGATCGGATTCTTGATGCCGCGCATGTATTCCACGTGGGCATGGTCGATCTGACGGGTGCGGTCGCCGATCCAGAGCATGTGGCCGGAGGTGGCGTACCAGTCGCCCGTCGTGGAATCGACGCGGGTCATGGCCTCCTCGTAGCCGAGGAGAAGGGCCTCATGACTGGTGTAGAAATCCGTCGAGCGCATCTCGGGATGGGTCTCGGGGTCGATCCCGATGGCCCGCATGAAGTTCAGGCTCTCGGTGATGCGCTCGGCGAGCTCGCTGTAGCGGGAGGATTGCGGCGAATCCTTCACGAAGCCGAGCATCCAGCGATGGGCGTTCTCGAGATTGGCGTAGCCGCCGGTGGCGAAGGCGCGGATCAGGTTCAGCGTCGCGGCGGACTGGCGGTACGCCATGAGCTGGCGGCGCGGATCGGGCGTGCGGGCCTCCGGCGTGAAGGCGATGTCGCTGATGATGTCGCCCCGGTAGCTCGGCAGCTCGACGCCGTCGATGGTCTCCGTCGGGGCCGAGCGCGGCTTGGCGAACTGGCCGGCCGCCCGGCCGACCTTCACCACCGGCGAGCCGCCCGCATAGGTGAGCACCACGGCCATCTGGAGGAACAGGCGGAAGAAATCGCGGATGTTGTCGGCCGAATGCTCGGCGAAGCTCTCGGCGCAGTCGCCGCCCTGGAGCAGGAAGGCCTCGCCCTTGGCGACCTTGCCCAGCGTCCGCTTCAGCTTGCGGGCCTCGCCCGCAAAGACCAGCGGGGGAAAGCCGGCGAGCTGCTGCTCGACGCTCTCAAGCGCCTCAAGGTCCGGATAGGCCGGAACCTGCTGGATCGGCTTGTTTCTCCAGCTGTCGGGCGTCCACCGCTCGGTCATGACACTTACCCCCGTGTCCTTTCTCGAAATTCATCGTCGTTCACCGCAACAAGCGGCACGAAGCGGCACCTATACACGACATATTCAAAAAGGCGAGTGCGCTAGTTAACAGACGCGCGGCGGAGGACTGCGTGTCGCGGCTTCTCGGATTGGGCCTGGAATGCTGCGGAATGTCAGAATGCGCCGCTCGCCCGGCGTGGCGCCGACGGCTCCCACGCCGGGACATCCAGAGAGCCCCGAAGCCCATCGCCACGGCGATAACCGGAACGCCGAAACAGGCATAGGCTTCCAGGAGTGTCATGGCTTCAGGTCTCTCAGGCTCGCCTTCGTGTCCCTTATCCCACGGCCACCGGCTTCTTGACCACCACGGGCGTGCGCATGGTGACCAGCTCCTCTGCTGCCGTTGGGTGAACCGCGACGGTGCGGTCGAAATCGGCCTTGGTGGCCCCCATGGTGACGGCGATGCCGGCGAGCTGGATCATCTCGCCCGCGTCGTGACCCATGATGTGGACGCCAACGACCTTGTCGGTGGCTTTGTCGACGATGAGCTTCATGAAGACCCGGTCCTTGCCGCCCGAGAGCGTGGCCCTCATGGGCCGGAAGGCGGTCTTGTAGACGTCGATCTCGCCGTAGATCGCCCGGGCGGCGGCCTCGCCGCAGCCGATGACGCCGATTTCCGGCGTCGAGAAGACCGCCGTGGGGATCAGGTCGTGGTCGACGATGGTGGGCCTGCCCCCGAACACCGTATCCGCAAAGGCGTGTCCTTCGCGGATGGCGATGGGGGTCAGGTTCGCCCGGTTGGTCACGTCGCCCACCGCGTAGATCGAGGGCACGAGGGTCTGGGAATAGCCGTCGACCGGAATGGCCCCGACCTCGTCGACGGTGATGCCCGCATTCTCCAGTCCGAGCCCCCTGGTGTTCGGCCGCCGGCCGGTGGCAACGAGAACCTGATCGATCGTGAGGATCGATCCGTCGGAGAGCGTTGCCGCAATGCCGTCGAGCGTCTTCTCCAGGCTTGTCAGCGTCGTGCCCAGAGCCAGACGGATGCCGCGCTGGGCATAGGCCTCGCCGAGCGCATCCCGGACATCCTCGTCGAAGCCGCGCAGGAGCTTGTCGCCCCGGTGCAGGAGCGTGACCTCGCTGCCGAGGCCGGCGAAGACGCCCGCGAACTCGACCGCGATATAGCCGCCGCCCACCACCAGGATGCGCCTGGGCTGGGTCTCCAGATGGAAGACCTCGTTGGACGTGATGCCGAGTTCCCCGCCGGGAATCACCGGCTCCAGGGTCGGATGGGCGCCGACGGCCACAAGGATGTAACGGGCGCGGATGCGCGCGCCGGTCTTGAGCACATGGACCGTGTGGGCGTCCTCGATCACGGCGCGGCTGTCGACGATCTCGACGCCCGCCTTGTCCAAGTTCGCCCTGTAGATGCCCTCGAGCCGGTCGATCTCCCTGTCCTTGTTGCGGATCAGGGTCGACCAGTCGAAGCGGGTCTCGCCCAACGTCCAGCCGAAGCCTTGGGCATCGTGGAAATCGTCGGCGAAGCGGCTGGCATAGACCATCAGCTTCTTCGGCACGCAGCCGCGGATGACGCAGGTCCCGCCGATCCGGTATTCCTCGGCCAGCATGACCTTGGCGCCGTAGCCTGCCGCGATCCGCGCCGCACGCACGCCGCCCGATCCGCCTCCGATCACGAAGAGATCAACGTCGAATGAGGACATGGGGCGGTCTCCGCTCATTTCTGCAACCTGGATTCATTCATATAAGGACGGTTCTCGCCGAAGCCGCCCGCGAGCCGTGCTTGGGGCACATGGCTGCTCACCTGAATCGTGAAGCTCTTACGCCAAGGTTCGATAACGATAAAGGTGCAAGCCGCTTGCCGCTCTCCTGTTCCCTCATTAGGGTCTGCCGCTGACACGCCGACCGGACGTCGGCGTCAACGGAGGAAGTCTATGAGCCAGTTTCGTAAAGGTCTTTGGCGCAGCGCTCTCGCTGCCGCGGCCGTGGCAGGATTCGTGACATCGGCGGCAGCTCAGATGGAGCTCAAGATCATGGCTCCGGCGGCACCGGGCGGCGGATGGGACCAGACGGCCCGCTCCATGCAGCAGGCCCTGACCCAGTCGGGCATCGCCAAGAGCGTGCAGGTCACCAACGTTCCCGGCGCCGGCGGCTCGATCGGCATCGCCCAGCTCGTGAACAATTCGAAAGGCGACGGCAACCAGCTCATGGTCATGGGCTACGTGATGGTGGGTGCGCTGCTGACCAACAAGTCGCCCGTCACCCTCGAGCAGACGACGCCGATCGCCCGCCTGACCACGGAATACGAAGCCATCGTGGTACCGGCGAACTCGCCGATCAAGACCGCCAAGGACCTTGCGGACGCCATCAAGGCCGATCCGTCCAAGGTCACCTGGGCCGGCGGTTCGGCCGGCGGCGTCGACCACATCGCCGCGGCGCTCTTCGCCAAGGCTGCGGGCGCCGACGCGACCAAGATCAACTACATCCCGTTCTCCGGCGGCGGCGAGGCCCTGGCGGCCATCCTGGGCGGCAAGGTGACGGCGGGCATCTCGGGCTATGGCGAGTTCGAGAGCCAGGTGAAGGCCGGCAAGCTGCGCCTCATCGGCCTGACCACGCCGGCCGACAAGGCCACCGCCGATCTGCCGTCCATTAAGGCGCAGGGCGTCGATCTCGAGATCGCCAACTGGCGCGCGGTCGTGGCCCCTCCCGGCATCTCGGCCGACCAGAAGAAGGCCCTGACGGACGCCATGGACAAGATGGCCCAGTCGAAGGAGTGGCAGGAGATCCTGAAGGCCAAGGGCTGGGAGAACGCCTACCTGTCCGGCGACGCCTTCACCAAGGTTCTTGCCGACGAGCAGGCCCGCACGAAAGAAGTGCTCACTGCGGTGGGGCTGGTGAAGTCTTAAGTTTCAAGATAAAGCCGCTTGGAAGCGCCGCGTTCTCGGAGCGCGGCGCTTCTTTTTTGGGATATCCTATGACCACATCTCCCCAGCGGCGCATCGACGTGGCAGGCCTCGTCATCGCGCTCATTCTCCTCGGACTGGCCGGTCTTGTCTGGTGGGACATGACCAAGCTCCAGATCCTGTCTCCCTACGATCTCGGCCCGAAGGTCATGCCCATCGTCGTCTCGGTCTGCCTGACGCTGCTCGCCATCGGCAACGCCGTCGGGGCCCTGCGGGGCGATCTCCCGGCCCGCGACAGCCTCGACTGGAAGCCGATCGTCCTGATCCTCGGCGGCCTCGCCTGCCTCATCGCCCTGATCGCCTTCGGGGGCGGGTTCATGATCGGCACGGCCATCCTGTTCGCCACCACGTCGGCCGCCTTCGGCCGCCGGGCGTTCCTGACCGATCTGCTGATCGGCGCGATCATCGCCGTCTTCATCTACGTGCTCTTTGCCAAGCTCCTGACCCTGTCTCTGCCGGCCGGGCCGCTCGAGCGCCTGTTCTGAGGCCTTGCCCATGGAAGCCTTCACGTCCCTCGCAAGCGGCCTCGCCGTCGCCATCCAGCCGATGAACCTGCTGTTCGCCCTCATCGGCGTCCTTCTCGGCACGGCCGTCGGCGTTCTGCCCGGCATCGGCCCGGCGCTCACCGTGGCGCTGCTCCTGCCGATCACCTTCAAGCTCGATCCGGCGGGATCCATCATCATGTTCGCCGGCATCTATTACGGCGGCATGTACGGCGGCTCGACCACCGCCATCCTGATCAACACGCCGGGCGAGAGCGCCTCCATGGCGACCGCTCTCGAAGGCAACCAGATGGCCAAGTCCGGCCGCGGCGGCCCGGCCCTCGCGACCTCCGCCATCGGGTCCTTCGTGGCGGGCACCATCGCGACCCTCGGGCTGACCTTCCTGGCGCCGTACCTTGTCGACATCGCGGTGAGCTTCGGCCCCGAGGATTACTTCGCCCTCATGTGCGTGGCCTTCGTGACCGTCTCGGCCACCTTCGGCGATTCGCCCGTCCGCGGTCTGACGAGCCTCTTCATCGGCCTCCTGCTCGGGCTTGTCGGCATCGACATCCTGTCCGGCCAGTCCCGCCTGAGCTTCGGGATCCCCGAACTCTACGACAACATCGAGGTGACGACCCTGGCGGTCGGCCTCTTCGCCGTGGGCGAGGCGCTCTATGTCGCCTCCCGCCGCCACGTTCACGAGGAGAAGCTCGAGGCCGTGCGCGGTTCGCTCTGGATGACCAAGGAGGACTGGAAGCGCTCGTGGAAGCCCTGGCTGCGCGGGACCGCCTTTGGATTCCCCATCGGGGCCCTTCCGGCGGGTGGTGCAGAAATCCCGACCTTCCTGTCCTATTCGACCGAAAAGCGCCTGACGAAGCACCCGGAGGAATTCGGCAAAGGCGCCATCGAAGGCGTGGCCGGTCCCGAGGCGGCTAACAACGCCGCGGCGGCCGGCACCCTCGTGCCCCTGCTGACGCTGGGCCTTCCCACCTCCGCCACCGCCGCCATGCTGCTCGCCGGCTTCCAGCAATACGGCCTCAACCCGGGTCCCCTGCTCTTCGCCGACCAGCCGAAACTGGTCTGGGGCCTGATCGCGAGTCTGTTCATCGCCAATGCCATGCTGCTGGTCCTGAACCTGCCGCTGGTCGGCCTATGGGTCCGACTGCTCGCGATCCCGCAGCCCTGGCTCTATGCGGGCATCCTGGTCTTCGCCACCATGGGGACGATCGCCGCCAACCCGTCGCCGGTTGAGCTCATCATGCTGACGGTGTTCGGCGTGCTCGGCTTCCTGATGCGGCGGTTCGACTTCCCCATCGCGCCGGTCGTGGTCGGCCTGATCCTGGGGCCGATCGCCGAGAGCCAGCTACGCCGGGCTCTCTCGATCAGCCTGGGAGATCCGATGGTGCTGCTGCAGAGCCCCATCTCGGCGACCCTGCTGGCCATCGCCCTGATCGCCCTGGTCCTGCCCTTCTTCCTGAAAGGCCTGGGGCGCTTCAAGGCGGTCGAGGATTAGCCCGTCGAACGACCGGCTCGCAAAAAGAAAGGTCCGGGAAACCGGGCCTTTTTCGTATCCGAAAGCAACCGACTTCAGTTCAGCTGATGGCCGCGCTTCTTCATTTCCTCGCGGGCGCGGGTCAGGATGAACTCGGAAGTCCTCTGGGTCCAGATCGACATGTCCCGGACCACGTCGTCGAGGACGCCGGGCTGGATCTGCACGTATTTCTGCCCCACCGGGGACTTGTAGAAGGCCGCAACTTCCTTCAGCTCGGCTTCCGTCATCCGGGTCGTGAAGATCCGCGCGGTGGCCTCGACCATTTCCTGTTTCTTCTGCTCGACCTCAGGCCGGATGAGGGTCACGACCTGCTCCAGATCCTGCCGGATCTCCGGTCGGGTCACGTTCATCTGCTGCAGCTGGTTCAGAAGAGGCCCGGTCATGGCATCGAAGGCGCCCGTCATGCCGGAGCTGACGGCGACATCACGGGCCGCGGCCAGGTGGCCGGGGCTGGGCTGCTGCGCTTGTTGCGCGAAAGCCGGGCTCGCGAGCATGAACAGCGCGACCGAGGTCGCGGCCAGTCGGGAGGCGTTGCAGATCATAAGTGTGGCTCCAATCGTCATGGCTTCAGGGTCAGAGCTGACCGAGTTCGACGAGCCCGTCGCCCGTTGCGAGGATCGCCCCGGTGGCAAGGCCCAGGAAAAGACCGTGCTCCACGACGCCGGGGATGTTGTTCAGCGTCGAGGCAAGCACGTTCGGTTTGTCGATGCGCCCGAGATGCGCATCGAGAATGAAATGGCCCCCGTCCGTGACGTAGGCGGCCCCGTCGGGCGCATGCCGGAGATGCAGCTCCCCGGTCATGCCGAGGCTGTCCAGAAGCCTGATGATGGAGCGCTCGGTGGCCGTGAGGCCGAAAGGCACGACCTCGATGGGGAGAGGGAAGCGGCCGAGCTTCGGCACATGCTTCGATCCGTCGGCGATGACGATCATCCGCTGGCTCGCGGAGGCGACGATCTTCTCGCGCAGGAGGGCACCGCCGCCGCCCTTGATGAGGCGGAGGTCGTCGTCGAGCTCGTCGGCGCCGTCGACCGTAAGGTCGAGGTCCGGGGTCTCGTCGAGGGTCGACAGGGGAATGCCCTCGCGCTGCGCCTGGTCGCGGGTCGCCTCGGAGGTGGGCACGCCCACCACCCGGAGCCCGCTGCGGACGCGCTCGCCGATGGCCGCGACGAAATGGGCTGCGGTCGAGCCGGTGCCCAGGCCCAGCCTCATGCCATCGGTGACGAGCTCGGCAGCCCTCTCGGCTGCAGCGCGCTTGAGATTGTCGCTCACTGAGATCCTCTAAGAATGCGTCCGCCCTGGCGTGCGAAAAGCCGTTTTGCTCGCCTCTAGCATGTCAGGACGGCAGGAAGAAAGAACGTTTCACCTTCGATCGGCCGCAGGATGCCCCGCCAGGACCTCTCAGGGACGCTGCGGCGAGGCGCCCGTGCCCGAACTGACCGTCGGCGTGCCGGCGGTCGGCGCAGCCGTCGACGCCGCCGGGGACGGGGTCATCTGAGGCGTGCAGACCACCCGCTCGTCGAACACGTAGCAGATGCTCATCTGGCCGGTCCTGTAATTGACCCGGAAGACGCCGCCCTCCCGCTCGTGGCGCGAGGCGACCAGCCCGTATTCTCCCGGGGCCTGAGCGCCGGCGCCTTCGCCCGCGCTGTAGCAGAGGGTGACCCCGACCGTGCCTTCCTGTAGCCCATATTGGCAGGAACTCACCTCGCCTGTGATCCGATCGATCCTATAAATCCTGTTCAGGTCGGTCTGAGGCGCAGGCACGAAATCATACGATGCGGCCGTGGCGGGGCCGGAAAGCCCTCCCAGCGCCAGGACCGCCAAAATCAACGCCGCGGAACCAAGGAACCGCATTCAACACTCCATCCGGTAAGAACGAATCAACCATAGGCACCATATCATCCCAAGGCTTGATTCCCTTGCCTCCAGCAGGTAGCCGACCTTCATGGCCATTGATACCCCGCACATCGTCTCGCCCATCGCGGTCTTCGACCTCGATGGAACCCTGGCAGACACGGCCGGCGACCTCGTCGGGACCCTCAACGTGATCCTCGAACGGGAGGGGCTCGCTCCCCTGCCGGTGGCAAAGGCGCGCGACATGATCGGTGCAGGCGCCCGGGCCCTGATCGAACGTGGCTTCGAGGCCGCCGGCAAGGAGCTGACGCCCGCCCATCTCGACGAGCTGTTCCGCCAGTTCATGGTCCATTACGGGGAAAACATCTGCGTCCGGACGCAGCTCTATCCGGGCGTGGCTGCGGCCCTGGACCGCTTGGAGGAGGCAGGCTTCATCCTGGCGGTGTGCACCAACAAGGTCGAGGAACATTCCGTCAAGCTCCTTGAGGAGCTCGGCATCGGCCACCGCTTCGCGGCCAATTGCGGCCGCGACACGTTCCCCTACTTCAAGCCCGATCCGCGCCATCTGACCCTGACCATCGAGCGCGCCGGCGGAAGCCCGGGCCGGGCGGTGATGATCGGGGATTCACGGACCGATATCGTCACGGCGAAGAACGCCGGCATTCCCGTGGTCGCGGTCCCGTTCGGCTATACCGAGGTGCCGGTCCGCGATCTGGGACCCGATCTGGTCATCGACCATTTCGACGACCTGTTCGCCGCCGTGCAGGCCCTCCTGCGGCCGCTGGCCGCCTGACGTGCAGCGTCGCTCGTGCGCGACACGTCGCACACGAAAATGTGAAGCTTGGCCTGTCAGGAAGGAATGGTGGGCGCGACAGGGATTGAACCTGTGACCCTTCGCGTGTGAAGCGAATGCTCTCCCGCTGAGCTACGCGCCCTGACAAGGGCCTTCTAAAGGCGCCGAACCCTCGGCGTCAAGCCAAAGTCGCACGCGGTGGGACAAGTATTTTGTTACCTGGATTGTGGCGCCGTGGCTTTAACGGCTCGCTTACGATGTGGCGGAAATGAGGCATTTCTGCACTAGGATTGTATAGCAGAACCTTGATAAAGCTGGGATCCGAAGCGGGGCTGTTGCGTTGAACAGTGGCAGAACCCGCCATCAACCGTGTTTTCTCTGAGGCAATAATGGGACGCACCCGCGCTGCCCTCTCCGGGCTCGCCTGCGCCTTCGTCGCCCTCGCGACGCCGGCTGCGGCATTTACGGCAATCGATCCGCTCACCCGCCAGCCCCTGTACAGCACTGACGACGCCTTGAAGGCCCAGGCCGCGCCGGTTCCGCGCGAGGTCGTGACCTTCACCGGCCGCTATGCGCCCGGCACCATCGTCGTGTCGACCAGCGAACGCCGCCTCTGGTACGTGCTCGGCAACGGCCAGGCCATTCAGTACGGCGTCGGCGTCGGCCGGCCGGGCTTCACCTGGTCGGGAAGCCACTCCATCACCATGAAACGCGAATGGCCGGATTGGCGCCCGCCGGCGGCCATGCTGAAGCGCCGTCCCGACCTACCCCGCTACATGAAGGGCGGTCCGGACAATCCGCTCGGCGCCCGCGCCCTCTATATCGGCAGCACGATCTACCGCATCCACGGCTCGAACGAGCCGGAAACCATCGGCGAGGCCGTCTCCTCGGGCTGCATCCGCATGACCAACGAGGACGTGACGGACCTCTACAACCGCGCCAAGGTGGGCGCCCGGGTGGTGGTTCTTCGGTAGAGGGTCTCCCTCCCGTCATGGCCGGCCTTGTGCCGGCCATCTCGTTTCTTAAGGCCAACGCTTTTCCGATGGGGATCACCGGCCCAAGGCCGGTGATGACGTACAGGGAGGCAGCATGGCTGCCTCGGTCACCGCACCCGATCCCGCGACAGCCCCTTGGCGGCGAGCTCGTCGAGATAGGACTGCCACTTCTCCGCCTGCTCGGCCCCGAGCCGATAGAGATAGTCCCAACCGTAGATCCCGCTGTCGTGCATGTCGTCGAAGACGAGCTTGACGGCATAATTGCCGACAGGCTCCACCTCGACGATCTCCACCTCGCGCTTGCCCGGCACGGTCTTTCGCTCGGCGGTGCTGTGGCCCTGGACCTCGGCCGAGGGGCTCGTCACCCGCAGATACTCGGCCGGCAGGTCGAAGACCGTGCCGTCGTCGAACACGACGCGCAGGCTGCGTTTGTCCTTGGCGAGGCGGAGTTCCGTGGGCCAGCGCTCGGATGTCATGGGCCTCGACCCCTTTCCTGGTTTGCGATTTCACGCTAACTGCTTGATCATCAGATCGAAGGCAAGCTTTCGCGCGAACAAGGATTTCTCCGCCATGGGGGCCTTCCCGGCTCATCCCGAGAATCCCGATACCGGCCGGTCCCTCCTGGACCCGTTTGGCCGGGCGATCACCTATCTTCGGGTCTCGGTGACGGATCGCTGCGATTTCCGCTGCGTCTACTGCATGTCCGAGGACATGGCCTTCCTGCCCAAGCGCGACCTGCTGACCCTCGAAGAGCTCGACCGCATCTGCTCGGCCTTCGTGGCCAGAGGCGTGCGCAAGCTGCGGATCACCGGCGGCGAGCCCCTGGTGCGCCGGGACATCATGACCCTGTTCGGCTCCCTGTCGCGTCATCTCGACTCGGGCGCCCTCGACGAACTCACCGTCACCACCAACGGCTCGCAGCTCGCCCGCCACGCCAAGGAGCTTGCCGCCTGCGGCGTGAAGCGGATCAACGTGTCGATCGACACCCTCGATGCGGACAAGTTCCGCCGCATC
>DASZBB010000261.1:0-11314 GCA_035944695.1 Microvirga sp. | reverse complement strand
CCACGGCAGGCGGTTGGTGCGGGGCGCATATCGGGCGGATCCTGCCTCCCAGGCTCGTTCGGGCAGGGACACTGCTGCTGGCCGCTGGCACCACGATAGCGTTCTTCGTGCGGGCCTATGGGTGATGCCTCTCCCTGTCTTTGGACCGGTGGCTTGGCGGCCCTCTCGTCCGCGCATCTCCGATCTGCCCTTTCGGAATTCGAACCTTTTCCCCTATCCTCCGACCCCGACTCGGAGACCCGCATGACCGTTCCGCTTCCCCCTGCTCACGCCGCCTTCCTCGACCGCGCGCGCGGCATCCTGTCGGCCGATCCGCGCATCCAGGCCCTGCTGGCCGGCGGGTCCCTGGTGCATGGGGGCATGGATGCGTTCTCGGATCTCGACTTGGTGGTCGTGGTCGAGGAGGGGGCCTATGGGGAGGTGATGGGGTCCCGGATGGAGATCGCCCGCCGCCTCGGGCCGCTGCTCAGCGCCTTCACGGGCGAGCATGTGGGGGAGCCGCGTCTCCTGATCTGCCTCTATGGGCCCGGGCCGCTCCATATCGACCTGAAATTCGTCACCCTGGCGGACCTCGACCGGCTCGTGGAGCGCCCGGCCGTTCTCTGGGCGCGGGACGAAGGAGCCGTCGTGGAACGAGTGGACCGGGCGGAGATTGCCTGGCCGAACCGGGATCCGGACTGGTTCGAGGCCCGGGCCTGGATCTGGCTCCATTACGGGGCGGCGCGGGCGCTGCGGGGCGAGCTCTTCGAGGCCATCGGCATGCTGGCCTTCTTCCGCGATCAGGTCCTGGGGCCCATGCTCTACCGCCGCGCCGGGCGCCCGCAGCGCGGCGTGCGGCGCATCGAGGCCCACGGGCTCGACGGCACGGGGCGGCTCGCCGCGACCATCGCGCGCCATGACCTCGCCTCGGTGAAGGCCGGCCTCGTCGCCGCCATCGACCTCTATCTCGATCTCCGGGCCGACGCGCCGCCGCGCTCACAGGTAGAGGGCATGCCCCAGGCGCTCCTCGATTTCCTGGGAGAGGCCCGGGCGTAGGTCGGTCAATCCCGCTCGAGCGCCTGATCCACGTGGAGGTAATCGGGCCGGTACTGCGCCAGGTGGCGAAGGCGCTCCCAGTCGTTGATGACCAGGGTCTTGCCGTGCGAGGCGATCAGCCCGTCCGCCCTGAGGTCCTGGAGCATCCGGTTCACGTGGACGGTGCTGATGCCGAAGGCATCGCCCAGCTCCTCCTGGGTGATCGGCAGCTCGAATTCGCCGTCCCTCGTCATGCCCACCGACGCGAGGCGGTCGTGCAGCTCGCACATGAAGTGGGCGAGGCGCTGGCGCGCTTCCATGCGCCCGAGGGTGGTGAGCCAGGCCCGGTGCACGGCCGCGTCGACCAGGGTGCTGAACCAGAGGACCCGCGTCAGGTAGGGGTGGTTCCTGGTGATCTCCTTCAGGTCGCTGTGCTGCACCAGGGCCACCGTGCAGGTGGTGAGCGCCGCGACGCCGTCGTCGATCGGCCTGAGCAGGAAGCTGTGCAGGTCGGCGAAGTCGCCGGGGATGTGGAAGGCCGTGATCTGGCGCCGGCCGTCCGGGGAATGATTGTTGCGGATGGCGAAGCCCGACACGATCAGGCTGCTGTGGGAGGGCGTGCTGTCCTCCGGCACGATGTCCTCGTGCGGCTGAAAGATCACCGTTCGGCCGGTGATCTGCTGGATGACCTGCCTTTCCTCCTCCGTGAGGGGACCATGCCGCTCCAGCTTCGTCAGCAGAGGGTTGAACATAGCGCCTCCTGGCAAGCCCGCCGTTCCCGTGGTCGTCCCTCGTGGGAGCAGATCATGGTTGGGCGGTCTTGTACAGGACGGCGCTCCGCCCGGTCCAGCCGGGCGGAGCCTTCGGCAGCGTTCACCTCACTCCGGAATCCGCCGCGCGTATTCCTCCTTCAGTCGGCTCCAGTTCTCCCAGAACGGCTCCGGCCCCGGCACTCGGCCGGCCGCGCGGGCGGCCAGGATGTCGAGATGGGCGTGCCAGCCGGCGCTGACGTTGAGCAGCATCCCGCGCTCCGGCACGCGGCGGTGGACCAGGGTGAGCAGCACCTCGGAGCCCTTCCGTTCCAGCTCGAACGACACGCCGCCGGTGGAGCCCCAGGTGATGGCGAGCTTATGGGGCGGGTCGAGCTCGGTGATCCGGCTCTCCATCCGGTGCTCCTCGGAAAAGCCCGGCGGGCGCTCGCCGGGCGGGTCCGTGAGCTCGCTGTTGCGCCAGACGAACTCCACGGGCGCGCCGACCTTCAGCTCCATCTGGCCCGCCGCGAGCCACTGGCGGCGCAGGTCGCTCTTGGTGAGATAGTCCCAGATGCGCTCGATGGGGCCAGGCAGCAGCCGCTGGATCGTCAGGGTGGCCGGATCGGTCAGCACGCCATAGGGGCTGCGGGCCGCGAGATCGGTGGTCGTCTGTTCGGTGGTGGCAAGGTCGCTCATGCGTCGTCTCCTTCAGGGGGTTGGGACTTCCTGGCGTCCTCCTCGCGAAGGAGCCGTTCCAGCACATCCAGACGGTCGGTCCAGAAGCGTTCGTAGAGGGCGAGCCACTCATGGGCGGTAGCCAAGGGCCCGGGGTCGAGACGGCACACATGGGTGCGGCCGCGGATCTCGCGCCGCAGGAGGCCCGCATGCTCCAGCACCTTGATGTGCTTCGAGGCGGCCGCCAGCGAGATCGCGAAGGGTTCGGCGAGCTGGGTCACCGTGCGCTCGCCCTCCGCAAGCTCCCGCAGCATCCGCCGCCGGGTGGAATCGCCCAGGGCATGGAAGACGGTGTCGAGCTGGGGCGCGTGTAATTCAACCATGTGGTTGAATATAGACAGACGAACCGGGATAGTCAACCGTTTGGTTGAATTTCTGCCGATCCGTCCTCCCGCGTCGTCGCTGGGCTCGCCCCGGCCATGACGTCGAGGGCAGGACGATGTCCGGCGTGCCGCCGAACCCTATACCTTACGTAAGGGAAGCAGGAGGACGCGATGCCGATATACCTGGACCGGCACGACCTGAAGGGCCTGACCGCCGCCGACATCGCCGAGGCGCATCGCAAGGATCTGGAGGTGCAGGGGCACTACGGGGTGCGGTTCCTGACCTATTGGTTCGACGACACCCGCGGCACGGCGTTCTGCCTCATCGAGGCCCCCGACATCGAGACCGCCATGCGGGTGCACGACGAGGCCCACGGGGAGATCGCCCGCGATGTGATCGAGGTCGATCTCTCGGCCGTCGAGGCCTTCCTCGGCCGCGTCTCCGATCCGGTGCCGGTGGGGGCAGGCGGGGGAGCGATCGATCCGGCCCTGCGCACCATCATGTTCACGGACATCGTCGATTCCACCGCCATGACCGAGCGCCTCGGCGATGCCCGCGCCGTGGAGATGGTGCGTGCGCACGACGCCATGGTCCGCCGCGCCCTGCACGACAAGGGCGGGCGCGAGGTCAAGCATACCGGCGACGGGATCATGGCGGCCTTCGACGACGCGGTCGCCGCCGTGGATGCGGCGCGCGCCATCCAGCGGGCCTTCGAGGCCTTCAACATGGCAAGCCGCGAGAAGCTCAGGGTGCGCATCGGCCTCGATGCGGGCGAGCCGGTGGCCGACCACAACGACCTCTTCGGCGCCACCGTCCAAATGGCCGCCCGCCTGTGCCAGAGCGCCGAGCCCGACACCATCCTGGTGTCGGAGGCGGTCTCCGGTGCGCTCCCCGGCCGCTTCTCGCTCGTGGATCTCGGGAGCCGGAACCTCAAGGGCTTCGGCCGGCCGGTGGAGACCTTTGCGGTCAATTGGCGGTGAGGAGTGCTCGCCACGACGGCCGCGGGAGCTAGATTGATCGTGAGGAGACGGGCGAAAGCCGGAGCGTCGGGTGATGGTCAGGGGTCTGGTCTGGTTCGTGCTGTTCGCGGCCGCGTCGGTGGCGTTCTACCGGGTGAACGACCGGATCGTCTGGGATGTCTGCCGGCGCGAGCGGCGGCCCTATCCGCCGGCCTGGACGCTCTCGCTCTACTGGCAGTGGCGCACGATCGCGGGCGGCTGGTACGCGGATGCCCGCCGGGCCGACCTGCTGCTGCAGAAGGTGGCGGCCACGGCCGCCATCCTCGTCACCAGCATCGGCTCGGTGGTGACCGGCATCCTCGACGCGATGCCGGGATGAGGGCGGTGCCCTACCGCCCCTTGCGCCCCTTGTATTTCGGCTTCTGCCCGGCGAACCCTTGCGTCGAGCGCGCGGCGGGGCGTTCGCGGTAGTTCAGCGGGACCTCCCGGTCGGTGCCGGGGCCCATCTCGTCGAGGCCGGGCTTGCGGACGCGGGTGCCCTCGTCGGAGCGGCCCTTGCCGGTCGGGCCGTAGCTGTCCGAATCCTCGTCGCCTTCGCTCGCGCCTTCGGCCGACGGCGGCAGGCCCTTCGGCGGCAGGTTGGCACTGCGGCCGTATTTGCGCGAGCCGCCATATTTGCCGGCCTCGCGCTCCACGTCGCTCTGGCGCGCCATCGGATCGTCGCTGATGGCAAGCTCCGTCGCCTGCAGGCGCTTGAGCTCGTCGCGCAGGCGCGCCGCCTCCTCGAACTCCAGGTTCGCGGCGGCTTCGCGCATGCGCTTTTCCATGTCGGCGATGACGGCCTTGAGGTTGTGGCCGACCGTCCTGTCGGCGAGGCCCGTGTCGACCGACACGTGATCGCGCTCGTAGACGCTCTCCAGGATGTCGGCGATGTTCTTCTTCACGCTTTGCGGCGTGATGCCGTGCTCGGCGTTGTAGGCGAGCTGCTTCTCGCGGCGGCGGTTGGTCTCCGCGATCGCGCGCTCCATGGAGCCGGTGATCTTGTCGGCGTAGAGGATGGCCTTGCCTTCCACGTTACGCGCCGCGCGGCCGATGGTCTGCACCAGCGAGGTCTCGGAACGCAGGAAGCCTTCCTTGTCCGCATCGAGAATGGCGACGAGCGCGCATTCGGGAATGTCGAGGCCCTCGCGCAGCAGGTTGATGCCGATGAGCACGTCGAAGGCGCCGAGCCTGAGGTCGCGGATGATCTCGATGCGCTCCAGCGTGTCGATGTCCGAGTGCATGTAGCGCACGCGGATGCCGTTCTCGTGCATGTATTCCGTGAGGTCCTCGGCCATGCGCTTGGTGAGCGTGGTCACGAGGGTGCGGTAGCCCTGCGCGGAGAGCTCCTTCACCTCGTGCACCAGATCGTCCACCTGCGAACGCGCGGGCCTGATCTCCACCACCGGGTCCACGAGGCCCGTGGGGCGGATGACCTGCTCCACGAAGACGCCGCCGGTCTGCTCCATCTCCCACTTGGCGGGCGTGGCCGACACGTGGATCGATTGCGGGCGCATGGCGTCCCATTCCTCGAAGCGCAGCGGGCGGTTGTCGAGGCAGGAGGGCAGGCGGAAGCCGTATTCCGCGAGCGTCGCCTTGCGGCGGAAGTCGCCGCGATACATGCCGCCGATCTGCGGCACGGTCACGTGGCTCTCGTCGGTGAACACGAGGGCGTTGTCCGGCAGGTATTCGAACAGGGTCGGCGGCGGCTCGCCGGGCTTGCGGCCCGTGAGATAGCGCGAATAGTTCTCGATGCCGTTGCACACGCCGGTGGCCTCGATCATCTCGAGGTCGAACTGCGTGCGCTGCTCGAGCCGCTGCGCCTCGAGCAGGCGGCCCATGCGCGTGAGCTCCTGCAGGCGGTGCTGCAATTCGTCCTGAATGCCTTTGACGGCCTGCTGCAGGGTCGGGCGCGGCGTCACGTAGTGCGAGTTCGCGTAGACCTTCACGAATTGCAGGTCGTTGGTCTTCTTGCCGGTGAGCGGATCGAACTCGACGATCGACTCGATCTCGTCGCCGAAGAGGCCGATGCGCCAGGCGCGGTCCTCCAAGTGGGCGGGAAAGAGCTCGATCACGTCGCCGCGCACGCGGAACGTGCCGCGGGCGAAATCGCTCTGGATGCGCTTGTACTGCAGGGCCACGAGATCCGCGATGAGCTGGCGCTGCTCGATGCGCTCGCCCACCTTCACGGAGAACGTCATGGCCGTATAGGTCTCGACCGAGCCGATACCGTAGATGCACGACACGGACGCCACGATGATCACGTCGTCGCGCTCGAGCAGCGCGCGCGTGGCTGAGTGGCGCATACGGTCGATCTGCTCGTTGATGGAGCTTTCCTTCTCGATGAAGGTGTCCGAGCGCGGCACGTAGGCCTCTGGCTGGTAATAGTCGTAATACGAGACGAAGTACTCGACCGCGTTGTCCGGAAAGAACGACTTGAACTCGCCGTAGAGCTGCGCGGCCAGCGTCTTGTTCGGCGCGAGGATGAGGGCGGGGCGCTGCGTCTCCTCGATCACCTTGGCCATGGTGAAGGTCTTGCCCGAGCCGGTGACGCCGAGCAGCACCTGGTCGCGCTCATTGCGGCGCACGCCGTCCACCAGCTCGCGGATGGCCTGCGGCTGGTCGCCCGAGGGCGTGAAGTCGGACTCGATCTTGAACGGGATCCCGCCTTCCGACTTCTCGGGGCGGGGCGGGCGGTGCGGCACCCACGGCTTGCCGTCCTTGAAGCGCGGATCGCCCTCGGTCAGAAGCCTCGACAGGGCGTCGACCGTAGCCGATACGCCGGAGCCCGGGGACAGATCGCCCAGCTCCTCGGCCACGTCCGGCCCGTCGTCGGGCCCCTTCAGGCCGAGCTTCTTGGCCAGCGCCGGGTCGACATCGGCGATGTCGCCATGGATGAACGTCTCCTGCGCCCGCTCGGCGAAACCCTCGGCCGCCTCCCGCTCCCGGTTGACCGCCGGATTGAGGAGATCGGCCAGATAGGGATCCAGCGGCTTGAGCTCAGGCTTGGACGCCTTCCCGGTGGAAAGCTTGGGCTTCTTGGGTGATTTGGCCATAGAACGAATATGGTACGAACGGCCGGGGAATGGAAGAGCGAAGGCGGTTATACCGTATGCTTCTCCGCCTTCCGGCTCCCGCCCCGCACCGCCTTCAGGAGCGGCACGGCGATGTAATGGATGAGCGGGATCAGGAGAGCGCCCAGGACCAGCCCGAAGATGCCGGAGGCCGCTGCGGAGACGAGCCACTCAAGGAAGCCGCCCAATGCCGGAACGGCATGGCCGACCGCGACAGCCACATCGTGGATGGCATGCCCCAGCCAGTCTAAGCCGTAGCCCTCCATCCCGTGGATGATGATGCCGCCGCCCACCCATACCATGGCGGCAGTGCCGACGATGGCAAGAAGCTTGAGCAGGACCGGCATGCCTTTCACGAGCCCCCGTCCGAGAGCCTGCGTCAGGGGGGCCATGGCCCGGTCGGCGCCGGACGGGGACGAACCCGGCGCGGCGCGACCCAGGAGGCGGGAAAGGGGGCGTCTGCTGGCCGCCATGGCGACGCCGGCATCGTCGGCCTTCACGATCAGGGCCACGGTGCCATAGACCGCTGCCGTGATGCCGATGCCGACGACCGCGAGCACCACGGCCTGCATCCAGATCGATCCCACCGGGATGCTCGCCAGCGTGATGGCCATGATCTCGGCCGAGAGGATGAAATCGGTCTTGATGGCGCCGCTCACCTTCTCGTCCTCGACGCTCTGAGCCGTCTGGGTGGCCGCTCCGACGGCGGCCTCGTGCTCGTGGGCGCCGTGAGGGAACAGCGACTCGAACACCTTCTCCGATCCTTCGTAGCAGAGGTAGGCGCCGCCGATCATGAGCAGCGGCGTGATGGCCCAGGGGGCGAAAAGACTTAAGAGCAGGGCCGCCGGCAGCAGGAAGATGAGCTTGTTCTTGAGGGAGCCCAGGGCGATCTTGCCGACGATCGGCAACTCCCGCGAGGCGGAAAAGCCCGTCACGTAGCGCGGCGTCACGGCGGCATCGTCGATCACGACGCCGGCCGCCTTGGCGCCCGCCTTGGCGGCCTGGGCGGTCACGTCGTCGAGCGAGGCGGCGGCCACCTTGGCGAGGCCTGCGATGTCGTCCAGCAGGGCGATGAGGCCGATGCTCATGAAGGCTCCTGTCGAATGGGTTCAAGCGTGACTGCCGCCCGATGGGCAACAGCTATCGATTGGGTTCGGTTTCGACAACGCCCGACGGAGGGATTTGGTGCAAAAGGGCCCGGTTTCCCCAGCGGTCGCAATTGTCATCGGCCTGTCATGGGCGGGGCGCATGAGGATCCGGCTAACCTTGACCGTCTCGCGGGGATCCCATGCACCGTTCCTTCATCATCGGCTCGCTCGCAGCCGCGCTCTTGTCCGGCACGGCGCTCAGCGCCTCGGCGGCGGAGTATTTCGACCGCATCGCCAGCTTTCCCATCACCCTGAACCTGCCGAAGGACGCGGATCAGAAGGCCGAGACCGTGGCCGAGATCATCGCGGCGAGCGAGGACGGCAGGCTCCTGATCTACACGGACAGCCCGCGCAAGGCGCTGGGCTTCATCGACATCGCGGATCCGGCCAATCCCAAGGCCGGGGGATCGCTCGCCATCGGCGGCGAGCCCACCTCCGTAAAGGTCGTGGGGCAAAAGGCCTATGTGGCCGTCAACACCTCCGAGAGCTTCGCCAATCCGAGCGGCAAGCTGGTTACCGTGAACCTCGTCGACCGCAAGATCACGGCGGAATGCACGCTGCCGGGCCAGCCCGACTCGGTGGCCGCCAATGCCGGCATTCTCGCCGTCGCCATCGAGAACGAGCGCAACGAGGAAGTGAACGAGGGCGCGCTCCCGCAATTGCCGGCCGGTTCGCTGGTGGTGGCTTCCCTCAACGGCGATCAGGCCGATTGCGCGGGCCTCAGGACTGTCAGCCTGACGGGTCTTGCGACGGTGGCCGGCGAGGATCCGGAGCCGGAATACGTGGACGTGTCCGATGAGGGCAAGGTCGTCGTGACCCTGCAGGAGAACAACCACATCGCCGTGGTCGACGGCAGGACCGGCAAAGTCGAGGCGCATTTCTCCGCCGGTAGCGTGGATCTGAAAGGCATCGACACCAAGAAGGACGGCAGGATCGAGCTCACCGGCTCCATGGAGAAGGTCGTGCGCGAGCCCGACGCCGTGCACTGGATCGACAACAATCGCTTCGTGACGGCGAACGAAGGCGACTGGAAGGGCGGCTCGCGCGGCTTCACCATCTTCAACCGCGACGGCAGCGTCGCCTACGAATCCGGCGCGAGCCTGGAACACGAGATCGTGTCCCTCGGCCATTACCCGGACAAGCGCAACAAGAAGGGCGTCGAGATCGAAGGCGTGGAGACCGCCCGCTTCGGCAACGACACCCTGATCTTCGTCGGCTCCGAGCGCGCTTCCGTCGTCGCCGTGTACCGCGACACGGGCGCCGCGCCGGACCTCGTGCAGGTGCTGCCCACCGGCATCGGGCCGGAAGGGCTGATCGCCATCCCGTCGCGCAACCTCTTCGTGGCCACGAGCGAGACGGATCTGCACGGCGACGGCGGGGCCGCGCCGCACGTGATGATCTACCAGCGCGCCGAGCGTGCGGCGCCTGCCTATCCGACGATCCGCTCCTCGAAGAACGCCGACGGCCTGCCTGTCGGCTGGGGCGCGCTCTCAGGGCTCGCCGCTGACAAATCGCAGGCCGGCAAGCTCTATGCGGTGACGGACAGCGTCTATGGCGGCGCGCCGCGCATCCTCACCATCGATGCCACGAAGAAGCCCGCCCTGATCACTGCCGAAGCGCTCGTGACGCGGGGCGGCGCGGCGGCCGAGAAGCTCGATCTCGAAGGCATCGCCGCGGCAGGCGACGGCTTCTGGCTCGCCTCCGAGGGCAACCTGGAGAAGGGTGTGAAGAACCTGCTCGTCCGGGTCGATGCCAAGGGAGCGATCCAGGAGGAGATCGCCGTCCCGGCGGAGCTCGAAAAGGGCGCGAAGAACTACGGCTTCGAGGGCGTCACGGTCACCGGCTCCGGCGCCGACGAGACCGTGTGGCTCGCGGTTCAGCGCGAATGGGCGGATGACGGCAAGAGCGCCGTGAAGCTCCTCGCCTACAAGCCGTCGGACAAGAGCTGGAGCGCCGTGCGCTATCCGCTCGACACCGCGCCGGCCGGCTGGATCGGCCTGTCCGAGATCACGGCGGCGGGCGATCGCGTCATCGTCATCGAGCGCGACAACCAGATCGCCGAGAAGGCCGCGATGAAGAAGCTCTACGCGGTGTCTCTCGCGGACATGAAGCCCGTGGGGCTCGGCGGCGAGCTGCCGCTCGTGCAAAAGACCCTGGTGCGCGACCTTCTGCCGGACCTCAAGGCCGCCAAGGGCTACGTGCTCGACAAGGTCGAGGGCTTCGCGGTCGACGCGGCGGGTGACGCCTATATCGTTACCGACAACGACGGCGTCGACGATTCCTCCGGCGAGACGCAGTTCCTCAAGCTCGGAAAGCTGTGAGCGATTGCGACGAATCTGATTGAGGGAGAGGGCCGCTTGAATGCGGCCCTTTTCGTTTCATGCGGCCCTGCGGCAGGGGACGCGAGGGCCCGCACGATGCTTGGCCCGATGAGCAATGGCTGTCGGTCGGCTTCGCTCTCGGCAGCGCCGAGCGGCGCTCTCAGGCCGCAAGTGAATGGCTGGGTCTGCCAAGCATTCGACTGACGGCCCGTCCCCGATGACCGTGAGCATAGGTCAAGCCGATGTCAGTTCATAGGAATATTGTCACATGAGACTCTTGAGGGGGGCTTCGACCTTGATGTGCGGTATGAACTGTGTCACCTAGTAGTAGATAGGTTCTGTGTTAGTAAACTTATGCGTGTATAGAGGAAATGGAACCGTTCGGCTACCACAACCGCACGTCGCTAGACGATGAGAGCATCTTAAGTGGTCAGTTCTGGGGTGAATTGCGGGTTTTCCTCGCGGTTGCGAAGGCGAAGTCATTCAACCGTGCCGCGGAAATCCTCAACACGAGTCAGCCTACAGTCAGTCGCCAAGTCAAAAGATTGCAGGACCAGATGGGCTCCCAGCTTTTCGTTTCGACGAAGCACGGGGTCAAGCTAACCGTGAAGGGGCAGGCATTGGCTCAGGCTCTGAGCCGGCTCGATCACTCGTTGTATGCTCTGACGACCGATCTGAAAGCCGAAACCAAGGAAGCGGAGGGGATCGTCCGGATCAGCATCACCGACGGGCTGAACACCTTCTTTGTGGCACCTGCGATCCCGTCGTTCTCCGTGGACCATCCAAAGATCCAGTTGCATCTTAAGAGCCCGATGAATGTCGTCAGTCTGCGCGAGAACCAGACCGACATGATGATCGGGTTCAGTCCCGTTGATGCGACGGATGTCTCGGTGCGGCAGCTTGGCTACCTGCACTTCATTCCGATCGTCGCAAAATCGTACATTCATC
>DASZBB010000260.1:0-5924 GCA_035944695.1 Microvirga sp. | reverse complement strand
CACCGTGCCCTGGTCGAAGGGCGCGATCTCGAAGGCGCCGAGCGGGCCGTTCCAGACGAGCGTCGCCGCGTCGTTGATCGCCGCCGAGATGCGCTCGACCGACTGCGAGCCCACATCCAGGATCATCTGGTCCTCGGGGATCGCGTCGATGCCGTAGGTGTGGTTCTGCGCGCCGGCCTTGAACTCGTAGGCGCAGACGCCGTCGACGGGCAGGATGATGGCGCAGTTGGATTCACGCGCCTTTTCGATGATGCGCATGGCGGTCGCAGCCAGATCCTTCTCGGCCAGGGACTTGCCGATGCCGAGCCCCGTCGCGTGCACGAAGGTGTTGGCCATGCCGCCGCCGATGACGAGGGCATCCACCTTGGTCACCAGGTTTTCGAGCAGGTCGATCTTGGTCGACACCTTGGCGCCGCCGACTATGGCGACGACAGGGCGCTTGGGCGCTTCGAGGCCCTTGGTCAGGGCATCGAGCTCCGCCTGCATGGTGCGGCCGGCGTAACCCGGCAGCGCGCGAGCGAGGCCCTCGGTGGAGGCATGGGCCCGGTGCGCTGCCGAGAAGGCGTCGTTCACGTAGAGGTCGCCGAGCTTCGCCAGCTCCTGCACGAAGGCGGGATCGTTCTTCTCCTCGCCCGCATGGAAGCGGGTGTTCTCGAGGAGCAGGACGTCACCGTCCTTCAGGGCGGCGACGGCTTGGGCTGCGGCCTCGCCGATGCAGTCATCGGCGAAGGCCACGGGCTTGTTGAGATGCTGTGAGACCGCCTCCGCGACCGGCTTCAGGGATTCCTTGGGATCGCGTCCCTTAGGGCGTCCGAAATGGGCGAGAAGGATCACCTTTCCGCCCTTGTCGGCGATTTCCCGGATGGTGGGCAGGACGCGTTCGATGCGCGTCGCGTCGGTCACCCGGCCGCTCTCCATGGGGACGTTGAGGTCCACCCGGACGAGAACGCGTTTCCCCTTGACGTCGGCTTGGTCGAGCGTGCGGAAGGCGGTCATGAAGCAGCCTCCCTTAGATGAGCTTCGCCATGGCGATGGCTGTGTCGGCCATGCGGTTCGAGAAGCCCCATTCGTTGTCGTACCAGGACAGCACGCGCACGAAGTTGCCCTCCATCACCTTGGTCTGATCCAGGTGGAACACGGAGGAGTGCGGATCGTGGTTGAAGTCGGACGAGACGTTCGGCTGGTCGGTGTAGCCGAGGATGCCCTTCAGCGGACCGTCGGCGGCAGCCTTGATCGCCGCGTTGATCTCTTCCTTCGTGGTGTTCTTCTTGGCCACGAACTTGAAGTCGACCACAGAGACGTTCGGGGTCGGCACGCGGATCGACGAGCCGTCGAGCTTGCCGTTGAGATCGGGCAGGACGAGGCCCACCGCCTTGGCGGCGCCGGTCGAGGTCGGGATCATGTTCAGGGCCGCCGCGCGAGCGCGATAGAGGTCCTTGTGCATCTGATCCAGCGTCGGCTGGTCGTTGGTGTACGAGTGGATCGTCGTCATGAAGCCCTTCTCGATGCCCACCGCCTCATGAAGCACCTTCGCCACGGGGGCGAGGCAGTTCGTGGTGCAGGAGGCGTTCGAGATGACCACGTGGTCCTTCGTCAGCTTGTCGTGGTTGACGCCGTAGACGACCGTGAGATCGGCGCCGTCGGCCGGTGCCGAGACGATGACGCGCTTGGCGCCGGCGGTCAGATGGGCCGAGGCCTTCTCCTTCGAGGTGAAGATGCCGGTGCACTCCATGGCGATGTCGACGCCGAGCTCGCGATGCGGCAGGGTCGCCGGATCCTTGATGGCCGTCACGCGGATCTTCTGGCCGTTGATGACAAGGAACTCGCCGTCGACGGCGACCTCGGCCGGGAAGCGGCCATGGACGGAGTCGAAACGAAGCAGGTGAGCGTTCGTCTCGACCGGCCCGAGATCGTTGATGGCAACCACCTCGATGTCCTTGCGGCCGCTCTCCACGATGCCGCGGAGAATGTTGCGTCCGATGCGACCGAATCCGTTGATCGCGACCTTCACCGTCATAGTCTTAGCTCCCTTGTGTAACGAGGCCTCAGGTTTCCCCCGCCTCAGAGATTGTGTGTCCGGAGGATCTTTTCAGCCACGGCCTCGGCGGTGATGCCGAAGTGTTTGTAAAGGTCCTTGTAGGGCGCGCTGGCACCAAACCCATGCATGCCGACGAAAATACCGTCAGGACCGATGACCGAATCCCAGCCGAAGCGCACTGCCGCCTCGACCGCGACCTTGATCGGCGCATCGCCGACGATGCGGGCGCGAACCTTCTCGGGCTGGGCCAGGAACAGGTCGAGCGAGGGCACCGATACAACGCGAACGGCGAAGCTTTGTTCATCGAGGAGCTTCTGGGCCGCCAGCGCGATCTCGACCTCGGAGCCCGAGGCGAAGATGGTCGCGCGGGGTTTGCCGTTCGCGGGCGAAAGCTCGTAGGCGCCCGTGGCCGAGAGGTTGGCGGCGCCGCCTTCCTTGCGGACCTGCGGCAGGTTCTGGCGGGTGAGGGCCAGGGTGCTCGGGCCGTCCGTGCGCTCGAGGGCGAGCTGCCAGGCTTCCGCCGTCTCGATGGCGTCCGCCGGGCGGAACACGCGCATCTTCGGCATGGAGCGCAGGGCCGCCAGATGCTCCACCGGCTGATGGGTCGGGCCGTCCTCGCCGAGCCCGATCGAGTCGTGGGTCATCACGTAGACCGCCGGGATGCCGGCGAGCGCCGCGATGCGCATGGCGGGACGGGCATAGTCCGTGAAGACCAGGAAGGTCGCGCCGGCCGGCACGTAGCCGCCATGGAGCGCGATGCCGTTCATGGCCGCCGCCATGCCGTGCTCGCGGATGCCGTAATGGATGTAGCGGCCCGCGTAATTGCCCGGCGCGATGGCGGTGAGGTTCTTGGTCTTGGTGTTGTTGGACGGCGTCAGGTCCGCCGAGCCCAGCACCAGCTCCGGCACTGCCTCGGTGATGACCTCGAGGGCGATCTCGCTCGCCTTGCGGGTGGCGACGTTCTGCGGCTCGGCGACGAGCCGGTCCTTCAGCTTGGCGACCGCATCGGCCAGACCCTCGGGACGCACGCCCTTCACGCGGCGCTCGAACTCGGCACGCCTGTCGGCCGGCAGCGCCTTCAGGCGCTCGGTCCAGGCCTTGCGCTGGCGGCGGCCCTTCTTGCCCGCCTTCGCCCAGGCGTCGCGGATGGTGTCCGGGATCTCGAAGGGGGCGTGGCTCCAGCGCAGCGCCGCCTTGGCGCCCGCCAGCTCCTCGGCGCCGAGGGGCTCGCCGTGGGCCTTGGAGGTGCCGGCCTTCTTCGGGGCGCCGTAGCCGATGGTGGTCTTGCAGGCGATCAGGGTCGGCTTGTCCGACTTCTGGGCGCGGGCGATGGCGCGCTGGATCGCCTTCGGGTCGTGGCCGTCGACGCGCACCGCATTCCAGCCGCAGGCCTGGAAGCGCTTCACTTGGTCGACGGAATCGGAGAGCGACAGAGGGCCGTCGATGGAGATGCCGTTGTCGTCGAAGAGGACGATCATGCGGTTGAGCCTCAGGTGGCCGGCAAGCGCAATCGCCTCCTGGCTGATGCCCTCCATCAGGTCGCCGTCGGAGGCGAGCACGTAGGTGTAGTGGTCGACCAGATCGTCGCCGTACTCGGCGTTGAGCATGCGCTCGGCGAGGGCGAAGCCGACTGCCGTAGCGATGCCCTGGCCGAGGGGGCCGGTGGTGGTCTCGACGCCGGGCGTCATGAAGTTCTCAGGATGGCCCGGGGTCTTCGAGTCGAGCTTGCGGAAGTTCTTCAGCTCCTCGATCGTCATGCCCTTCACGCCCGTCAGGTGCAGGAGCGAATAGAGCAGCATCGAGCCGTGGCCGGCCGACAGGATGAAGCGGTCGCGGTCGGGCCAAGTCGGGTCGGCGGCATCGTATTTCAGGAACTTGGTGAACAGCACCGTGGCCATGTCGGCGGCGCCCATGGGCAGGCCCGGATGGCCGGATTTGGCTTGTTCGACGGCGTCCATGGCGAGGACGCGAACGGCGTTCGCCAGATCGGAATGGGTGACGCGATCGGCGGAGACGGTATCTTGCACGGCGAGATCCACAAGTCTTGAGGGCCCCGCAACGGGGCGGTCTGTCTGGAAAAGGCGTGGGCTCCTTAACACGCGGCTAAGGCGAGTCAAAGGCTGGAAGGACGTAATCCCCTTGTGGAGCGCCGGTCTCGGCGCCCGATTCCTGATGCGGGAACCCGGTCCACTTTTCACTGGCCTGGCCCTTCGGGTCCGTACGATGCCGGAGCATCGCGCCCGAAAGTGGGATCCACTTTCGGGATCCTCCCGATGCTGATTTCCTGAAGAGCGCATCGGATGGGCCGGAAAACCGGGTCCACTTTTCCGCACGATGCGCTAGTGTCGTGCGCGATTCAGGAGGCATGATGGCGCCCACACTCGAGGAAGCGATGAAGCGGCTGGACATGGCCTTGGGGCTTCTCGAGGCATCCGTCTCCCGCCGTCTGGAGGCTGACAAGCGGCGCGGCGGCCTGGAAACCGAGCTCCAGCTCATGCAGGACGACCGAGCTCGCCTGGCCGTCGAGCTCGACGGCGCTCTCACCCGGCTTCACCGCTTCGAGGCGGCCACCGACGATGTCGGCCGGCGGGTCCGTCAGGCCATCGGCGCCGTCGAGACCGTCCTGGCCCAGGCCGGCCAGCTCGAGCCGGAGGAGGGGTAGGCCATGCCCCAGGTGACGGTGACGATTGCGGGTAGAACCTACCGCATGGCCTGCGGCGAGGGCGAGGAGGGGCATCTCGAAGGCTTGGCGGCTTCCTACGATGCCCAAATCGAGGAGATGCGGGCCGCCTTCGGCGAGATCGGCGATCTGCGCCTCCATGTGATGGCGGCCATCGCCCAGGCGGACGAGCTGCACGAGACGAAAAAGCGGATCGCCGCGCTGGAGGCCGAGGTCGCGGCGCTCAACAGCATCAACGCCTCCAGGGACGAACGCCTCGAACGGATCGAGTCGAGGCTCGCCGAGGGCGTTCAGATGGCGGCCAAGCGGATCGAGGATTTGGCGCGCAGCCTGAACGGGGCCGGGCAGGGCTGAGACGCTGCAAGACATGAATCCCCCTGATGCCCGTCATATCGCCCGACGCGTCGAGGAAGCCTGCCTGAACGGCTGGCCCGCCCTGAGGGAGGTGGTCTTCGACGGCTGGCTGATCCGGCTCGCCGATGGGCATACCCGGCGCACGAACTCGGTGAACCTCCTCGCCGCGGGCGTGCAGCCCCTAGAGCGGAAGGTCGGCTACTGCGAGGAGATCTATACGGCCCAGGGACTTCCGACGATCTTCTGTATTCCGTCCACGGCCGATCCATCCCTCGGCCGCCTGCTCGACGAGCGGGGATACGCTCCGCCCGAGGACGAAAGCTGCGTGCTGTTCATGGATTTTGCCGACACGCCGCCGCCGGCGGCGACGGGCGTCCTGCTGCAAGAGGGCCTTCCCGGCGAGCTTTGGCTCGGAACCCTGGCTCGACTCCACGACCAGAGCGAACACGCGCAGCGGACGCACCGCAGAATCCTCGAAAGCCTGGCGATTCCTGCCGGGTTCGCGGCTGTCCCCGTCCACGGCGGGCGTCTCGGCGCCCTTGCCTTTGGCGCCGTCCACGACCGGATCGTCTGCGTGAATTCCGTCGTCACCGATCAGGCCTTCCGGCGGCAGGGCCTGGCGCAAAAGGCCGTCTCGGCCGTTCTGACATGGGCGCAGGAGCGTTGCGGTGCGACGGGCGCATGCCTGTCGGTCGTGGCCTCGAACGCCCCGGCGCGCGCGCTCTACGCAAGCATGGGCTTTACGCGCGAGATGTACCGCTACCACTATCGCCGCCGATCGACCTGACGGAACGGCGTTCAGTTTCGCAGCGACTGGCCCTGCCGGAGCTGGGTCAAGAGCTCCACATAGGG
>DASZBB010000259.1:0-59996 GCA_035944695.1 Microvirga sp. | reverse complement strand
TCGGCGCGGCCTTCCTCCCCTGCTGGCTCGGCGATTCGGACCCGGACCTCGTCCAGGTGACGAAGCCGGAGGGCGACCTGATCGAGGACGTCTTCCTGGTCATGCACCGGCGCAGCCGGAACCGTCCCAACGTGACGCGGGTGGCGAATGCGCTGGCGGCGTTGTTCAAGCGCAATCAGAAGGCGCTGGTCGGGGGCTGACGCTCCACGATACACAACCTCCTCAGATGAGGGCGGAGTTTGGATTCGACAGTTCTAGGCACCTTTCGGCTGCTTCTGACCCGAAGCCTTCGCCTTCCCGCCCGGGATCTCTCCCAAGGCATGCACCAGCACCTTCTTCATGGCGCCCGGCAGTGCCTCCTCGTGCAAAGCCAAGCGCGGCGTCCAGCGCATGTCGTCCGGCGCGGGCGTACCCTTCGACACCTTGGCGAAGAGCACGGTGAGTTCGAGCGGAAAATGGGTGAAGACGTGGCGGACCGTGCCCGGCAGGCGCTGCCAGCGGGCCTCGATCGGCGCGTCGAGCACCGCGCGGGAGGGCTCGTAATCCGGCTCCCAGGCGCTCGTCGGCGGCTCGGCCATGCCGCCGAGAAGCCCCTGCGGCGGGCGGGTGCGCAGCAGGATCGTGTCGTCGGCACGCAGCACCACGAAGGCCGCTCCCTTGCGCAGCTGCCCGGCCTCCTTCTTCTGCTTGCGCGGGAAGGTCTCCTGCAGGCCTTCGGCCCGGGCCCGGCAGGGCACCATCCAGGGGCAGAGCGCGCAGGCCGGGCGCTTGGGCGTGCAGATGGTGGCGCCGAGATCCATGACGGCCTGGGCGAAGTCGCCCGGCCTTTCCTCGGGAACCAGGGCCTCGGTCAGGGTGCGGATGAGGGGCTTGGCCCTGGGCAGCGGCTCCTCGACCATGAAGACCCGGGACATGACCCGCTCCACGTTGCCGTCCACCGCGGCCGCCTTCTCGTTGAAGGCGATCGCCGCCACGGCCGCCGCCGTGTAGGCGCCGATGCCGGGAAGCTTCAGGAGTTCGGCTTCGGTCCGGGGAAAGCGTCCGTCGTGCTTATCCACAACCGCCTTGGCGCAGGCATGGAGGTTGCGGGCGCGGGAGTAATAGCCGAGACCCGCCCAGGCCTGCATGACCGATTCCGTGGGCGCCGCCGCCAGAGCCTCGACGGTCGGGAACCGCTCCAGGAAGCTCAGGTAATAGGGTCTGACCGCCGCCACAGTCGTCTGCTGCAGCATGATCTCGGACAGCCAGACGCGGTAAGGGTCTGCGGTCACGCCGGGCTTGGCGCGCCACGGCAGGTCGCGCCGGTGACGGTCGTACCAGGCGAGAAGGTCCTGCGGTTCGGGCTTGGTCGCGCTCGAGGCGGGCGTTAACATGGGATTTGGAATAGCGTTCTACACCGAATATTCCAACGCGGCTTTTGGACATTCAACATGAGACGACCGCGGCCCCTCGCCCGCCCCCTCGCCGAGTTTCTCGACGTCTGCCTGTCCCCCAGCCTGGCGGCGCAGGGCTTTGCCACGTCCGACATCATCATGGCCTGGCCGGACATCGTCGGCGAGCGGCTTTCCGCCTTCACGCAGCCGCTCAAGATCGAGTGGAAGCGCAAAGCGGCGCATGCCGATCCGGAGACGCGGCCGGACCCGGCGACCCTCGTGATCCGGGTCGAGAGCGCCTTCGCGCTCGAACTCCAGCACCAGGCTCCCATCATCATCGACCGGGTGAACACCTATTACGGCTGGCGCTGCATCGGGAAGCTGGTGCTGAAACAAGGGCCCGTGCGGCGGGTTGAGAAGAAGCGTCCCGCCCCCCGCGCCCTCACCCCTGTGGAGAGGGAGAAGGTGGACCGGGCCGTGCAGCCCATAGAGGAGGAATCCTTGAAGGCAGCGCTCGACCGGCTGGGCCAGGCCATCGTCAGCTCCGGTTCACGCACGAAAGCGTGAGATAGCCGGCGCTTGCCTCGCGGGCCAAGTCATTCTACCGCAAGTCATTCTACCGCAGGACGAAATCTCTTCAGGAGCCTCCCCACGATGATCACCCGGCGTCAGACGCTTCAGCTTCTCGGAACCGCAGCCGCGACCGCCTATCTCGCCACGAGCCTGCCGGCCCTGGCCCAGAACGTGTCCGTGCAGGACCTCACGGTCCAGGGCCCCCTGGGCGACGTGGCGCTCGGCCCGGAGAACGCCAAGGTGACGATCATCGAGTACGCCTCGCTGACCTGCTCCCACTGCGCGAACTTCCACAAGACCACCTGGCCGGAGCTGAAGAAGCGCTACATCGATACCGGCAAGGTGCGCTTCGTCCTGCGGGAATTCCCGCTGGACCCGCTCGCCACCGCCGGCTTCATGCTCGCCCGCTGCGACGGCAAGGACAAATACTACCCGGTCACGGACCTTCTCTTCGAGCAGCAGCGGAACTGGGCCTTTGTGGACAAGCCGCTCGATGCCCTGCGCGGGCTCATGCGCCAGGCCGGTTTTTCACAGGAAAAATTTGATGCTTGCCTCAAGGACCAGAAACTATATGACGCAGTCAACGCGGTGAAGAACCGGGGTATGGAGCAGTTCCGTGTGGACTCCACGCCCACATTCTTCATCAATGGTCAGCGTCATCCTGGAAGCCTCTCGATCGATGAGATTGAAAAGGTCATCAAGCCTCTCCTGGGAGAGTAAGCTCCATCACCCTGCCCCTCGGGCATCGGGCCCAAAAGTGGTGTCCACTTTTGGGATCAATTCGATGCCCTCTCCCTTGATGCGCGCATCGTTCGAGGCGGAAAACCGGATCCACTTTTCGCTGGCGCGGCCCTTCGGGTCCGCACGATGCGCTAGCAGGCGCGATGGGAAGGCGCGTCCATGAAGCTGACGCGCCTTCGCATCGCAGGCTTCAAGACCTTCGTCGAGCCCACCGATTTCCTGATCGAGCCGGGCCTCACCGGCGTCGTCGGTCCGAACGGCTGCGGCAAGTCCAATCTCGTCGAGGCCCTGCGCTGGGTCATGGGAGAGAACTCCCACAAGAACATGCGCGCCACGGGGATGGACGACGTCATCTTCTCCGGCTCCGGGAACCGCCCGGCCCGCAACTGGGCCGAGGTGATGCTCACCATCGACAATGCGGAGCGCACGGCGCCGGCCGCCTTCAACGACACGGACCTGCTGGAGATCTCGCGCAAGATCGAGCGCGAGGAAGGCTCGACCTACCGGGTCAACGGCAAGGAGGTCCGCGCCCGCGACGTGCAGATCCTGTTCGCGGACGCCGCCACGGGCGCCAGGTCTCCGGCCCTCGTGCGCCAGGGCCAGATCAGCGAGATCATCTCGGCCAAGCCCCAGGCCCGGCGCCGCATCCTGGAGGATGCCGCCGGCATCGCCGGCCTCCATGCCCGCCGGCACGAGGCGGAGCTGCGCCTCAAGGCCGCCGAGGACAACCTCGTCCGCGTCGAGGACGTGATCCGCGAGCTGGAAAGCCAGATCGAAAGCCTCAAGCGCCAGGGCCGCCAAGCCTCCCGTTACAAGAACCTCTCGGCCGAGATCCGCCGCCTGGAAGCCCTGATGTATGCCATCAGCTTCTCCGAGGCGCGGGAGCAGGCCGTCACCGCCGAGCGCCAAGTCGCCGAGGACCTGAAGGCCGTCGCCGACGCCACCGAGGAGCAGACCCGGGCCGCCACCGCCCAGGCGGTCGCCGCCCATGGCATTCCGGCCCTGCGGCAGGCCGAAGCCGCCGCCGCGGCCGCCCTGCAACGCCTGACCCATGCCCGCAACGAGCTCGAATCGGAAGAGCGCCGCTCCAAGGAGCGCGTGGTCGAGCTTGAGCGCCACATCGGCGATCTCAACCGCGACATCGCCCGCGAGGCGGCGCAGCGCACGGACGCCGAGGCCACCATCGAGCGCCTCCAGTCCGAAGCTGCCGAGATTGCGCTGACCACCGACGGGGCGGACGATGTCCGCGCCGAGGCCGAGGAGCGTCTCCACACGGCCGAAGCGGACCTGGCGGAAGCCGAAACGGCCTTGAGCGCGTTGCAGGCCCAGACCTCCGACCTCAACGCCCGCCGCGCCGCCCTGGAGCGCGCTGTGCGCGAGGAGATGGAGCGCGCCGCCCGTTTCCGATCCGAGAAGGAGCGGCTCGAGCGCGAGATCGCGGCGCTCTCCGCTTCGCCCGAGGACGGCCCCTCCCTCGACGAGCTGCGCGAGGACATGGCGATCGCCGAGGAAACCGCACAGGCGGCCGAGGAGGCGGTGGTCGAGGCCCGCGAGACGCTCTCGGCCGCCCGCGAGGCCGAGAGCCGACTGCGCCAGCCCCTCAACGAGGCCGAACGCAAGGCGCAGCGGCTCGAGACCGAGGCGCGCACGCTCGCCAAGCTCGTCACCTCGGCGACCGGCGATCTTTGGCCCCCGGCGGTCGACCAGATCACGGTCCAGAAGGGCTACGAGACGGCTTTGGGCGCGGCCCTCGGCGACGATCTCGAGGCTTCGATCAACCCTTCGGCGCCGCACCACTGGGCCGAAACCCATGCCGGCGGAGACGATCCGGCCCTGCCGGAGGGCGTCTGCTCCCTGGCGGACCTCGCCCAGGCCCCGGCAGCCCTGCAGCGGCGCCTGCGCCAGATCGGCGTGGTGACCAAGGCCGACGGGCTTCGCCTGCGCGGCCTTCTGAAGCCCGGCCAGCGCCTCGTCACGCAGGAGGGCGACCTGTGGCGCTGGGACGGCTTCACGGCCGCCGCCGAAGCGCCCTCCCCGGCCGCCCGCCGCCTGGCGGAGAAGAACCGCCTCGGCGATCTGGAGCGCGAGGCCGCGGAAGCGCGCGAGCAGGCCGAGCACCTGCGCCATGAGGCGGAGGCAGCCCTCGAGGCCGTCCGCACGGCGGCCTCCCACGAGATGCAGGCCATCGAGGCCGCGCGCCAGACCCGTCAGGCGCTCGACGCCGCCCGTACGCGGCTGAGCGCGGCCGAGCGCAAGGAGGCCGAGCTCGGCCAGCGCCGCTCGGCGCTTCAAGAGGGCCTCGCCCGCCTCTCCGAGAGCGAGGCGGAGGCGCTGGAGCGCGTGCAGGATGCCGAAAGCGCCTTGCAGGATCTCGCCCCCGCACCCGATCTCGAAAGCCGACTGCTCGAAGAGCGCACCCGCGTGGCCGAGCGCCGGGCGGCAGCCTCCGAGGCGCGCGCCGCCCTGCAATCCCTCATGCACGAGGCCGAGCTGCGCCGCCGCCGTCAGGAATCGATCGCCGCCGACATCCGCCTCTGGACGGAGCGGGCCGCCCGCGCCGCCAAGGCGTTCGAGGATCTCGGCGAGCGCCTGGAGCGGGCCCAGGACGAGCACCAGCGGCTGCTGGAAGCCCCCGATACCTACCTTCAGCGCCGCCGCGCCCTCATGGCCGAGGTCGACGAGGCCGAGGCCAAGCGCAAGGAGGCCGCCGACCGTCTCGCGGATGCCGAGACGGGGCTTGCCGAGTCGGACCGCTCCGCCCGCGCCGCCCTGGAGGCCTTGTCGGCCGCCCGCGAGGCCCGCGCCGGCTCCCAGGCCCGCCACGAGGCGGCCGTAGCCCGCCTGGCCGAGATCACCCGGGCGATCGCGGAGAATCTCGAGACGACACCGGCCGGGCTCATCGAGCTTGCAGGGCTGAAGGACGGCGTCGAGCTGCCCTCTCATGGGGAGATCGAATCCAAGCTCCATTCGCTCAAGAACGACCGGGAGCGCCTCGGCGCCGTCAACCTGCGGGCCGACGAGGAACTGACCGAGCTCGAGACCAAGTACAACGGAATCGCCGGCGAGCGCGACGATCTCGTCGAGGCCATCAAGCGTCTGCGCCAGGCCATCGGCAGCCTGAACCGCGAGGGCCGTGAGCGCCTGCTGGCCGCCTTCGACGTGGTGAACAACCACTTCCAGCGCCTGTTCACCACCCTGTTCGGCGGCGGCACGGCGGAGCTGACCCTGGTCGATTCGGACGATCCGCTGGAAGCGGGCCTCGAAATCCTCGCCCGGCCGCCCGGCAAGAAGCCCCAGAGCATGACCCTGCTGTCCGGCGGCGAGCAGGCCCTGACGGCCACGGCGCTGATCTTCGCCGTGTTCCTCACGAACCCCTCGCCGATCTGCGTGCTGGACGAGGTGGACGCGCCGCTCGACGACGCCAACGTGGAGCGCTACTGCGCCCTGCTGGAGGACATGGCCCGCCAGACCGAGACCCGGTTCGTGGTCATCACCCACAACCCGATCACCATGGCCCGGATGGACCGCCTCTTCGGCGTCACCATGGCCGAACGGGGCGTCTCCCAGCTCGTCTCCGTGGACCTGCAGAGCGCGGAGCGCATTCTCGAGGTAGCCTAGCGCATCGTGCGGACCCAGGGGGCCGCGCCAGCGAAAGGCGGTCCCGGTTTTCCGCACAGAGCGATGCGCCAACCAGGAAAAGAAGCATCGGATGGATCCGAGAAGTGGAATCCGCTTCTAGGTCCGATGCCGTAAGGCTTTCAGCCCTGCCTTGCTTCAGCCTCAAAAACATGTGCGCTTTCGGCCCAGGGGCGCCTGAAAACACGGTTAATTCAAATTTATCAGAGACTTAGATGTTTTCAGACGGTTCTTGACAGGGGGGACCCCCGCTCATATGGTGCGCCCGGCTTTCGGGGCTGGTCTTCCAAGCATTTTCCCGTAACGCTTCAAAGGAGATCGCAGTGGCGGACCCTCACGAGCGGAACGGTGGGAATGAGCGGAAACCGGACAGCGCCGAGGATGCCGACCTGTCAGCGAGACTGAAGTCTCTCGACGCACGGATCTCCCAAGCATCCGCGCATCGAGCCGAGTCAGAACCTCGCGCCCGCCCGACGTCAGATTCCAGCGCTCTCGGCCAAGCCTTCAGGCTCTCGGCCGAATTCGTCGCAGGGGTCGCGGCCGGCGGAATTCTGGGTTGGATCGTCGACCGTCTGTTCGGATCGTCCCCTTGGGGCCTGATCGTTTGTCTGATACTCGGCTTCTGCGCCGGGATGCTCAACCTGATGCGAGCGGCCGGGATGGTGAAGTCCGCCCGGTATGACGACAAGCGGTGACGGACCGAACTTCGAACGCCGAACGGCATTTGATAACATCGAACTTTGAGAGCGGATCATGGCGAGCCCGATCGAACAATTCCAGATCAAGCCCATCATTCCGGTCATCAACTTCACCAATTCATCCCTGTTCATGATCGGCGCAGCCGCCGTGATCGTGGGCGGCCTGCTGCTCGCGACCCGCAAGCGCGCCGTCGTCCCCGGCCGCGCCCAGTCCGTGGCCGAGGTCCTGCACGATTTCGTCGCGAACACGCTGGTCGACGCGACGGGCAAGGAGGGGATGAAGTTCTTCCCGCTCGTCTTCTCCCTCTTCATGTTCGTGCTGACGGCCAACCTGCTCGGCATGATCCCGGGCTTCTTCACGGTCACCAGCCACATCATCGTCACCTTCGCGCTGGCCATGCTCGTCATCGGCACGGTGGTGATCTACGGCTTCATGAAGCACGGCACCCACTTCCTCGGCCTCTTCGTGCCGTCGGGCGTACCGGGATGGCTTCTGCCCTTCATCGTGGTCATCGAGCTCATCTCGTTCCTGTCCCGCCCGATCTCGCTCAGCCTGCGTCTCTTCGCGAACATGCTCGCGGGACACATCGCGCTGAAGGTTTTCGCAGGCTTCGTCGTGGCGCTGCTCGGCGCCGGCGGTGCCCTGACGATCCTCGCTCCGCTGCCGCTCCTCATGGCGGTTGCTCTCATGGCGCTCGAGTTCCTCGTCGCCGCCCTGCAGGCCTACGTCTTCACGGTGTTGACCTGCATCTACCTCAACGACGCGCTGCACCCGGGCCACTAGGTCTGCGCCGAGTTACACCTTCCCTCCCGATCACAGTATTCCCAAGGAGATCACAATGGATCCGGTTGCTTTCAAGTTCCTCGGCGCGGGCCTCGCCTGCATCGGCATGGGTCTCGCCGCTATGGGCGTTGGCAACATCTTCGGCAACTTCCTCTCCGGCGCTCTGCGCAATCCGTCGGCGGCCGACGGCCAGTTCGCCCGCGCGTTCATCGGCGCGGCGCTCGCGGAAGGTCTCGGCATCTTCTGCCTCGTCGTCGCTCTCGTTCTGCTCTTCACCTAATCTCGAAACGGTGATCGGGAGGTCGAGGCGTGCAAGCGCTTCGCCTCGACAAGGGTGACGGCGGATTGAACCGCCGTCATTCATGTTTGTAGGATTCCTTATCCTTTAGGATCTGCTTCATGGCTCAGGCTCAGACGACCCATGCCACAACAGAGGCCCCTGGCGGCGCTCACGAAGATGTCGGATTCCCGCCCTTCGCGACGGAGACCTTCGGCGGTCAGCTTCTGTGGCTCGCCATCACCTTCGTGGTGCTCTACACCCTGCTCTCACGGCTGGTCCTCCCGCGCCTGAGCGGAATCATCGAGAACCGCCGCGCCATGATCGCCAACGATCTCGACGACGCGGCCGCCATGAAATCCCGTGCGGAAGAAGCCGGCACCGCCTACGAGAAGGCTCTGGCGGAAGCCAAGGGCCGTGCCCAGGCTCTCGCGCAAGAGACCCGCGCCAAGCTCTCGGCCGAGAGCGACGCCAAGCGCAAGGCGCTCGAGGCCGACCTCAACCAGCGCCTGGCGGAGGCCGAGGCAACGATCGCGTCCAAGAAGGCGGAAGCCATGAGCCACGTGGACGCCATCGCCCGCGACACCGCCTCCGCCATCATCGAGCGCCTGACCGGCAGGGCTCCGGCCCCGCAGAAGGTCGAAGCCGCTCTCAACCAGATCAAGGCCTGATCGGGAGATCCGCATGTTTCAAAGCGCTGAATTCTGGGTTGGGGTCGCCTTCGTGATCTTCTGGGGCATCCTGTTCTATTACGGGGTTCCAGGGAAGGTGATGAACCAGCTCGATTCCCGCGGCAAGCGCATCGCCGACGAACTGGCCGAGGCCAAGCGCCTGCGCCAGGATGCCGAGCGGCTGCTCAAGGAATACGAGGCCAAGCGCGCCGCTGCCGAGCGTGAGGCCGCCGACATCGTCTCCAGCGCCCGCGACGAGGCAGAGCGCCTCGCCCGCGAGGCCCAGGAGAAGATGGCGGACTTCGTGAAGCGCCGTACGGCCACCGCCGAGGCCAAGATCGCCCAGGCCGAGGCCCAGGCTTCCGCCGAGGTGCGCGCCGCTGCCGTGGACGCCGCCATCAAGGCCTCCGAGCGCGTCCTGCGCGACGAGATCACCGGCGCCGCCGCCGCGTCTCTCCTGACGTCCAGCCTCAACGACGTGCGCACGAAGCTGCAGTAAAGGCTTCGTTCCGGACGAACCTCATCAAGGCCGCCTCGAGGGCGGCCTTTTTGCTTGGAGAACACCATGCTGCTGATCTTCGATTGCGACGGCGTCCTTGTCGATTCGGAACCCTTGAGCTGCCGGATCGATGCGGAAATCCTGACGGAATGCGGCGTGCCCTACACGGCCGAGGAGGTGGCGCGGGACTTCACCGGCGTCAGCATCAAGGACCAGATCGCGCGCATCGAGGCGGAACGCGGCATCAGGCTCCCTGCCGATTTCACCGAGCGGCTCAACCGCACCCTCTTCGAGCGCTTCGAGACGGACCTGAGGCCCATCGAGGGCGTGCGGGACGCCATCCTGTCCCTCCCCTTCCCCCGCTGCGTCGCCTCCTCGTCCATTCCGGAGCGGATCGCGCTCTCGCTCCGCGTCACCGGCCTGTCCGACCTGTTCGACCACATCTTCAGCTCGACTCAGGTCGCGCGCGGCAAGCCGGCGCCGGACCTGTTTCTCCATGCCGCGAAGCAAATGAACGTGAGTCCCGAGGACTGCCTGGTAATCGAGGATTCCGTCGCGGGCGTGCAGGCGGCGATCGCGGCAGGCATGAGGGTCATCGGCTTTACGGGTGGAGGGCATTGCGGGCAGGGGCACGCGGGGAAGCTGCGACGGGCGGGAGCGCCTTCCGTCATTGACCGGATGGCGGACCTGCAGAGTGCCGTGCACGCCTGCGCCTCGTAACAGTCGCATCTCGGAAGACGCGCAATCCCAATTCCAGATCAACCGAACAGCGGAAGTGTGCGCTCCTCCGACGTCATCACCTCCCCAGACATGATCCGGGGATCAGTGCCGGTGATCCCGGTCTGAGAGGCGCGGCGCTTCAAACAATCGCGATGGCCGGGACGAGCCCGGCCATGACATGGGGTGGGTGTACGCATCCTTGCTTGCACTCGGCGATCCCGAGACGACCGACAGGATTCGCCCTGAAAGGAAAATGCCCGGCACAAGGCCGGGCATCAGGATCTTTAAGATCCCTTACTCCGCGGCTTCCGCCACCGGCGCGGGCGGCGTCCACTTGAGCACCGGGTTGCGGGCCGCGCGGGTCTCGTCGAGGCGGCGGCGCGGGGCGTGGTAGGGAGCGCCCGTGAAGCGCTCCTTGTCGCCGCCCTTTGCCGCCATGGCGAGGTCGCGGAGCGTCGCGATGAAGAGATCGAGCGAGGATTTCGATTCGGATTCCGTGGGCTCGATCAGCATGGCGCCGTGCACCACCAGCGGGAAGTACATGGTCATCGGGTGGTAGCCCTCGTCGATCATGGCCTTGGCCACGTCGAGGGTGGTCACGCCCGTGTCCTTGAGCCACGCATCGTCGAACAGCACCTCGTGCATGCAGGGCTTGTTGCCGAAAGGCAGCGAGAGGAGATCGGACAGGCCCGCGCGGATGTAGTTGGCGTTGAGCACGGCATCTTCCGAGGCCTGCTTCATGCCGTCCGCCCCATGCGAGAGCATGTAGGACAGGGCGCGCACATACATGCCCATCTGGCCGTGGAAGGCGGTCATGCGGCCGAACGGGGCGGCGCGACCGCCGGCCTCGTCATAGTGTTCCACCAGCTCGAAGCTGCCCTCCTTCATCCGCACGAACGGCACGGGTGCGTAAGGAGCCAGACGCTCGGAGAGCACCACCGGGCCGGAGCCCGGGCCGCCGCCGCCGTGCGGCGTCGAGAAGGTCTTGTGCAGGTTGATGTGCATGGCATCGACGCCGAGGTCGCCCGGCTTCGCCTTGCCCACGATGGCGTTGAAGTTCGCGCCGTCGCAGTAGAAATAGGCCCCGGCATCGTGGATCGCCTTGGCGATCTCCGCCACCTGCGGCTCGAACAGGCCGCAGGTGTTGGGATTGGTGAGCATGATCGCCGCCACGTCCGGGCCGAGGCGCTCCTTCACGTCCTCCACATGCACCCAGCCGTCCTCGCGCGCCGGCACCGGCTTCACCTTGAAGCCGATGAGCGCGGCGGTGGCCGGATTCGTGCCATGAGCCGAATCGGGCACGAGCACCACGTTGCGGGTCGCGCCCTCGCCCTTCGCCTCGATGGCGGCCTTGATCGCCATCATGCCGCAGAGTTCGCCGTGGGCGCCGGCCTTCGGCGACAAAGCGACCGCCGTCATGTTGGTGAGCGTGATCAGATAGCGCCCGAGCTCGTCCATGAGCTCCAGCGCCCCCTGCACGGTCGAGACCGGCTGCAGCGGATGCACGTCGGAGAAGCCCGGCAGACGGGCCATGCGCTCGTTGAGCCGCGCATTGTGCTTCATGGTGCAGGAGCCGAGCGGAAACAGGCCCGTATCGATGCCGTAGTTCTGTTGGCTGAGGCGCACGTAATGGCGCATGGTCTCAGGCTCGGAGAGACCCGGCAGACCGATCGGTTCCTTGCGCTCCAGTCCGCCGAGGCGCGGCTCGAAATTCGCCGGCTCGTCGAAATCGACGCCGGTCGTGTCGTAACGGCCGATCTCGAAGAGCAGCGGCTCGACCTGCGCCAGCGCCTTGTTGCCCGTGAAGGTCGGGTGGTGGCCCGCAGTGGAGCCGCTGGAGCGGCTGGCGTCGCCCTGCAGGCGGGCTGCCTGATCGCCCATGCCGGCGGCCGGATCGGATACGCCGTGAGCCTGCGGAGCGGTGGGACGTCCCTGGCGGTTCAACATCACAGAACCTCGTTCAAGGCGGCGACAAGGGCCGCGCGGTCATCATCTGTGTTCACTTCGGTGGAGGCCACCAGCAGCAGGTTGTCGAGGCCGGCACCCGGCAGGAGACGCGACACGGGCACGCCCGCAAGCACTCCCTTCTCGGCAAGACGCTCGACCACGTCTGCCGCAGGCTTTGCGAGCTTCACGGTGAACTCGTTGAAGAACGTCTTGTTGAGCACCTCGACGCCCTTCACGGCGGCAAGCTGGTCGGCCAGCTTCACGGCGTTCGCATGGTTGATGCGCGCGAGACGCGTCAGGCCCGTCTCGCCGAGCAGGGTCATGTGGATGGTGAAGGCGAGCGAGCAGAGGCCCGAATTGGTGCAGATGTTCGAAGTCGCCTTGTCGCGGCGGATATGCTGCTCGCGGGTCGAGAGCGTCAGCACGAAGCCGCGGTTGCCGTCCGCATCCACCGTCTCGCCGCAGAGGCGGCCGGGCATCTGGCGGATGTATTTCGACTGCGTGGAGAAGAGACCCACGTAAGGACCGCCGAAGTTCAGGGCATTGCCGATGGACTGCCCCTCGCCCACCACGATGTCCGCGCCCTGGCTGCCGGGCGAAGCGATGAGGCCGAGCGACACGACCTCCGTGAACACGGCGATCAGCAGCGCCCCGTGCTGGTGCGCCTTGTCGGCGATGGGCTTCAGGTCGCGCACGTTGCCGAACACGTCCGGCGACTGCACGACGACGCAGGATGTCGTGTCGTCGATCTGCGAGAGAATGTCCTCGGTGCCGCTCACGTCCGGCGCCAGGATGACCGTTTCGTCGCTCGCCATGTCAGAGAGCGTCTTCACCACATCGGCGTAATGCGGATGCAGGCCGCCGGAGAGCACGGCCTTGCGGCGGCGGGTGACGCGATGCGCCATGAGCACCGCCTCGCCCGTGCCGGTGGAGCCGTCATACATGGAGGCGTTCGCCACATCCATGCCGGTGAGCGCAGCCACTTGCGTCTGGAACTCGAAGAGATATTGCAGCGTGCCTTGAGCGATCTCGGGCTGATACGGCGTGTAGCTCGTCAGGAACTCGGAGCGCTGGATCAGGTGATCGACGGTCGCCGGCACATGGTGCTTGTAGGCGCCCGCGCCGACGAAGAACGGCACGGAGGACGCCGAGACGTTCTTCGCGGACATGCGGGAGAGGATGCGCTCCACCTCCAGCTCGCCCTTGCGGCGCGGCAGGTCCACCGGCTCCTTGAGGAGCAGGTTCTTCGGCACGTCGGCGAACAGCTCATCGACATGGTTGACGCCGATCCGCGCGAGCATCTCGCCGCGGTCGGTGTCGGACAAAGGCAAATAGCGCATCGGCAAAAAACCTTGAGGCGTTAGTGCGAGGGAATGCCCGCCACGACAATCTCCGTGAGAACGGAATTGGCGATGAAGCATTCCTTGTGGGCGAGGTGATGCATGTCGGCGATCCGTTCCGGCGTCGGAAGCTTGTCGCCCGAGAATTGGATTTTGGGATCCAGGGTGACCTTGGACACGAAGAGCTTGCCGCTCTCGTTCTTGGTCATGATCCCGAGCGCGTCGTCCTCGTAGGCATCGACAACGAAGCGCTTCTTGGCGGCGATCGACAGGAAGGTCAGCATGTGGCAGCTGGAAATCGCCGCAACGTACGCTTCCTCCGGATCGACGGCATCCTCCCGCGAGAGCGGCAATGGCACGACGGAGGGCGAAGCGGAGCCCGGTACTTCGATGCCGCCGTCGAAGCGCCAGATGTGGCCGCGGCTGTAGCGGTTGTCGGAGAAGATCTCGTCCGCCCCGCGCGTCCAGCGTATCGTCGCCTTGTACTCGTGTGCCATGGCCGCCCTCTCGCGTTAGGAGATCGACTTCACGAATTCCTGGTACTGCTCCTCGGTCATGAGGCCGTCGAGCTCGTCCAGGTTCGTGAGGCGGATCTTCATGAACCAGCCGCGGCCGGCAGGATCCTCGTTGACCGTGCCGGGAGAGGCTTCGAGGTCGCTGTTGACCTCGACCACTTCGCCGGAGACCGGGGCATAGACTTCGCTTGCGGCCTTCACGCTCTCGACGACGGCCGCCTCATCGCCCTTCGACAGGGTCTTGCCGACGCTCGGCAGCTCCACGAAGACCACGTCGCCGAGCTGGCCCTGGGCGTAGTCGGAAATGCCGACGATGCCGGCATCGCCCTCGACGCGGATATATTCGTGATCCTTGGTGTAGCGCGTGGTCATGATGAATTCCCTCTTCTTGAGATGTCAGCGCTTGTAGCGATGGGGGGCGAATGGCATGGCTGCGACCTTGGCGGGCAGCGGCTTGCCGCGAACGATGAGATGCAGGTCCGTCCCGGTGGCGGACACGTCCTTGGCCACATAGCCCATGGCGACCGGGCCGTTGACCGTCGGGCCGAAGCCACCCGAGGTCACGATTCCGACCTCGCGCCCGTCGGGCGTAGTGATGACAGTTCCCTCTCGGGCGGGGGCGCGGCCCTCGGGCTTGATGCCGACGCGCACCCGCGCGGTGCCGTCCCTGATCTCGCGCTGAATGCGCTCGGCTCCGGGGAAGCCCCCCTCCTCCCGGCGCCGCTTCTGGATCGACCAGATCAGGCCCGCCTCGATGGGCGAAGTGGTGGTGTCGATATCGTGGCCGTAGAGGCACAGACCCGCCTCGAGGCGCAGCGAATCGCGCGCGCCGAGGCCGATGGCCTTGACCTCCGGATCGGCGAGCAGCTTGTTCCAGAGGGCGGGTGCGTCATTGCCGTGGCAGGAGATCTCGAAACCGTCCTCTCCGGTGTAGCCGGAACGGGAGACGTGGCACCAGATGCCGTCGATCTGCACATCCGCCGACATCATGAAGGGCAGCGCGGCGGTCTCGGGCGCGACCTTGGCGAGGACGGCCTCAGCGGACGGGCCCTGGAGGGCCATCAGGCCGAGATCGTCCTTGCGCCGCAGGGCGACGCCCTTGGGCAGGCGCGCCGCGATATGGGCGTAGTCGGCCTCCTTCATGGACGCGTTCACCACCAGGTAGAGCCAGCCCTCGTGGCCGGGGGCGCCGACGCGGGTGACCATCAGGTCGTCGAGGATGCCGCCGTCGTCCGCAAGCAGCTGCGAATAGCGCTGCTGGTTCGGCTTCAGATTCAAGACGTCGGCGGGAATCAACGTCTCGAGCGCCCTGGCCACGGTCTCGTGGCTCTTGTCCTCGGCGACCAGGAAGGCCTGGCCCATGTGGGAGACGTCGAACAGGCCCGCATGCTCGCGGGTCCAGTTGTGCTCGGTCAGGATTCCCGCGGGATACTGCACGGGCATGTCGTAACCGGCGAAGGGCACCATGCGGGCGCCAAGGGCCACATGCTCGTCATGGAGCGGGGTCTGCAGGAGCGGCTCGTCGCTATGCGCTGGCTCGGCCATCGGGTTCCCTCAAAGGTGCGCGTTCCATCGAGCCTTGCGGCCCGTTGCTGTGCGCCCCCTCTGTCCCGAGACCTGAGAGATTTCCCTTGGAACGCGAAGCCCAAGGTTACGCCCGTCGGTGGGCGACGTTTCGAAACGTCGCCGCTTTCCAGAGTGCCAGCTCCCGCGCGGTCCTTTGGCCTGAGCGTTTCCGGGGCGGTTGCGCCTTCGGCGCCGGACGCTTGAGGTCCGGTCTCTTCCGCGGGGATCATCGGCTGGGTTTTAGCTCTGAAGAGGAAATCCGGTCCTGTCAACAAACCAGGCTGCCGCACGGGATATCTCCCCGCCTTAATTGACGGCAGGACCGTGGCACTCCATGTTAGGGCCCATCATCCATAGAAGGGGAGAACGCGGCCCGATCCGGTCGGCAGCTCCACGCATCGTTGCTCGAACTGATCATCGCCCTCGCTCTCGTCGCCCTCAACGGCGTCTTTGCTCTTTCCGAACTCGCCATCGTCTCCGCCCGCCGGGCCCGCCTCAAGGCCATGGCCGAACAGGGTCGCTCCGGGGCCAACACGGCCCTGACCCTGATGGAGGATTCGGGCCGCTTCCTCTCCACGGTCCAGATCGGCATCACCCTCGTGGGCATCCTGGCCGGCGCGTTCTCGGGCGCGGCGCTCGGCCATCGACTCACGGAAATCCTTCAGGCTCAGGGGATGCCCGAAGGCGCCGCCGAGCCCCTGGGCTACGGCATCGTCATCGGCATCATCACGTATCTGTCCATCGTCATCGGCGAACTGGTGCCCAAGCAGCTCGCCCTGCGCAATCCGGAGGCCGTAGCCTGCACCATGGCCCCCATGATGCTGGTGCTGTCGAAAGTCGCGGCGCCCGCCGTCTGGCTTCTGAACGCGTCGACCAGCCTGATCTTTCGCCTCCTGGGCGCCAAATCCGACGACGGGACGACCGTCACGGAAGAGGAGATCAAGATGCTCGTCGGCGAGGCCGAGAGCGCCGGCGTCATCGAGGAGGAGGAGCGCCGCATGATCTCGGGGGTGCTGCGCCTCGGGGATAGAACCGTGCGCGGGCTCATGACCCCCCGCACGGACGTGGACTGGATCGATCTCGACGACGACGAGGAGACGATCCGGGAATTGCTGATCGAGACCCCGCATTCCCGCCTGCCCGTCAGCGAGGGGAACCCCGACAACGTGATCGGCGTCGTCCAGTCGCGGGAGCTTCTGGCCGCCATGCTGTCCGGGGAGCCCCTGGACATCCGCGGGCACGTTCAGCCGGCCCCGGTCATTCCAGACACGCTCTATGCCCTGGACGCCCTAGCCACTTTGCGCGACGCGGAGGTGCCGATGGCGATCGTCCACGACGAATACGGGCATTTCGAAGGGGTCGTGACGCCGGCCGATGCCCTGGAGGCCATCGTCGGCGCCTTCCGGTCCGACGGCGAGGCGCCGGAGCCCGACGCCATCCGGCGCGAGGACGGCTCGTGGCTGCTCGCCGGCTCCATGCCGGTCGACGAAATGGCGGAGGTTCTCGGGGTCACGCTCCCTGAGACCCGCAGCTATCACACGGTCGGCGGCCTGGTGATCAGCGAACTGCAGCACCTGCCCAATACGGGCGAGCACGTGGATACCCTGGGATGGCGTTTCGAGGTGATCGACCTCGACGAGCGCCGGATCGACAAGGTTCTGGCCGCGCCCCTGAACCAGCGAGCAGGCGCCGCCGCGCTCTACTGATCAGATCAGCCCCGCCGACCCGTGGCTGCGCGACCGCCGAGACCGACCTCGATCTCGAAGCTGTTGGCGTAGGAGGCGGGCACCACGATGCCCTCCTCGACCACCGATACGGTAGTCTGGGTCTGGCCGGCCGGAATCGCGGCAGCTACGGTCCTCGAACGGCTGGCGAAGACGGTGGAGCCGTCCTTCACGACGATGTGGATCGGTACATTGTAGCGGCCGGCCGATCCGCCGACGCCGACCAGGGCGCGAGCCTCGACACCGACCCTGACCAAGGTCGAGCCATCAGCTTGGCCGATACATTCGCGGGCGATCTCACCCAAAGCAATCTGGCTTCGGACCGAGCCGCCCTCGCCGCCGCGGACCTGGAGGGCGGCCCCGCCCTCAACCACTTCAATGGTCGGGCAGTAGACATCCTCCACCGCGACCCGCTGGGCCGGCGCCTGGGTGGTTCCCGCCGTGAGCAGCATGTCGCCAACGCCAAAACCGCCCTCTCCCGGCGCGCCGCAGCCCGTCAGGGCCGACATTCCGACCACGGCCAGCATCCGTCCGGCCTTCCGGCTCAATCCCTCAATCATGATTGCCCCCACGCTTTCGTTCATCCTCACGGAAGGGCGTCGAACCCGGCCGCAAATCCGTTCAGGGACACGGGAATCCCGATCCCTTCCTCAGGTGTCTGGAAGACGATGAAGGTCGCCGCCTGTCCCGTCTTCATCTGGCTGATCAGGCTCTCCTCCATCACGACCTCAGCCACGCAGCCCGTGGCCAGGCAGCGCACGAACCCGGCGCGGCCGATATCCGTCTGGTCGATCTTGAGGCCCAGTCCTGACGGCAAGAGAATACCAAGAGGCGCGACGACGCGCAGGAGGCGGCTTTTGCCGTCGGCGGTTTTCAACACGATAATGACGAGGGTCACGTTAGGACGGTCCTCGGCGACGACGTTCTGCACGAGGGCGCATTGCTCGGCCGTGGCACCCGCCGGCGTCTCGCAGCGCATCTGCCACTCGCCATAGGTGTTCTTGACCATGCCCTGAGCGCTGGCGCCGTTGGCCCCGAGCAGGGCCGACAGCCCCAGGATTGCCGCCGCACCATGGCGAGCCCAACGCGATGCGCCCATCGGTTTCTCCATTCGTTAGCCCTGTTCGAAGGGCCGCGGCCGGGGCCGCTTCAGGTCCAAGTTTGGCCGTTGGGACCATGGCAAGGGGCGCGATGTCAAGCGAGAGGGGGCGTTTGGAGGGCCGAAATGCGTTTTGGCGGTTATGACGCACAGTTTGGAACGCTTCTACCGTTGCGCTTCAGCGCGTCCTGTGATCTTTGACGCAGATCAAAGGTGATGGCGCAAGCCGGGCGCCGCCTTCCGCACGCCCGCGCCTTCCCCGATGCTTTCATGGCCCTGGGCCAGCACTTCTTTAGGAGCTTTGGAACGCCGATGCGGATCGAGACTGGACGTCGATCGGTGACCGCCCTCTCCACGGCAGCGGTCGCACTTGTGTTGGGCATAAGTGGGGCGTGGGCCGCCGCCGGGCAGCCCTCCCCCTGGGAAACCGGCATGCAGGAGATGGTGACCGAGTTGGGACAGAGCGTGTCCAACTTCCACACCTACCTGGTTTGGCTGATCGCAGCGATCTGCCTTTTCGTGCTGGCCCTGCTTCTCGTGATCGTTGTCCGCTTCAACGAGAGCAAGAACCCGGTTCCCTCGCAGACCACCCACAACACCCTCCTCGAGGTGGCCTGGACCATCATTCCAGTGCTCATCCTCGTGGCGATCGCCATTCCGTCCTTCCGCCTCCTGCGCCAGCAGCTGGTGCCGCCGCCGGCCGACCTGGTGGTGAAGGTGACCGGCTATTCCTGGTACTGGGGCTATGAGTACCCGGCCGACCAGGGCGGCGGCTTCAAGTTCGATTCGAACATGATCACCGAGGACAAGGACCGGAAGCCCGACCAGCCGCGCCTGCTCGGCGCCGACAATGCGATGGTGGTCCCGGTCGGCAAGGTGGTTCGCGTTCAGGTCACCTCGGCCGACGTGATCCATTCCTTCACGGTGCCCTCCTTCTACTTCAAGGTCGACGCCATTCCCGGACGCCTGAACGAAGTCTGGTTCAAGGCCGAGAAGGAAGGCGTCTACTACGGCCAGTGCTCGGAGCTCTGCGGCAACGGCCACCCCTATATGCCGATCGAAGTCCGCGTCGTGAGCGAGCAGCAATATGCCGCTTGGCTGGCCGAGGCGAAGCAGAAGTATGCTTCGACCGAAAGCCCCGCTCCGCTCAAGTTCGCGACCGCTCAGTAATTGTAAGAAGGACCACAGAGGTCTCATCATGGCACATGCAGCTGATGCCGCTCACGCGGATCACCACGATCACCTTCCGAGCTTCTGGCGCCGGTGGTTCTATTCGACGAACCACAAGGACATCGGAACGCTCTATCTCATCTTCGGCTTTACGGCCGGCATCGTCGGCGGCCTTCTGTCCATCGGCATGCGCCTGGAGCTCCAGGAGCCCGGTCTGCAGTACTTCTCCAACCCGCAGGCCTTCAACGTCTTCGTGACCGGCCACGGCCTCATCATGGTGTTCTTCATGGTGATGCCCACGCTGATCGGCGGCTTCGGCAACTGGTTCATCCCGATCATGATCGGCGCCCCCGACATGGCGTTCCCGCGGATGAACAACATCTCGTTCTGGCTCACCGTTTCGGCATTCGGCCTGATGCTCTGCTCGCTCTTCGTCGAAGGCGCTCCGGGCTCGCTCGGCTTCGGCGGCGGCTGGACGGTCTATCCGCCGCTCTCGACAACGGGCCATCCCGGTCCGGCGCTCGATTTCGGCATCCTGGCCCTGCACCTTGCCGGTGCGGCCTCGATCCTGGGTGCGATCAACTTCATCACGACAATCCTCAACATGCGCGCTCCGGGCATGACGCTGCACAAGATGCCGCTGTTCGCCTGGGCCATGCTGGTGACCGCGTTCCTGCTGCTTCTGTCGTTGCCGGTTCTCGCGGGCGCGATCACGATGCTGCTCACCGACCGCAACTTCGGCACGACCTTCTTCGAGCCGTCGGGCGGCGGCGATCCGGTGCTCTACCAGCACCTGTTCTGGTTCTTCGGCCATCCCGAAGTGTACATCATGATCCTGCCGGCCTTCGGCATCGTGTCCCACATCATCTCCACCTTCTCCAAGAAGCCGATCTTCGGCTATCTCGGCATGGCTTACGCCATGGTGGCGATCGGCGTGGTCGGCTTCGTCGTGTGGGCGCACCACATGTACACCGTCGGCCTCTCGCTCCAGACGCAGGCCTATTTCGTGTTCGCCACGATGGTGATCGCGGTTCCCACGGGCGTGAAGATCTTCTCGTGGATCGCCACCATGTGGGGCGGCTCCATCCGCTTCACGGCGGCCATGTACTGGGCCGTGGGCTTCGTGTTCCTGTTCACGGTCGGCGGCGTGACCGGCGTCGTGCTGGCGAACGCTCCCGTCGACCGCTACATGCACGACACCTACTACGTGGTGGCCCACTTCCACTACGTGCTGTCGCTCGGCGCGGTCTTCGTGATCTTCGCGGCCATGTACTACTGGTTCCCGAAGATCACCGGCTACGTGATGCCCGATTGGATCGGCAAGCTGCACTTCTGGGTCGCGTTCATCGGCTCCAACGTGCTGTTCTTCCCGATGCACTTCCTCGGCCTCTCCGGCATGCCGCGCCGCTATGCGGATTATCCGGACGCCTTCGCGGGCTGGAACATGGTGTCCTCCATCGGCGCCTACGTGTTCTTCGCCGGCCTCTTCATCTTCATGTTCGGCGTGGTCTATTCCTTCATCCGCAAGGAGAAGGCTGCCGACAATCCGTGGGGTGAGGGTGCGACGACGCTGGAATGGACTCTGTCCTCTCCGCCCCCGTTCCACCAGTTCGAGACGCTGCCCCGCGTCGTCGACACCGGACACTAACCTTCAGCGAGTGGGCGGCTTTCAGCCGCCCGCTCCTCCCCAGAGGGCTTGCGACGGCAAGCCTTCCGGCGAGGAGCCGACAACCCGGAGGCCTTTTGGCCTCGCCCCGGCATTTCGGAAGATCGATCAGTGATGAGCACCATGTCGAACAGTCTGGCGGAAACCCAAGCAGAGCCCCTTGCCACGGCAGGCCTCTCGCAGGGTGACGTGTCCGACTTCTTCGCCCTTCTCAAACCGCGCGTGATGTTTCTCGTCGTGTTCACGGCGCTCGTCGGGATGGTCGTGAGCCATCCGGACGTTCATCCGGTCGTGGCTTTCGTGTCGCTTCTGATGATCGCCGTGGGCGGCGGCGCGTCCGGGTGCCTGAACATGTGGTGGGATGCGGATATCGACGCCGTCATGACCCGCACCCGCAAGCGCCCGATCCCGGCCGGCAAGATCCAGCCCGGCGAGGCCCTGGCCTTCGGCATGACGCTTTCCGCGGGCTCGGTGATCATCCTGGGCCTTGCCAGCAACTGGCTGGCCGCCGGATTGCTCGCCTTCACCATCTTCTTCTACGTGGTCGTCTATTCCATGTGGCTGAAGCGCTCGACTCCGCAGAACATCGTCATCGGCGGTGCGGCGGGCGCCCTCCCCCCGGTCGTCGCACAGGCTGCGGTCACCGGCCATGTGGCTTGGGACAGCATCGTCCTGTTCGCCATCATCTTCATGTGGACGCCGCCTCACTTCTGGGCCCTCGCCCTGGTGAAGTCGGGCGATTACGAGCGCGCCGGCATCCCCATGATGCCGAACGTGGCCGGTCCCGATTCCACGCGCTTCCAGATCCTGGCCTATACCGTTCTCCTGGCCCCGCTAGGCCTGGCTCCGGTGGCCCTCGGCTTCGGCGGCCTGGCCTATGCCATCATCGCGCTGATCGGCGGCCTCGGCATGCTGGCGCTGGCCGTGCAGGTCTACCGCCTGCGCCGGGGCGAGCCCGCCATGCGCGTGGCCCAGCAGCTCTTCGGCTTCTCGATCCTTTACCTCTTCCTGCTCTTCGCGACCCTTCTCGCGGAGCACGGCTTCGGCTTCTTCCGGCCGGTTTTCGGGTGATCGGATGGCCGACAACAAAGCTCCCCATAGCCTGACCACCGAGGAACAGAAGCGCCGTCGCAAGCGTTCGCTTGCTCTGGCGCTCATTCTGGGTTCCCTCGTGCTGATCTTCTACGTGGTCACGATCGCCAAGCTCGGACCGGGCGTCATCCAGCGGCCTTTGTGAGATCGAAAAGATGGCAGAAAGCTCCACCCTCCAGCGCAGGATGCACCGCACGGCCTTCGCCTGCGTAGGCATCGCCGTGGGAATGGTCGGCCTCGCCTACGCGTCCGTGCCGCTCTACGACCTCTTCTGCAAGGTCACCGGCTTCGGCGGCACGCCGATCGTGCGTGATGCCAACGGCTCGCAGGTGACGGACCGGACGATCGCCGTCCGCTTCGACGCCAACGTCGCCCCCGGCCTCGCCTGGCGCTTCGCACCGGAGCAGCCCGAGGTCAAGGTCAGGCTCGGCGAGACCACGACGGTCACATACAAGGTCACCAATACCGGCGACAAGCCGAGCACGGGCATCGCCACCTACAACGTGCAGCCCGATCTGGCCGGCACCTATTTTTCCAAGCTCGAATGCTTCTGCTTCACCGAGCAGACCCTGCAGCCGGGCGAGACCCTGGAATCCGCGGTCGTCTTCTACGTCGATCCCCGCCTGGCGGAGGATCGCGACGTGAAGGACCTGACCTCCCTCACCCTCTCCTACACCTACTTCCCCTCCAAGGGGGGCAAGCCGGTGGCGGAGGTGACATCATCCACCAAACCCATTGCTCAATAAGGGACGTGACAAGCTGGGCGGAAACGTCATAAAGCGAGTTCACATTCGAGGCACGGAGACGACACGAAATGGCCGAGGCCCACGCCAAGAACCACGACTACCACATTCTTGAACCGAGCCCGTGGCCGCTCATCGGCTCGGTCAGCGCCTTCCTGATGGCATCCGGGTTCGTCACCTGGTGGAAGGACATCGCCATCGCGGGCATGCATCTCGGTCCCTTCATCTTCGGCGCCGGCATCATCGGCGTGCTCTACACCATGCTCAGCTGGTGGACCGACGTGGTGAAGGAGGCCAATTCCGGCTACCACACCCGCGTGGTCCAGCTTCACCACCGCTACGGCATGATCATGTTCATCGCCTCCGAGGTGATGTTCTTCGCCGCTTGGTTCTGGGCCTATTTCGATGCTGCTCTCTATGCCGGCGACCCGCAGCTCTACTCCCGCGTCGAGGCGCTCGGCGGCGTGTGGCCGCCCAAGGGCATCGAGACCTTCGACCCCTGGCACCTGCCGCTCCTCAACACCCTGATCCTGCTCACCTCCGGCACCACGGTCACCTGGGCGCACCACGCGCTCCTGGAGAACGACCGCCAGGGCCTCAAGGCGGGCCTGTGGCTCACGGTGATCCTGGGCATCGTGTTCAGCTTCGTGCAGGCCTACGAGTACAGCCACGCCGCCTTCGGCTTCAAAGGCAACATCTACGGCGCCACCTTCTTCATGGCGACGGGCTTCCACGGCGCGCACGTGATCATCGGCACGATCTTCCTGGCCGTCTGCCTGCTGCGCGCCTATCGCGGCGACTTCACGCCCAAGCAGCACCTCGGCTTCGAGTTCGCCGCATGGTACTGGCACTTCGTCGACGTGGTATGGCTCTTCCTCTTCGCCGCCATCTACGTGTGGGGCTACGGCGGCCCGGTGGCCGGCGGCGGTCACTGACCCCGCTCACCGCGATACCTTCGAGCAGGGGGCGGCCTCAAAAGCCGCCCTTCGCTTTTGGGCTCCCCGGCACCATTGGCGCGGGAGTTCGTTGACCGGCAGCCCTTTGGAGAAAAGCCGTGGCTCATGATCCGTCCGCCCCCTCGCCCATCACCACCGGCCTCAAGGGCCTGTGCCCCCGCTGCGGCAAGGGACATGTGTTCAAGGGCTATCTGAGCGTCCGGCCGAAATGCGAGGTCTGCGGCCTCGACCTCGCCTTCGCCGATACGGGCGACGGCCCGGCCTTCTTCGTCATGTCCATCGTGGGCATCGTGGTGGTGGCGCTCGCCCTCTGGGTGGAGTTCGCCTATTCGCCGCCGATCTGGCTCCATCTCGTCATGTGGACGGCCCTGAGTATCGTCCTGAGCCTTGCCCTGGTCCGGCCGCTCAAGGGCGTTCTGGTGAACCTGCAATACCACCACAAGGCCGAGGAAGGGCGCTTCCAGAAGTGACCGCCTCCCTCGGCAAAAGCCGCTCGCTGATCCTTCCCGGCCTGGCGGCGCTTGTCGCGCTCGCCATCCTGATCGGTCTCGGCACCTGGCAGCTCGAGCGCAAGGCCTGGAAGGAAGACCTGATCGGGCAGATCGAAGCCCGCGCGTACGGAGAGCCCGGCGCCATCGTGCCGGAGACGGACTGGGCCGCCTGGCGGGCCGATCAGGACGAATTCCGCAAGGTGCGGGTGACGGGCACCTTCCTGCACGCGTTCGAAGCCCCCGTTTACGGCCTCGCGCCCGGCGAGCGCCAGGGCGCGCCGCTCCAGGGCTACTACCTGATCACGCCCCTCAAGCTTGCCAGCGGCGCCATCGTGATGGTCAACCGGGGCTTCGTGCCCACGGACCTGCGCGATCCGGCCCGCCGTCCCGAGAGCCAGCCTCAGGGCGAGGTGACCGTCACCGGCCTCGTCCGCGCGCCCGAGGCCCGCAACCCCTTCACGCCGAACGACGATCCGGCCCGCAACCAATGGTTCGCCCGCGACCCTCAAGGAATTGCCGCGGCCCACAAGCTCGAGCGCGTCGCGCCGTTCCTGATCGATGCGGACGCGAGCCCCAATCCGGGCGGCTGGCCGCGGGGCGGCCAGACCCCCCTCACCCTGCCGAACAACCATCTGCAATATGCCGTTACCTGGTTCGGCATCGCGCTCACCCTGATCGGCGTCTTCACCGCCTTTGCTTGGCGGCGGCTGACGGGACAGGCCTCAGCCGAGCTGAAATAGGACGAACAAGCCGAAGCCGAGGATGATCAGCCCGGCGCTGACCACCTTGGCGACGAAGAGCCATTTCAGCAGCGCTTCCGTTTCCGCCTGGTGCTCCGCTTTCTCGGCGCGGCTCATGTCTTCCCGGGCCTTGAACTGCTGGGCATAGAGCGAGGTGGTCATGATGTTGCTGGTGGCGCCGTCCTTCTCGAGTTCGATGCGCTGCGCCATGACCCCGACGATCAAGCCGAGAACGGCTAGCCCAAGGAAGCCGGCGAGCAGGAACGCGCCCAGGACGACGCCGACCAATGCCGCCACGAGGAAGGGAAGCAGGATCCAATCGATCCGTGTCATGCGCATGGGCCGGGCCTCTCTGGACCAACCGAGCTTGGCTTATGATCCTGACCATTGTACCATGGTTCCCATGTTCACGCTTCCGATGACCGTAACCCACCTCACCATGCGCCCTGCAGGGCGTACGGGAGAGGCTTTGCGCGTCTAGAACAAGCGTCGAGCATTTTCCGAAAGCCCTGCGGAGACGAGCAGGGCTTCTCACGGTTCGGTTCGCCTCCGCTTCATCCAGAGGAGAGCGACATGGACCTGCAGCCTGACATTCATCCATCCAGCCCCGCCCATGGCATCGTCATCCGTGCGGCGCGTCCTGCCGATTGCGAGGGCATCGCAGCGCTTGGGGACAACTCGGGCTATCGCTGGGGCACCTTACGGCTGCCCTATCGGACACCTGAAGCCATCCGGAAATGGATTGAGAGCATCGATCCTGCCAACAACATCAGCCTGGTGGTCGAGCATTCTGGCCGGATCATCGGCAACGGCGGTTTCGAACGCCACCAGGGCCGGCGCTCCCACGTGGCCTCTCTGGGCATGGGCCTGCACGACGATTTCCACGGTCGCGGCATCGGTTCCCGTTTGATGCGCGAACTCATTGGAATCGCCGACGACTGGCTGAACCTCAGGCGGATCGAACTGACCGTCTATGTGGATAACGTGCCGGCCATCGCGCTCTACAAGCGCAACGGCTTCGAGATCGAGGGCACCCACCGGGATTTTGCCTTCCGGAGCGGCGCCTTTGCCGATGCCTATGCGATGGCGCGGATAAAACCATGAGCTCTGCGACCGGATGCGACTTGCCGTGTCCGGTCCATAACCATAATGTCCGGCCGAATTTCCAGGAGATCGCACGTGCTCCATGTCTCGACCCGGGGGGAAGCCCCCGCGCTCGGCTTCGCCGATGCCCTGCTGACCGGCCTCGCCCGGGACGGCGGCCTCTATCTGCCCGATACCTGGCCGAGCTTGGCCACGGACACGATCCGGGGCTTCGCCGGCAGGCCCTATGCCGAGGTGGCGAAAGCCGTGCTCGGCCCGCTGGTCGACGGCGACATCCCCGAAGCCGCGCTAGGGCGCATGATCGATGAATCCTACGCCTCGTTCCGCCACGCGGCCGTCTGCCCGCTCGCTCAGATCGGCGACAATCTCTTCGTGCTCGAACTCTTCCACGGCCCCACGCTCGCCTTCAAGGACGTGGCGATGCAGCTTCTCGGCCGGCTCATGGACCACGTGCTCAAGAGCCGCGGCGCCCGCGCGACCATCGTGGGCGCGACCTCGGGCGATACGGGCAGCGCCGCCGTCGAGGCGTTCAAAGGACTCGATCAGGTCGACATCTTCATCCTCTACCCGCATGGCCGCGTCTCGGACGTGCAGCGGCGGCAGATGACGACAATCGCCTCGCCGAACGTCCACGCGCTGGCGGTCGAAGGCACCTTCGACGATTGCCAGGCCATGGTGAAGGGCATGTTCAACCATGCCCGCTTCCGCGACGAGCTGCAGCTCTCGGGCGTGAACTCGATCAACTGGGCCCGCGTGGCCGCGCAGGCCGTGTACTACTTCACAGCCGCCGTTGCGCTCGGCTCGCCTCACCGCCCCGTCTCGTTCTCCGTGCCCACCGGCAATTTCGGCGACATCCTCGCCGCTTACGTTGCCAAACGCATGGGCCTTCCGGTCGATCGGCTGATGATCGGCACCAATGCCAACGACATCCTGGCCCGCACGCTCGGCTCGGGCTCGTACGAGATCAAGGGCGTGCAGCCCACGACCTCGCCGTCCATGGACATCCAGATCTCGTCCAACTTCGAGCGCCTGCTGTTCGAGGCTTACGGCCGTGACGGCGAGGCGATCCGCCGCCTGATGGCGAACCTCAACCAGTCGCGCGCCTTCATGATCGACGCGGAGCCGCTCGCGCGCATCCGCGAGGATTTCTCCGCTCAGGCGGTCAACGAAGACAGCGTGGTCGCCGAGATGGCCGAGACCTACCGCACCACCGGCTACGTGCTCGATCCGCACAGCGCGGTGGGCACCCGCGCCGGACGCACTCTGCTCAGAGAGAACCCCGAAACGCCCGTCGTGGCGCTGTCCACCGCGCATCCGGCAAAATTCCCCGATGCGGTCGAGCGTGCGACGGGCATTCGCCCCGCACTTCCGCCGCACATGGCTGATCTGATGGAGCGCAAGGAGAGCTTCTCGGTTCTTCCCAACGACCAGGCTGCGGTCGAGCGCTTCATCCGCGAGCGCGCGCGGGCGGTCAAAGGCGCCGCCGCATGAACCAGCACTTCGTCCACGAGAAGCGGATCGAGATCACGACTCTGTCCAACGGCCTGATGGTCGCCACCGAACGGATGCCTGCGATCGCCACGGCGACCCTCGGCGTGTGGGTCGGCACAGGCTCGCGGCATGAGCAGGCGCACGAGCATGGGCTGTCGCATCTCATCGAGCATATGGCCTTCAAGGGCACGGCACGTCGCTCTGCGCGCCAGATCGCCGAGGACATCGAGAATGTGGGGGGCGACATCAACGCCGCCACGAGCGTCGAATACACGAGTTACACGGCCCGCGTTCTCGGCGAGAACGTGGACGTCGCCCTCGACGTGCTCGGCGACATCCTGATCAACTCGGCCTTCGATGCGGGCGAGCTCGCCCGCGAAAAGGGCGTGATCCTGCAGGAATACGCCGCCGTCGAGGACACGCCCGACGACCTGATCTACGACGCCTTCATGGAAACGGCGTTCTCGGGACAGGCGGTGGGACGGCCGATCCTCGGCACGCCAGACACCATCAAAAGCTTCGACGAGGCGACGATCCGCGCGTTCCTCGCCCGCGAATATGCTCCTGGCAAGATGGTGCTGGCCGCGGCCGGCGACGTTGAGCATGCCCAGATCGTCGACCTGGCGGAGCGCCTCTTCGGCGGGATGCCGGCCGTCGCAGCACAGCAGCCGGAACCGGGGCGCTACACGGGCGGCGAGAGGCGGATTTCGCGCAAGCTCGAACAGGCCAATCTGGTTCTCGGCCTGCCGGGCCTCTCCTTCAAGGACCCCGGCTATTATGCCGTCCACCTCTTCGCCCATATGCTCGGCGGCGGCCTGACGTCGCGCCTGTGGCATGAGGTGCGCGAGACCCGCGGGCTCGCCTATTCCATCGATTCCTTCCACTGGCCCTTCTCCGATTGCGGCCTCTTCGGCATCGGCGCCGGAACGGCGGGCTCGGACGTGCGCGAGCTGATGGACGTCACGCTCGCCTGCATGGCCCAGGCAACCCGCGACATCAGCGAGGTCGAGCTGATCCGTGCCAAGGCGCAGATGAAGGTGGCCCTGCTCACGGCCCTGGAGACGCCAGGCGGCCGGATCGAGCGCGTCGCCCGCCAGCTCCTGTCCTGGGGCCGGGTGGTGGCGAGCGAGGAGATCGTCAGGAAGGTGGATGCGCTCGAGGTCGAGCATGTCCGCGAGGCCGGACGCCGTCTCCTGCAGGGGACTCCGACGCTGGCGGCGATCGGCCCGATCAAGGAGCTGCCTGCCCTGGAGGCCATCGCCGCGGGGCTGCGGGGCTGAATTTTTCCGCCCGACCTTCCCCATGGTCACGGCTGATTCTCCTCAATCCCGCCGCAAACTGGTCTCATGGCCACATAGTAACGATAACAAACGAGTCCTGCGGACAAGTGCGGAGCCTCCCAGGCTCCAGCTTGCCCTCAAGGCTCCTGACCGGTACCAATCCTGTTCCACTGTTTTAGTACCGGACGAAAGACCGAAGCATTGCGGATCGTATCTTTCGCCATAACCCTTCTTTTGGCGGCATTCCTGGGGCTGGCTTTTCCCGCGTCCGGTTGGGCGGTGGAATCCGTTCGCGTCGATCCCAAGATGAAGGCCATCGATCTCACCCCGGCCATCGAGCGCTACAACTCGGATGGGGACGAGATCAGGATCTCGACGGCACCGGGGCGCGACGGCATCGTCCGACGCATCGCCGTGAAGGCACGTGAGGCCGGAACCCGGCCCGACTGGATCGTCTTCGCGCTCACCAACGACACCGACGAGCAGGTCGACCGCCTCCTGGTCGCGCCGCATTTCCGCCTGACCGGATCCGGCGTACTCTGGCCGGATCTCGGCGCGACACGCATCGCGGCGATCACCGCGAGCCAGGGCATCCGGCCCGACCGCGACGATAGCGAGGATGCGGACATCTTCCTCATCACCCTCGATCCGGGCACGACCGTCACCTTCGTGGCGGAGCTGCGCTCCAACAACCTGCCCCAGCTCCATTTGTGGGACGCGGATGCCTACAAGGACCGCGTCAACGGGCTGACCCTCTACAAGGGCATCATCATCGGCATCGCGGGCCTCCTGGCCCTGTTCCTCACCATCGTGTTCGTGGTGAAGGGTGCCCTGATCTTCCCGGCGGCGGCGGCGCTCGCCTGGGCGGTGCTGGCCTATGCCTGCATCGATTTCGGTTTCTTCCAGCGCATCTTCCCGATCACCGAGGCGACGGAGCAGATCTACCGCGCCGGCGCCGAGGCGGTGCTCGCCGCAACCCTCCTGGTCTTCCTCTTCGCCTATCTCAACCTCAACCGCTGGCACGTGCGCTACAGCCACGTGACCGCCTTCTGGCTCACCTTCCTCGGCGCCCTCGTGGCGCTCGCCATCGTCGACCCGCCGGTGGCCTCGGGCGTGGCCCGGATGTCGATCGCAGCCGTCGCCGGGATCGGCTTCGTGCTGGTGATCCACCTGGCGACGCACGGCTACGATCGTGCCGTGATGCTCGTTCCCACCTGGCTTCTTCTGGTCGCCTGGGTGACGGCGGCGAGCTTCACGGTCGTCGGCCAGCTCTCGTCGGATCTCGTGCCGCCCGCCCTCGTCGGCGGCCTTGTCCTCGTGGTCATGCTCATCGGGTTCACGGTGATGCAGCACGCCTTCGCGGGCGGCGCCTTCACCCGGGGCTTCGTGAACGACACGGAACGAAGGGCCCTGGCCCTGACCGGTGCCGGCGACATCGTGTTCGACTGGGACGTGGTCTCAGACAACATCTTCGTCAGCCCGGAGGTGGAGCATCAGCTCGGGCTGAGGCGCGGCTCGCTCGAAGGTCCCGCCTCCGCTTGGCTCGACCTGATCCATCCCTTCGACAAGGACCGTTACCGCCTCGCCCTCGATGCGGTGATCGAGCAGCGCCGCGGGCGGCTGACCCAGGATTTCCGCCTGCGCTCGGCCACCGGCGCCCACCATTGGTTCCGCCTGAAGGCGCGGCCCGTGATCGGCTCGGACGGCGAGGTGCTGCGCATCGTCGGCACCCTGGCCGACGTCATGGACAGCAAGACCGCCGAGGAGCGCCTGCTGTACGACGCCGTGCACGACAACCTGACGAGCCTGCCGAACCGGCAGCTCTTCTACGACCGGCTGGAAGCGGCCCTCACCTTCGCCGGCCAGGACGACGCGCTGCGTCCGACCGTTCTCGTTGTCGACATCGACAAGCTGAAGGATGCGAACGCCACGGCAGGCTACGCCGCCGGCGACTCGGTGCTGCTCACCCTGTCCCGCCGCCTGAGCCGGCTTCTCAAGCCGCAGGATACGCTCGCGCGCATCTCCGGCGACGAATTCGCCATCATCCTGCTCTCCGAGCGCGAGCCGGACCGCATCATCTCCTTCGCCGACATGGTCCGGCGCGTCGTGACGACGCCGTTCACCTATGCGGATCGCGAGATCTTCCTCACCGCCTCCATCGGCATCGCCCTGTACGATCCGCAGATCGCGGCGCGGCGCGAGGAAGTGCTGCGCAACGCCGAGATCGCCATGGCCCATGCGCGGCGCCATGGCGGCGACCGGATCGAGGTCTTCCGGCCCACCATGCGCTCGGACCGCAGCGACCATTTCACGATGGAGACCGATCTTCGTCACGCGCTCGACCGCAACGAGATGAAGGTGTTGTTCAAGCCCATCGTGCGCCTGGAGGACCGGACCATCGCGGGCTTCGAATCCATGCTGCGCTGGGATCATCCGCGTCTCGGACGCATCGGGCCCGAGGACTTCATGTCGATCGCCGAGGAAACCGGCCTCATCATCAAGTTGAGCATCTTCCTCCTGGAGCAGACGGGCCGAGAGCTCGCCGCCTGGCAAAACGCGCTCGAGGTCGAGCCGCCGATCTTCGCCAGCGTCAACATGTCGAGCCACCACCTGCTGCGCCACGACCTGCTGCAGGACGTGAAGACGGTCATCGCCCGCACGGGCGTCATCCCGGGCACGCTCAAGATCGAGATGACCGAGAGCCTGGTGATGGAAAATCCGGAATACTCGGCCCAGATGCTCGCGCGGCTGCGGGATCTCGGAGCGGGCCTCTCGCTCGACGATTTCGGAACGGGCTATTCCGCCCTCTCCTACCTGCAGCGTTTTCCCTTCGATACGATCAAGGTGGACGAATCCTTCGTGCGCCTGATGGCCTCCGGCAAGCCGGTCATCCTCCGTTCCATCGTCAAGATGGCCCATGAGCTCGGCCTCGAGATCGTGGCGGAAGGCGCGGAGAGCGAATCGGAGGCGATCGAGCTCTACCAGATCGGCTGCGAATATGCGCAGGGTCCGGTCTTCGGAGAGCCGATGTCGATGCTGCAGGCCCGCCAGCTCGTCGGCGCGGCTCCCGCGGCGGCTTAGGCGTTCGTCGATTCAGGCGTGGCCGGTTTCCATGGACAGCATGGCCGGCTCGATTCCGATCCGGCGCAGGGCCATCTCGTAGCGCAGGTCGGCGGCGGTGTTGAAGATCAGCTCCGCATCGGCCGGACAATTGAGCCAGCCATTGGCCTGGAGCTCCAGTTCGAGCTGCCCGGCGCCCCAGCCGGCATAGCCCAGCGCCAGCACCGCATTCTCGGGGCCGCGGCCGGCCGCGATGGCGCGCAGGATGTCGATGGTTGCGGTCAGGCAGACGCTGTCGTCGATGGGCAGGGTCGATTGGGCGAGGTGAAAGTCCGGCGAGTGGAGAACGAAGCCCCGGCTCGTCTCCACGGGCCCACCCATCAGCACCTGCATGCTGCCGACCTTCTGCGGCAGCCGGATCCGGTCGGTTTCGGGAAGAATCTCCAGTTGCACCAGCAGATCCGGCATGTTCAGATTGGCCGCCGGCCGGTTGAGGACGATCCCCATCGCTCCTTCCGACGAATGGGCGCAGATATAGATGACGGAGCGCGCGAAGCGCTCGTCCATCATGCCCGGCATGGCCACGAGGACCTGTCCGTCCAGGTAAGGGGATTCGGTACCATAAGGAAGGTGAGAGCCCATATTCTCAATTCTGCCTTGCCGGACCCTCCGCCCGATCACAGGATCGTGGATGGCAGGCCCGAAGATAAATGCATAAGGGAAGCGCGTCAGGGAGGTGTCAGTTCCATGGCATTCATGCTCCGCGCCGCATCGGTCGCGATTTTTTTCATTTTGTCCTTTACCGCAACGGTCGCGGAGCCCGCCAAACAATCCCACTCGGCCCAGGGCTTTCACTCCCGTGCCCGCCTGATCGCAGGTGGGCAGCAGGGCGACGTCTGGCTGGCGGGTATCGAGATCACTCTCGATCCGGGCTTCAAGACCTACTGGCGCAACCCGGGCGATTCGGGTCTGCCGCCCCGGTTCGATTGGTCGGGTTCCGAGAACGTGGCCGGCACCGAGATCCGCTTTCCCGCCCCCTACCGGCACGAGGATGCCGCGGGCGTGTCCTATGTCTACGGCAAGAAGGTGGTGCTGCCGGTCCTGGTCCGGGCGAAGGACAAGGACAAGCCGGTCAGGCTCGTCCTGTCGGCCGAATACGGGGTCTGCAAGGACATCTGCATCCCGGCCCGTGCCGACATGAGCCTGAACCTGACGGCCGACGGCCTTGACCGGAGCGCCATCGAGGCCGCTCTGGCGAAGGTGCCGCGCCCGCAGCCTCTGGGCGCTCAAGGAGATCTGTCCGTCCTCTCCGTCGAACCCGTGGCGCAGGGCAAGCCGGCCTTCACCGTCGCAGTCCGGGCGCCCGAGGGCGCAAAGCCCTCCCTCTTCGCCGAGGGGCCGGAGAACTGGTATCTCTCGACCTCCCTGCCCGACGACGCCAACCGCTTCACACTGACCGTGGAGGAGAAGCCCAAGGATGCCTCGGGGCCCGTTCCAATCCGCCTGACCCTGGTGGCGGGCGGAAAATCCATTGAGACGGAAGTCAGCCTCGACGGCACTGGGCTGGCACGCTAGGGAAGAAGCACCTCATCGATCGAGTTTGGAGAATTTGTCCATGCCCATCCAGGTTGGAGAACGCCTTCCCCAGGTCACCTTCCGCATCATGACCCCCGACGGACCGGTCGCCAAGACCACGGACGACCTGTTCAAGGGCCGCAAGGTGGTTCTCGTCGCCGTCCCCGGCGCCTTCACCCCGACCTGCCATCGCAACCACCTGCCCGGCTACGTGCAGAAGAAGGACGAGATCAGGGCCAAGGGCGTCGATGCCATCCTGGTGACCTCGGTCAACGACGTCTTTGTCCTGGACGCCTGGGGCAAGGCCTCCGGCGCCGAGGGGATCGAGTTTCTCTCGGACGGCAATGCCGACTTCGCCAAGGCCGTCGGCCTGTCCATGGACGGCACGGGCTTCGGCCTCGGCACGCGCTCGCAGCGCTACTCCATGGTCGTCGACGACGGCGTGGTGAAGGCGATCAACGTGGAGGACGCCCCCTCCAAGGCGCAGCATTCCGGCGCCGAGAACATCCTGAAGGATCTCTGATCTCTCTCAGGTCATGACCAGAAAACCATATCCCTCGTCATCACCGGCCTTGTGCCGGTGATCCGGATAAGGAAAAGCGCGGCGTTTCATAGGATCGGGATGGCCGGGACAGGCCCGGCCATGACGTGAGTGGGAGTCATTCCCGGCCGTATCTTTAAAGCCGAAAGGTCAGACGCCCACTTTCCGGCCCTGTTTCCTGAACGGCTTCATCGCCGCCACGGCGAGTTCGTCGACGCGGATGTTGGTCGGGTCGTCGGCATGACCCTTGACCCAGTGCCAGGCCACGTCGTGCCGGGACGCGGCCGCGTCGAGCTCCCGCCACAGATCCTCGTTCTTCACCGGCTTGTTGTCGGCCGTGCGCCAGCCGCGCCGCTTCCAGTTGTGCATCCATTGCGTGATGCCCTGGCGCACATACTGGGAATCCGTGAACAGATCGACCGCGCAGGAACGCTTGAGGGCGTTCAAGCCCTCGATGGCCGCGCGGATCTCCATACGGTTGTTGGTGGTGTGAGCCTCCCCGCCGGAGATCTCCTTCTCGCTGCCCTTGAAGAACAGGATCGCGGCCCAGCCGCCCGGCCCGGGATTGCCCGAGCAGGCGCCGTCCGTATAGATCGTCACGCGTTCCGGCCCGCTCATGCGTCGAGCCCGTATTCGCGCGCATGCTTCACATGGCGGTGGAAGTTGAGCTTGCGGTCGTATTCCAGCGGGTCCTTCGGCTTCACCAGCGCGCCCGGCGGCACGTTGAGCCAGTCGACCAGACGGGTCAGCATGAAGCGCATGGCGGATCCCCGGCACAGAACCGGCAGGGCCTCCACCTCGTCGGGGATCAGGCGCCGGACCGACTGGTAGCCCGCCAGCATGGCCTTGCCCTTGGTCAGGTTGAACGACGCGTCGCTCTCGAAGCACCAGGCATTGAGGCAGATCGCGACGTCGTAGGCGAAGGCATCCGTGCAGGCGAAGTAGAAGTCGATCAGCCCCGAGACCTCGGAGCCGATGAAGAACACGTTGTCGGTGAAGAGGTCCGCATGGATGATCCCGGACGGCAGGCCGCGGGGCCAAGCCTCCTCCAGGCTCGCGAGTTCCCGTCGCGTCCGCTCGGCAAGGCCCGGCAACACCGTGTCGGCCTGGGCCTCGGCCTGGGCGAAGAGCGGCGCCCAGGCCTCGAGCGAGAGGGCGTTGGGCCGCTGCATGGCGAAATCCCGGCCCGCCAGATGCAGCTTCGCCAGAGCCGCGCCGAGCGCACCGCAATGCTGGGCCGTGGGGCGGCGCACCGCAATGCCCTCGAGGAAGGTGATGATGACGGCGGGCCGCCCGGCGACCCGCCCGAGGGGCTCGCCCCGGCGGTTGCTGACCGGCAGCGGGCAGTTGAGCCCCTTCAGGGCCAGATGCTGCATGAGGCCGAGGAAGAAGGGCAGATCGTCCTCCCGCACCCGCTTTTCGTAGAGGGTGAGGATGTAGGAGCCCTTCGTGGTGTGAAGAAAATAATTGGTGTTCTCCACGCCCTCGGCGATGCCCTTGTAGGAGAGCACCGTTCCGATGTCGTAGGTTTCGAGGAACGCCGAGAGATCCTCGTCGCTGACTTCCGTATAGACCGCCACCGCTTACTCCGCCGCCTGCTCACGAAGCTCGCGAGGCAAAGGAAAGAACACGCTCTCATCCGCCGTCGACACGCTCTCGACCGTCACCTCGTAGCGCTCCGCAAAGGCATCGATGATCTCCTCGACGAGGATCTCGGGCGCCGAGGCGCCCGCCGTGATGCCGAGGCTGCGGATGCTGCCGAACAGGCCCCAATCGATGTCCTCCGCCCGCAGGATCAGCCGCACCAACGGGCAGCCCTCCCGCTCGGCGACCTCGCGCAGGCGCTGGGAATTGGAGGAATTCGGCGAGCCCACCACGATCATGGCGTCCACCATGGGGGCCACGCGCTTGACCGCGCCCTGGCGATTGGTGGTGGCGTAGCAGATGTCTTCCTTGTGCGGGCCCACGATGGAGGGAAACCGCGCTTTGAGCGCATCCACCATGTCCTGCGTGTCGTCGACGGACAGGGTCGTCTGGGTGACGAAGGCCAGGTTGTCCGGATCGCCCGGCTGCAGCCGGGCGATGTCGTCCAGGGTCTCCACTAGGGTGGCGGCCCCCTCGGGCAACTGCCCCATGGTGCCGATCACCTCCGGGTGGCCCGCATGGCCGATCAGGACGATATGGCGGCCCCGCTTGTGGTGGACCTGCGCCTCCCGGTGCACCTTGGTCACCAGCGGACAGGTGGCGTCGATCCCGAAGAGGTTGCGAGCCTCGGCGGCCTCCGGCACCGACTTGGGAACCCCATGGGCCGAGAAGATCACGGGAGCTTTCGTGTCGGGCACCTCGTCGAGCTCCCGGACGAAGACTGCGCCTTTCCGCTTCAGGTTTTCCACGACATATTTGTTGTGCACGATCTCATGGCGCACATAGACCGGTGCCCCATGGATCGCGAGCGCCTTCTCGACCGCATCGATGGCACGGACGACCCCGGCGCAGAAACCGCGTGGGGCACAGAGCAGGATGTCGAGGGAGGGCTTGGTCATGATCTGGCGATGTGGCGAGACGAGACCCTTCCTGTCAAGCGGGAGCGACGCTTATTCGCGGACGGGATGGCACCCTCTGACGTCATGGCCGGGCCCCACCGGGCCATCCCGATACGGAAGGGCGCAACGCTTCGATCGATCGGGATCGCCGGCACAGGGCCGGTGATGACGTGGGAGAGACTTTCGACATGGTGGCTCTGTCGGAACCTGTGCGGTGAGGCACGAAGCGGAGCAATAGTCTCAAGAATCGCTCGCTCTTGCCCTTAAGAAACCCTAGAAAGGTGAAACAGCTTTTCACCCGTCAGCTCGCCCATGGCCTCCACCGCATCCCACGTCAGCTTCCTTCCACCCATCCTGACCTTCTGCGGCGCAGCGGTCGTGGCCGTGCCCGTGTTCCGGCTCCTGGGCTTGAGTGCCGTCCTGGGCTATCTCGCGGCCGGGGTGGCCATCGGCCCGTCAGGCTTGAGTCTGGTCGAGGATCCGCAGACCATCGCGACGGTCGCGGAACTGGGGGTGGTGCTGCTCCTGTTCATCATCGGACTCGAGCTGAAGCTGTCCCATCTCTGGGAGATGAAGCGGGACATCTTCGGCCTCGGCTTCGCCCAATTGACCGTGACCGCTCTGTGCCTCGGCGCTGCCGCTTACGCGATCGGCTTCTCGCCCAAGGCTTCCTTCGTCACGGGCGTCGCCGTCGCGCTCTCGGCCACGGCCATCGCACTGCAGATGCTGGGCGAGCGGAACGATCTGCCGACCCCTTATGGCCAACGTTCTTTCGCGATCCTGCTGTTTCAGGATCTGTCCGTGGTTCCGCTCCTTGCTCTTCTGCCGCTTCTCGCCTCCGGCGCCGCAGCGGAGCATAGCTCCCTCGTGGACCGCCTCCTGGCAGTCGGTGAAACCCTCCTCGGCATCGCGGCCGTCGTGCTGATCGGCCGCTATGGCCTCAACCCCTTCTTCCGCATTCTTGCCCGCAGCGGCGCCCGCGAGGTGATGACCGCCTCCGCCCTGCTCGTGGTGCTCGGCGCAGCCCTGCTCATGCAGGAGGTCGGCCTCTCCATGGCGATGGGCGCATTCCTCGCAGGATTGCTGCTCGCGGAATCGAATTTCCGCCACCAGCTCGAAGCCGATATCGAGCCCTTCCGCGGCATGCTGCTCGGGCTGTTCTTCATGAGCGTGGGCATGTCGATCGATCTTGCCCTCGTCCGCGAGCAATGGGTGCTCCTCGCCATTGCGGCACCAGCCGTCATCATCGGCAAGAGCCTTCTCATCGCGCTCCTGTCGAAACTCTTCGGCGCCAGCTGGCGCGACGGCCTGCGCTCGGGAACGCTCCTGTGCACGGCGGGTGAGTTCGCCTTCGTGCTCGTCCCGGTCGCAACGGGACTGGGTTTGATGTCCCCGGCCGAGGCGCAGCCGGTCACGGCGCTTGCGGCCATCACCATGCTGCTGGGCCCGCTCCTGTCGACTGCCGTCGAGAAGATGAACGCCAAGCGCAGCGCCAGCGACGAGCAGCCGGACCTGCAGGGACTGGCCAGTCAGGAAGGGGAACTCGAAAGCCGTGTCCTCGTGATCGGCTTCGGCCGGTTCGGGCAGATCGTCAACCAGGTCCTGCTGGCACAAGGCATCGAGGCGACAGTGATCGATAAAGACGTCGAGCGCATCCGCGATGCGGGACGCTTCGGGCTCCAGGTCTATTACGGCGACGGCACGCGCCTCGACGTGCTGCGCGCGGCCGGCGCCGAGAAGGCCGAGATGATCTGTATCTGCATCGACGATCAGGAAGCGATGATGAAGATCATCGAGATCATCCATGAGAATTTCCAGAACGCCCGCAGCTTCGTGCGCGCCTTCGACCGGATCCACGCGATCGAACTCATGAACCGGGACGTGGATTATCAGATCCGTGAGGTGTTCGAATCCGCCATCGTGTTCGGGCGGGCGGCGCTCGAGGAGCTCGGAACCGCCCCCGAGGAGGCCGCCGCCGCGGCCAATGACGTGCGCAAGCGCGATATCGCCCGCCTCGTGCTGCAGAAGGAAGTCGGCACCATGGGGGGCGCCGAGCTCGTGGTGGGGGCCAAGATCGCCCCGGAACCGCTTACCGTTCCCACGGGCAGGGCGAGGGCTCTCAGCCCTGAGACGCGGGACATCCTCGGCGAAGGCGTGTTGTGATGGATGCTGAGCCCTCGGTGAAGAAGATCGACGCGGCGAGCGAGGCTCCGCGCTTCGTGGTCGGCTCCACCATGCGGCACGTTCTCGTCATGACGGGCACGGCAGCGGCGGGCCTCATTGCGATCTTCATCGTCGATCTCGTGTCGCTGCTCTACATCTCCTGGCTGAACGATCCGAGCCTGACGGCGGGCGTCGGTCTCGCCACCGTGGTGATGTTCTTCACGGTCTCGATCAATGTGGGCCTGATGATCCCCATCGGAGCGCTCGTCTCGCGCGCCCTTGGCGCGAGGCGGCCGGACGATGCGCGCCGCCTGGCGACCTCGTGCAGCATCCTCATGGCCGCGGTCGCGGCCCTCGTGAGCCTGATCATTCTGCCTCTGCTGCCGTTGATCCTGGGCGCGATGGGCGCGCGCGACGAAACCTACGAGGTCGCAAAAAGCTTTCTCTGGATCACGCTGCCGACGAACGTGCTCATGGCCATCGGCATGGCGTTCTCCACCGTCCTGCGCGCTGCGGGCGACGCCAAACGGAGCATGTATGCCAGTCTGTCCGTGGCTGCCGTCACGGTCGCCCTCGACCCCGTCCTCATCTTCGGACTGGGACTGAAGGCCAACGGCGCTGCGCTGACCATCAACATCGCGCGCGTCGCCTACGTTTATGTGAGCTTTCTCTATCTCACCCGCGCCCATCGCCTTCTGGCCAAACCTGAATGGACGGCGATTGCCCGCGATGCGCGACCGTTCTTCGCCATCGCGATCCCGGCCATTCTCACCAACATCGCGGCTCCCATCGCCAACGCCTTCTTCACGGGCGTGATGGCGCAGTTCGGCGATCAGGCGATCGCCGCCTCCGCGATCATCGACAGGGTCACGCCGGTGTCCTTTGCCGGCGTCTTTGCCTTGGCCGGAGCCATCGGCCCGGTGCTCGGCCAGAACTGGGGAGCGCAGCGCTACGACCGCATGCGGCAGACGCTCAAGGACGCGCTGACCTTCACGATCGTCTATGTCGGCAGCATGTGGCTGATCCTGTTCCTTGTGCAGGTTCCGCTCACCCGGGCCTTCAACGCGCCGCCGGAAACGGCCGAGATCGTGCAGTTCTTCTGTCAGCTCAGCGGTTTCATCTGGTTCTTCGTCAGCCTCGTCTTCGTGGCCAATGCATCGTTCAACAATCTTGGCTATCCCCTGCTCTCCACCTTCTTCAACTGGGGCCGGGCCACGCTGGGCATGATCCCGTTTGCCTATTTCGGCGCTCACATCGGCGGGCCCAAGGGAGCGCTTTTGGGGATCGGAGCGGGATCCGTGGTGTTTGGAATCGCAGCCGTCATCACGGCGTTCTGGACAATCCGGCGCCTGGAGAGGCAAGCTGTTGGTGCGGCGTGAGAATTCAAGCGCAGGCGTTTCGTTGTCGAGGAGGCTGCCATGTTCAACTGGTTCGATCTGATGCGCCAAGCGCAGACCAGCGCCGCTCTCGCGGCTCTCGCGCAGCAGTTCAACCTGTCAGGGGATCAGACGCAGAGGACGATGGCGGCCTTCATGCCGGCCTTCGCCATGGGCTTGCAGCACGCCACTGCTTCCAATGACCCGGCCCGCCTCTTCCAATCCATGATGAGCGGCGCCTATCAGAATTTCTGGCAGGCCGCCGGCAATCCTTTCACGCCGCAGGCGCAGCAGGACGGCAGAAGGCTGCTGGACCAGCTCTTCGGCTCCGACGAGGTCAGCCGCCGCGTGGCGCATCAGGCGGCCGCCTATGCGGGCATCAGCGCCGAGACCATGCAGCAATTGCTGCCGCTCCTGGCGGGCATCATGGCAGGGGGCATGGCGCAATGGATGACGGCGCACGCACAGGCTCTTCAATCCTTCGCGTCCTCGAAGGAGAACGCGACGGAGAAGCCGGGCAGCACCAACCCCTGGGCGGAGCTCTGGGCCGGATGGATGACGTCCACGAATCCTGAGAAGAAGCACGCCAATCCGTTCGAGGACATGATGGCAAGCGTTCTCAAGGCACCGCCCCCGAAGGCGCCGGAACCGGAGGCCCCCTCCCCTCCCTCCTTCGACGAGATGATGGAGAAAGGACGCGAGATGCAGCTGCAATATCTCGCATCCCTTCAATCGATCTTCAGCGATGCCTGGACGACCGACTCTTCGAAGTCCTAGGCACTCCGCTTGATCGGCCTCACCATGGGAACCACGGGTCGGATCGATCGAGCCGAATGATCGGGCCGCTCTGCGCGGGAGTGTCGCTCCGCGCTGCGAACCAACACCCATGACGGATTGCGGATGAGCGGCTCGTCGAGCGCGCTCGTCACATCGCTGCGCGTCAGCCCGATATCCTTTAGCATCCGATCGTCGAACTCGGCCAGGTGTTTGACCTCGCGGCGGTGCTGCAGCGCCTTGACGAGATTCGTGAGAGCGCGGGCGAACTGCCCCAGAGCGGCCGTTCCTGAGAAGGTCATCGACGAAAATGCAGACCGGTTCATCGGAAGTCTCCTTGCTCTCAATCTCGTTCGAGTTCCCCTGCAACAGCTGAAACGCCGTATCAGCCCTGTATCAGGGGTGTTGCAGCCTGTGTTTCAGGGGGTGTTTCAGTAATATTCCGAAGCTTTTCGTAGGCACCTCAGGAGGGAACTCTCACTCAAACAACTGAATTCTTTGATTTTTTCAGTGTGAAGATTTTATACCAGACGTCTTTCATCACTTGAAACGATTGTTTGAGATATGTATCATCAAGATGATTGATGATGAGGGCCTTGCCATGCATCTGCTTGATATCGACCAGCTTCGGACCTTCGTGGCCATCGCGGATACCGGATCGTTCACCCGCGCGGCGGAGATCGTGCACAAGACGCAGAGCGCAGTCTCCATGCAGATGAAGCGGCTGGAGGACCGGGTCGGCAAGGCGATTTTCGAGCGCGACGGGCGCCTGTCGAAGCTCACCGACGAGGGCGAGCGCCTGCTCGACTACGCGCGCCGGATCGTGCGGCTCAACGCGGAATGCATGGCCTCCTTCGACGACAACGAGCTCACCGGCCGGGTGCGCTTAGGGCTCCCCGACGATTACGCCGACCGCTACCTGCCGGAGATCCTGGCCCGCTTCTCGCGCTCCAACCCGAAGGCCGAGGTGACGGTGATGTGCGAGCCGACGCCGAACCTGATCGAGCGCGTGCAGCACGGGGATCTCGACCTCGCCATCATCACCCATGTGGACCGGCGCGGGCCCTCAGAGATCGTGCGCATCGAGCAGCTTCTGTGGGTCACGTCCACGCGCCACGGGGTGCACGAGGAGAGCCCGATTCCCCTGGCGCTGGGCCGCCCGAGCTGCGACTGGCGCCATTCGGCCACCGAAGCGCTGGAGAGCGCCGGCCGGCCCTTCCGGGTCGCCTATGTGAGCTGGCATTCCACGGCTGTCGGCGCCGCCGTGATGGCGGGGCTCGCGGTCTCGGTCCTGCCGGAGAGCGCCGTGCGCCCGGGCATGCGCATCCTCGGCCCGTCCGACGGCTTCCCGGCCCTGCCCTCGTGCAAGATCGGCCTGATCCGCGCCCGCGGCGAGGAGAACCCGCTCGCCGACGCGCTCGGCTTCCACATCAAGCAGTCGCTCGACAATCTCGGCTCGACCCGCACCATGGCGCCGCTGGCGGCCGAGTAGCGCGCTGTCCGGCGAAGAGGATGCCGGTTCGCCGATAAGACGACGCGCCGCCAAAAATCCTCACTTCGCCGCAGGCCTCCGCAGCACGAGCACGTTGCCGGCGAGCGCCAGCACGACGCCGATCCCGGCGAGCGGCGTCCACACATAGCCCTCGATCAGGGTCGAAACCGTGAGCGCCACGATGGGGAACAGCACCGTGGCGTAGCCCGCCCGCGCGGCGCCGAGACGACGCAGCAGGGTGAGGTACGACATGAAGGCCAGCACCGACGCGCCGACGGAGAGATAGAGCAGCGAGCCGATGTACTTCACCGTCGGCTCGATGATGAATGCGTTGCCGCGCACCAGGTTGAGCGCCAGCAGCACCGCGCAGCCATAGGTCATGCCCCAGGCGGTGGCCGAGAGCAGCGGCACGCCCCGGCGCTGAACGACGGTCGAGATCATGTTGCCCGAGCAGAAGAACAGTGTCCCCATCACGCACAGGCCCAACCCTTTCAGCGCCGCCGCGTTGAAGCCCGCGCCCGTGATCTCCGGCCAGAACAGGAACACGATTCCCGCGACCCCGATCACGCCACCGAGCGCCACCCGCGGCTCCACGGTCTGGCGGAAGATCACGAAGCCGAGCACCAGGTTGAACACGGAGGCGAGCGAGAACACCACCGAGAGCAGCCCGGACGGCACGCTCAGGCCCCCGTAATAGAACGACAGGAAGTTGAACGAGAACAGGCAGCAGCCCACCGCCACGAAGCGCAGATGATCGGCGAGCGGAAAGCGCACCCGGTGGCCCGTCGCCAACACCCAGCCCCACATGAGCACGGCCGCGAGCAGGAAGCGCCACAGCACCGACATCTCCGGCGCCACCACCCCGAGCTGCGCCCGGATCCCGATCCAGCTCACGCCCCACAGGAACACCGTGGCGGCGTAGAGCCCCAGCGTCGTCCCGTCGATTCCCTTGAGGTTCTGGGCGGGCATGGCGGCGGTGGCGTGACTCATGGCGGAATTCCTCTTCAGAGGAATCGAATACGCCCGGCCAAGCATCAGTACAAATGATGAAAACTGATCGATTTCCGTCAGAACGGTGATGAAACATCCCGAGAATCGCTCCCGATCCTGAAACACCGGCTGAAACACCCCCTGAAACGGGGCTGATACAGGCTGAAACGGCTGAAACGCCGTTTCAGCCTGAAGCTTCCCATGCGGAAGGAGACCCGGCATGGACGGCCCGCCACGCCGGTCCGGGACCGCGCAGGATGCGACGCCTCTCCATCCCTGGAGGAGCCGGGAAACACCGCCCATCAGCCTCCCTCGCGTCTTGGCCGTCCCCGGACGCGATCCGGGGAACGGTCCCGGCCATCCCGCTGTCCTGTCCAGTTCACACCACGTCATGGCCGGGCTTGTCCCGGCCATCCCGATCCGGAAAAGCGCAGCGCCTCACACCATCGGGATCACCGGCACGGGGCCGGTGATGACGCGGAGCTGAGCGCCTCCGTCCCGGCCCCTGCCCGACCTTGACAATTGTCTCCGATACGTCATAATGTTCATGCTTTGTTCCCGTTCGAAGAAGCCATTGCCGTGACGTCCTCCATGCCCTCCTCCGAGTTTCACCGGGAAAAGCTGACACCCGAATGCGTGGCCGAGATGCGCGACATGGTGGAGGGCTCGACCCTGTCCCTGCGCGGGATCGCCCGGGCGCTCGGCGTGTCGGCCGGCACCGTCTCGCGCTATGCGCGCCTGGAGGGCTGGCAGCGCCCGGCCGCACCGGCGCCTCCGCCGGAAGGCGACATCCCGGCCCCGCCGGCGGAGGAGCCCGACGCGCCCCCGCCTGCCCCACCCCCTGCCCGCCGGGAGATGCCGCCGGCCCGGCGCCGCGAGCAGATCGTCGACCGGCTCTGGACTCTCGCCGAGCGACATGCCGAGATCCTGGAGACCCAGCCCATCGAGCGCGCCGAACGCTCCCTCCAGCCCCTCGCCCGCCTCACCCGGACGCTCGGCGAGATCGACAAGCACGCCCGCCCGCCCCTGCCCACGCAGGAAGACGAGAAGGAATACCCCATCGACGCCCCCAAACCCCGCCGCACCCTGCAGGAGCTGCGCGACGAACTCGCCGCCCATCTGGAGCGCATCAACCGCGAGGAAGGCTATGGCTGGGAGGTGCGGGAATGGTGGTTCGAGGGCGGCGGGGGGATTTGAGGGGAAAGATGAGATCCGCGACGAGAACATCGGTGGACCTTCCCACATTCTTAACATCTTCTGCTTTTGACCCAAAGCGGCCCTTGTACTGCAGCGGCCACAACGATCGGGACTGGCCGGCCGCCGACCGTCTTCTTACAAGCTCACAGGCGTTTGAATCGGACATCCATGTCGACGCAGTGTACGATCGGTTAACCGCTGCACATGAGCGACTATGGCGGGAAACTACGCCTGATCACGGCGGAACGAGAAGCGATTAGCTGGTCAATGTTCTGCAAGAAGCTCGCCAGCACGGGCGACGGATTGTCAGCTCGGTAGCCGGCGGCGATTTCAATCATCGGAGGGCTTCCCGCCAGCGGCCGGCTCACGACCGACCGGGGCAGCAGCGGTTCGACATACGCCGGGAGAAGCGTGAGGCCTCCTGTCGACGCGACGAGCGATATGCCCGTCGCAAATCCGTCGAGAAAGTGGCTCGGCGACAACGCCACGCCGCGCTCGCGCAGGTAACGCTCGACGATGCTCCGCAGGACATGAGGGGTATCCGAATAGCCGATGAAGGAAACCTGATCGAGGTCGGCCGGATCGATCTCGGAACGTTCGGCGAGCGGGTGCTCGCACGGCAGGATGGCCACGATCGGCTCCTCTGCGATCACCTTGTAGGTGACGTCGGGCTGGGGCTCGATGCGCGAGAATCCGAGATCTATTTCACCGCGCTGCACGGCCGCGGCAATGGCGGGCGAGAAGTCGCTGGTGACGCGAAAGTCGATATCCTTGAGCTGATCGCGCAAGACATGTGTCACGTGCGACAGCCACTCGACTTCCTGGCCAGTCAGGAAACCGACCGAGAAGCTGGCCTTAGCCGGTCGGACCGCACGCCGAGCGGCGGCGACCGCTTCGGCCGCTTGCCCGAGCGCCAGCCGCGCATGGTCGAGGAAAGCCTGCCCTGCTGCCGTGAGCACAACCCCGCGTGAGGTGCGGACGAACAGCTGGGTGCCGACCTCGAGCTCGAGGTCGCGTAGCTGTCGGCTCAAGGAAGGCTGCGCGGTGTGCAGGCGCTTCTCGGCGGCGACCGTCAGGCTGCCTTCCTCGGCGACGGCAACGAAGTACCGGAGATGGCGAAGTTCCATCAGCCATACCTAGCAGGTATGGCCAAAAAAGCTACAAAGTCTTTCCGCTGCAACAGTGAATGAGCCATTTTAGAGCTCAGCTAAAGAGCACTGGCCGGCGGGTATGCCAGCCAAGCATCACGAACAATCGAGAACGTCCGCTGGCTAGCCCGCAATTTCGGGTCCGTGAGCGCGCGTGTGCAGAAGGAGCAGGGTCATGACGTACGACCCCTTTTCAGCGCTGAGCTTCATCACCGGGCCGGCGATACTGACGAACGCTTGCGCGATTCTCCAAAACGGCGCGACCACGCGCTACAACCTCGCGATCACGCAATGGCGCGAGTTTCGCGCGTCGGTCGCGGCGGACGACGACAGGCTGTCGCTGCTTTACATCGATCCGGAACGCGCCCTGTCGCTCGCCGAACGGCGCATCCACATGCAGCTCCGCGCGCTCGGCCTGCTGAACGCGGCAGTCGCCCTGTTCGCGGCGACTACGGTCTGCGGGCTGGTAGGCGCCTTCCTCGTCCAGGCTCTGTCCGTGCCTTCCAGTGCTGTCAGCCTGGTCATGATCGTCGCTGGCGGCGCCGCGCTCGCGGTCATGCTCGCGGCGCTCGGCGCACTCTTTCGCGAGGGCGCGTGCAGCCGCGGCATGGTCCGACTTCACCCCTTCGCGAGCGAGCGCCCGATGCAACGCACCGCAACTCCGCAAGCCGCCCTCGGCGACGAGCCCTGAGGCCTGGCCCCAAACCCCGTCGGCGGGTCGCCGACACCCCAATCACCACGAAAGGACCTACCGATGATCACCACTTCGATCATTACGGGCGGCAGCCGCGGCCTCGGCCGCAACACCGCCATAAGCATAGCGCGTCGCGGCGGCGACGTGATCTTCACCTACCGCAGCGGTGCCGAGCAGGCGCAGGCAGTGGTCGCGGAAATCGAGGCGCTCGGCCGCAGGGCCGCCGCGTTGCAGCTTGATGTCAGCGACATCGCCGCGCTGCCGGCGTTCGTCGAGCGTGTTCGCGCGATGCTCCAGTCGTGGGACCGCGAGAACTTCGACCACCTGGTGAACAACGCCGGCCACGGCGAGATGGCGAGCTTCGCCGAAACCACGGAGGCGCAGTTCGACCGGCTCTTCGACGTGCACGTGAAAGGCGTTTTCTTCCTCACCCAGGCGCTGCTCCCGCTACTCGCCGACGGCGGGCGGATCGTGAACTTCTCGTCGGGCCTGACCCGCGTCTCTTACCCGGGCTTCTCGGCCTATTCGGCCGCGAAAGGGGCGATTGAGATACTCACGCTCTACATGGCCAAGGAACTCGGCAGCCGCGGCATCACTGCAAACACCATCGCCCCGGGTGCGATCGAGACCGACTTCCTCGGCGGGGCGGTGCGCGACACGCCCGAATACAACGAGGCCTTCGCCAACATGATCGCGCTCGGCCGCGTCGGCGTACCCGACGACATCGGCCCGGCCATCGCGAGCCTGCTCGGCCGCGATAACCGCTGGGTCACCGCGCAGCGGATCGAAGTGTCGGGCGGCCAGAACATCTGACCGCTCGCCCCATCCACCTGTCGTCATTCGGTAACCAGCAGGAGAATACCGATGAACAATGTCCTGATCGTTCTTTCCGCCGCGGACACTTGGACCCGTGCCGACGGCTCGGCCTACGAATCCGGCGTCTGGGCCCAGGAATTCGTCGACCTCGACGAGGCCTTCATCCGCGCGGGGTTCCGCGTCGATCTTGCCAGCCCTGGCGGAACCGTGCCGACGATGGATAAGCGCAGCCTCGATCCGCGGACGGTGGGCGAGGCGGTGGCGGAGCGCATGCGCGCCTATCTCGCGCAAAACGCGCAGCGGATCGAAAACCCACTGGTGCTCGCCGAGATCGATGCCGGCCACTACGACGCGATCGTCGTCCCCGGCGGGCACGGGCCGGTTGAGGACCTCTACAAGGATCCCGACATGGGCCGGGTGCTGCTGGAGGCCGACCGCGAGTCGAAGGTCATCGCTGCGGTCTGCCACGGTCCGGCGGCGCTGCTCGCGGCACGCGACGAGAACGGCCGCTGGCCTTTCGCCGGACGCAAGATGACCTCGCTCAGCGACGAGGAGGAGATTGAGTTCGGAACGGCCGAGAACGCCCCCTGGCTGCTGGCTGAGACGCTGCGCGAACTGGGGGCCCACTTCGAGCAGGGACCGAACTGGAGCACGCATGTTGTCAAGGACGGCAACTTGTTCACTGGTCAGAACCCGCAATCCTCGGCGGCTCTGGCCGAAGTGGTGATCGCGGCGCTGCGGTAGCGCGGACTAGGCCTCGGGTGGCCCGCGATGCGCCGGCGATCCGGCTGGCCTCGCGGGCTCCGTCCACAGCGAGAAGGAGCAAGGCGATAGCCGTGTCCCCGGCTCTGGGGCGTGAGAACCCCTCACAAGGCGGCGCAAGCATCCGCCGCTAACGATGCCTTCCCAACCTTACGGTCGGGGAGGTGCTGTCGCATGTCCAGGATGAAAGCCTAAAGGGCAGCGCGGTCGTCCTTGTGCGGCTTCTCAACTCCCCGACCACCAGGGCTCCTGGTGGTCGTCTCAGCCCGAGGGAGTTGCCGCGATGGACCAGCCTTATTCCCCTTTCGCCGATTGGCTCTCGAAGTTCCATGCCGCGCCCGAACCGATCCAGGCGCTCTGGCTCGTCGCCGTGCCGGCGACCGTCCTCGGCCTCGCCTGGCTCGTGCTGCGGGGGTGCGCGAGATCGTCGGCACCTCGCGCGGCAGGCGCGGCGCGTGGCGCGGGCATCTGGCTACGGGGTGTATCAGGACGCCCGAGGCCGCTGGATGGTCTATTGGCACGGGCGGGCGCCGCAGCCGGTCGATTGGGAGAACCCGCCGCCGGAGCTGATCGGGCGCGGGAGCGTCATCCAGGGCGTGTTCCGGCGCCCGGAGGCGTGAGCGGCCGGGCTCCCCGCGCGGGCCTCCGCCGGCGCCCCGGCAAGCCGGAAGCATCGGGGCCGGTTCCGTTCGGGGTGGAGAAAGGCGGCGTACTGCCTTAGGCTCGCGGGAGCGGAGGAGCAAGGCCGGAGATTCGGCCTCACAGCACGAGGGACCACGCCATGGCGAAGAACACGATCTGCCTCTGGTACGACAAGGATGCCGAGGCTGCCGCCCGCTTCTATGCCGAGATCTTTCCCGACAGCGCCGTGCATGCCGTGCACCGGGCCCCCAGCGACTTCCCGTCGGGCAAGGAGGGCGACGTGCTGACGGTGGACTTCACCGTCGCGGGCGTGCGCTGCATCGGCCTCAACGGCGGCCCCATGTTCAAGCACAACGAGGCCTTCTCGTTCCAGATCGCCACCGAGGACCAGGAGGAGACCGACCGCTACTGGAACGCCATCGTGGGCAACGGCGGCCAGGAGAGCGCGTGCGGCTGGTGCAAGGATCGGTGGGGCGTGTCCTGGCAGATCATCCCGCGGGTGCTGACGGAGGCGCTCGCGGCCGGCGGCGCCGAGGCCAAGCGCGCCTTCGACGCGATGATGGACATGGGCAAGATCGACGTCGCGGCGATCGAGGCGGCGCGGCGCGGCTGATGCGCCCTCGCGTCCCCTGTTGTGCCGGGCGTCTCCATCGACGGCACGGAGAGAAATCTCACCGAGCGACCGCCATGCGCTCGAACGCGGTCGCTCATGCCCGCATGTCCGCGACAGGTTTTCCCATCGTCGATCGCCGGTGCGTTCGAACTGAATGGACGCGGCCTCATTGTCATGAGTGAGGACGGCTGCTCCTCGACACGGCCAGCATTCGGATTCAACGGAAGAGGAATTGACGATGGCGACGAACAAGAAGGATGGGACGTCACAACCCAGCAGGAGCCGGAAGGCGTCGGCGACATCCGCCTCCCGCTCCGCCACCAAGACAGGAACGGCCGCACAAAAGCGTGCGCAGCCCAAGGCCAGCGCGCGCTCCGCGACGAAATCCCAGGCCGTTCCAGCGAAGGCCCGTTCCTCCGCAGGGTCGCGCCCCTCGGCGCGCTCGGCCTCCAGTGCGTCGCGGCCGCGGTCCACGACACGAGCCCGCTCCGCATCCCGCCAGCAGGGCGGCCTGCTGAACCCCATGGCGTGGCTCTCGACCCTCGAGACGACCCTGACCTCGCCCCAGGCCCGGGCCGTGATGGCGGAGGCCCTCCGGGCCGTCGCGAACGTGCTCGAGGCGCCGCACGGCGGCGGGCAGGCAAAGGGCGGCGGAGCGCAGGAAGGCCGGAAGGCCGTGTCGGCCGCCGGAAGCCTCGGGGCCGAGATCGTGGCTGCTCCCCTGGAGGTGGCCGCAGCCGCCATCGGGGCCGCAGGCGACGTCCTGACGAGCGCGCTCAGCGGCTCGCCGGGCGAGAACGGCGGCAACGGCACCAACCGGACCGGTGGGCGGGCCTCCTCGCGCAAGAAATCGTAGGTGGACGGCACATCTCCAACCTGACGACGTCATGAACGGGCGGAGGGCTCTGCCTCACGCGATATCATAAAAAAGGCCGCCTCGTTGCAGGCGGCCTTTCGCTTTTTTGGGATGAGCTCGGGCCTGATCAGGCCGCCTCGGCGACGGGCGCGGGGCCGGCTTCGTCCATCGCGCGCATGTAGACGTCGAGCAGACTCTCGTGCTCGTCGCGCTCGTCCTGATCCTGCTTGCGCAGCTTAATGATCTCCTTGAGGATCTTCACGTCGAAGCCCTCGCCCTTGGCCTCGGAGAAGACCTCCTTCTTGGCCTCGTTCAGCTCCTTGATCTCGTTTTCGATCTGCTCGATGCGCTCCACGAACGAGCGGATCCGATTGCCCGGAATTCCAACGACGTCACTCATGGCTTCTCCTTTGCCGTGCTTAGACCGGCACTATCCGGCAGACGGGTAAGCACCCCGTTAATGCGGCGCCGCGGAGGCGCGGGAACGGTGGTTTGAGAGGGATGGGACAACTGAGACGCCGAGATCAGTGATGTCCGCAACGAGGACATCAATGGACCTTCGTGCATTCTCACCTGTCTTCTGCTTTTGACCCGATGCGGACCTTCCGGCATCTGTGGCAATCTCTTGAAACCAAGCCCTGTGGCCGGGGATCAAAATCGCGCCCTTTTGTCCGCTATTCGAGCGGAAGCCGGAATCTCCGATTTCCGCTCAGTGCATAGCCATTTTTTGTGAGCTATCTTCTCTGTCGGACGGTCAGACGCCAGAGCCGGGTCGGCTGGCGAGAAGCTGGAGTTCCCAAGCCAGATTCGTGGCGCTGGCGCCACCATGCTCGAGCATGATCTCTGCCACCTTGCCGGCCGTTTCCTCGCGAGCCCAATCCCGCTGAAGCTCTGCCATGAACACGCCGGCCGTGAGCGGAATGGCGCCAGCTTGGATCATCCGCTGAATTCCCATCTCGTGGGCCTCCACGCTCGTTCCGCCAGAGGCGTCGGTGACGAAATACACCTCGTAGCCCTCGCCGAGGGCGTGAATGACCGGAAAGGCGAGGCAGATCTCGGTCCATAGGGCTGCAATCACGATCTTCCTGCGGCCCGTGCTCTCCACCCATCGGACGCAGCTTTCATCTTCCCAGGTATTGATCGTCGTCCGGTCGATAGGCGTCTGTTCGGGAAAGACATCCTGGAGCGGCTTGATGAGATTCCCGCCGCGGTCCTTGAGCACGGTGGTCAGCAATGTGGGCACGTTGAACGCCTTGGCGGCTTTCGCGAGCATCACCACGTTGTTGATCATGAGGGCCGCATCGATGTTCTTGACACCGCTCACTTGGAACGGCTGATGATCGATGAGCATCAGGGCGCAATTGTCCGGTGTCAGCAGAGCGTCGAGTCCGACTCTGACAGGCTTTGACGTAATCATTGGAGCATCCTTACAGGAGAGAGGTTCTTGGGGAGGGTGGTCAGCATGCAGGAGACGACGTCATGCGTGCTTCGTCAGATTCTGGGCGACCAGCGACGCGCCGAACTGCTGGAGCAGCCCGCCCTGGGTCAGTTCGCCTAACGTGATCGCTGCAAAACCAAGGCGCTCGATCAAGCTGGCGATGTCAGCGTTGGCGCTGGCGTCATTGCCGGAGATGAACAGAACACGGCGTCCGCCGTCCTGCGTCGGATCACTGGCCAGCACGGCCGCCGGCAGGGTGTTGAAGGCTTTGACCACCCGTGCTCCGGGAACCTTTTCGGCGATGACTGCCGTCGAAGGGCGACCTCCAAGATCCTTGGGAGTGAAGGCTGGGAAGTCGATGGCGTTCGTCGCGTCGACGACGATCCGGCCGTTCCATTGCGCAGCGCCTTGGACGGCATCATCGACGGCTGTGAAAGGAACGGCGAGGATCACCGTATCTGCTTTCAAAGCATGAGGCAGGGTCGCAGCCGTTACGTGCGGTCCAAACTCTGCGACCAGACCAGCAAGGGACGCCGGCCCACGGCTGTTGGCGATCAAAACGTCGATAGCGCTGCGGGCGAACTGGCGGGCGAGAGCGCTGCCGATCGCGCCCGAGCCGATGATGGCATAGGTCATGACATAGAAATCCTTCTGGAGGGTTGGGTAGGCAGTGATTTCTGCAGGACGGAGCGTGACGCGAATGTGTCACTTCAGCCGGAAGGGCGGGGTCTCAGGCAGGGGGATGAACTCCGTCTCGCCGGGAACGCCGGGGAACTGACGCTCGCGCCAGTCCTGCGCAGCCTGCTCGATGCGCTCGCGGCGACTCGACACGAAGTTCCAGTAGATGTAGCGCTTCTCGGGCAGCGGCTCACCGCCGAGCAGCATCAGGCGGGCGGGACCGACTGCACGCAGCACGATCTCCGCACCGGGCTTGAACACGACGAGCCTGTCCTTGCCGAAGCTCCCGGTCTGCCCGGCGACCTCGATTTCTCCGTTGATCACGTAAACCGCCCGTTCGACATGCTCCGCATCGATGCGCAGGCGCGCTCCATCGTTCAGAGACACATCGGCGTTGAACAGATCGGAGTAGGTGCGTGTCGGTGCGGTGCGTCCATGCAATGAGCCAGCGATCAATCTAAGGCTTACGCCTTCTCCCTCCATCTGAGGAAGTTCGCCGGCATCGGCGTGCTGGAAGCCTGGGGCCGCCTCTTCTCGATCCGTGGGCAATGCCACCCAGCTTTGGAAGCCGAACACTGTCCCGCCGCTGGCACGTGTCGTATCGCTGCTCCGCTCGGAATGCACGATGCCGCGTCCCGCCATCATGACGTTGACTTCACCAGGGCGGATCGGTTGCACATAGCCCTCGCTGTCGCGGTGCAGGATCTCGCCATCAATGAGGTAGGTCAGGGTTGCAAGCCCGATGTGAGGGTGTGGCCGGGTGTCGAGACCTTCGCCCGCCTGGAAGGCGACAGGTCCGAAACTGTCGAGAAAGATGAACGGTCCGACCATGCGGCGATGCATGGACGGCAAGGCGCGGCGCACTTGGAAGCCATCGCCGAGGTCGCGAACGGCCGGCAGAATGATCTGCTCGACTTCGGCGGCATAGGACTGAACGGTCATGGCATTGTCCTTTCCAGCAACGGCGCGCTGTGTAAGGACATTGAAGGCGATTTCCCGTATCCCGAAAACTGGCATAATATGAACCGTAACGTTCGAGGAAATCGATATGCCTTCCGGTCCAGGGGTCCCGACGCTTGATCAGCTGCGGGTCTTTCTTACCATTGTGGATGTTGGCAGTTTTGCCGGTGCTGCCCGCAAGCTGGGTCGGGCCACATCCGTCATCAGCTACTCGATCGCCAACCTGGAGGCGCAGCTCGGTGTGTCTCTCTTCGACCGGGAATCCACCCGCAAGCCTCAGCTGACCGAAGCCGGACGGATGGTCTTGGCCGAAGCTAGGACCGTCTCCAACGGAGTCGATGGGCTACGCGCCAAGGTCAGAGGGCTGCTGCAGGGATTGGAGGCGGAGATCCACCTCGTGCTCGACGTGATGCTGCCGGCTTGGCGCGTGGTCGATGCACTCAAGGAATTCCGCGCCGAGTTTCCGACGGTTCATCTGCGGTTGAACGTCGAGGCGCTCGGGGCCGTGACCCAGATGATTCTCAACCGTTCCGCCTCGATCGGAGTGGGCCTGCCGCTTGATGCGGAAATCGCCGGGATCGAGCGGATCGGGGTAGGCAGCGTCGAGCTGGTGCCTGTGGCCGCGCCCAATCATCCGCTGGCCCGTGCGGGTCAGAATGCCCCGGGTGCAGGGCGCGAGCACATTCAGCTCGTGCTCACGGACCGCTCGCCGTTCACGCAGGGCCAGGATATGGCTGTTGTAGCAACACAGACATGGCGTCTGGCTGATCTTGGTTCGAAGCACACGTTGCTGAGGGAGGGCATCGGCTGGGGCAACATGCCGGAGCCGATGGTGCGCGAGGATTTGGCTGCCGGCCGGCTCGTCCACCTCGACATGCCCGACTGCCGGGGAGGATCCTACCGGCTGCAGGCGATCTATCGAACCGATACGCCGCCTGGCCCTGCTGGTTCATGGCTGATCAGGCGCTTTCAGGAGCAAGCCGAGAGCCCGACCGCAAGGACCGATGAAAATGCTGCGCGACTCCTTGCAATCAGCGGACGTCAAACAACAGAGGCTGCAGAGTGACCGCAGCCTTCCGGTTCGATGTCGATTGATCTTGAGGCAAGCCGTTAGCGGCGAGCATCCAGGCTAAAGCGGCCCGCTCCAAAGGCTACGACCTGAAGCAATCCGCCGACCATGGCGATGTTTTTGAAGAAGTGGATGAACTGGTTCTGATCCGCAAGATTGCTGTGGAACGCGAGCGCTGTCGCAAGAGTGAAGCCTGCGAGCCCCGCTGCAACGAGCCGCGTGCGATAACCGGCGATCAGTGCAAGGCCGCCCAAGACCTCAACGATGATCGCAAGAGCGAACCCGAGAGGCGCCAGCGGCAGGCCTGCGGACTCGATATAGCCGATCGTCGCTGCCGGAGCGGCAACCTTCGAGGCGCCTGAGATAACAAAGATGGCGCTCATAAACACGCGGCCGGCGAGAGGAGCCGCATCAGCAAGTGCCGACGGCAAACGGTTCTGAGTGACGGTATGACGGATAGCTGCTGAGTTTGACATGGCGATAGAGCCTTCTGAAAGGGCACGGTTTGTGAAAGGCGCCGTGGACAGAAGGAAAAGTGCCATCATGCACCATAACGGAAAAGCCGAATAAAATGGATCGATAAGTTCGATAAAATCGAAAGAGTGAGTTTGAGATGGACACCCAAAATGGCGGTTTCCGGCACGTTCCCGTCATCCGGGCCGATCGGCCCCGCGTCCGCGCATGTAGGCCTGAGGGCTGCATCCCATCTCGGTGCGGAAGGCGTAGACGAAGGCGGAGGTCGAGCCGTAGCCGAGCTCCAGGGCCGTCCGGGTCACGTCGAGGCCGCCGCCCATGAGTTCGATCGCCTTGAACAATCTCAGGCGCCGGCGCCAGGAGCGCAGGCTCAGGCCGACCTCCGTCTCGAAGCGGCGGGCCAGCGTCCGCTCCGACATGCCAAGCGCCCGGCCCCACGCTTCCGGCCCGCGCGGGTCGGCCGGGTCCGCATAGAGCGCCTCGCACAACGCCGTCAGGGAGGAGCCGCCGCGCGGCCAGGGCAACGCCCCCGGGAGGGCTTTAGCCCGCCGGAGCTGGTCGAGGATCAGCTCCGTCACCCGGCCGGCATAGCCGTCGCGGTCCTCCTCGCCCTCGATCGCCGTGGCCTCGACGATGAGGGCCTTCAGGAGCGGGGAAACGCCGAACACGGTCGGAGTCGCGGGAAGGCCGCGGCCGGCCTCGTCGGCGATCCAGAGGCTGCGGAACTCCGCTCCGAGCAGGGACCCGGCCCGGTGCCGCAGGCCCGTCGGCAGCCAGACGGCCTGCTCCGGCGAGATCACGAAGGAGTGCCCCTCCACCGCCACCGTCAGCACGCCGGAGATCGCGTACACCATCTGGTGCCAGCGGTGAGCGTGCTCCGGGAAGGAATGGCGCGCCGGGATCGTCTGCGCCCGCACTGTGATCGGTTGGGGGGCGCCCAGGCCGGGAGGCGCCTGGATCATCTCCCAGGCCATGTCGGTCTCCAGTTTGTCCGTTATTCTACATGATCTGGCAGACTGTCAAAATACGGACGGACGGAGATCGTCTATAGACGGCTCGACCATACGGGTGCCCGCTGCCCCGGGAACGAGGAATCTGCCATGCCCCACGTCGACAGCCGCGGCCTGCCCCTCTCGACCACGTCCGACCTTGCGGCCGAGCGCTATCGGCAAGGAATCGACCTGCTGCTCTCGGCCTGGCCCGGCGCCGCCGAGATCCTGGACGAAGCCATCGCGGCCGATCCGGACTTCGCCCTCGCTCACGCGGCCCGCGCCCGCCTGCACGCCATCCGCACCGAGATGGCGAACGCCAAGGCGCGGATCGCCACGGCGGAAGAGATCGTCGCCCGGCGCGGGACCGAGCGGGAGCGCAGCCACGTGGCCACCCTGTCGCTCGCCGTCAACGGCCAGTCGGCCAAGGCGCTCGAGCGGGCGCTCGCCCATGCCGATGCCTGGCCGCGGGATGTGCTGATCCTGTCGCTGCCGCTCGGGGCCTTCGGGCTCTTCGCCTTCTCCGGCATGGCAAACCACGACCAGGCGCGCGTCGATTTGTGCGAGCGCCACGCCCGGCATTTCGATGACGATGACTGGTGGTTCCTGACTTATCGCGGCTGGTCGCACGCCGAGAACGGCAACGTGGCGCAGGGCCGGGCGCTGACGCAGCGCGGCTACGACCTGCGCCGGAACAACGCCAATGCGGCACATGCGCTCTCGCACGCCCTATACGAGGGCGGCGCGCACGACGAGGCGGAGCGGCTGATCGCCGAGTGGCTGCCGGGCTACGACCGCTCGGGCATCCTTCATGGCCACATCGCCTGGCACTCGGCCCTGGGTGCGCTGGAGCGCGGCGATCCGGAGCAGGCACTGGCGATCTACGCTCAGCATATCCAGCCGTCGGTGACCGCCGGGATGCCGGTCAACGTGGTCAGCGACACCGCCTCGTTCCTGTGGCGGCTGAAGGCCTACGGCCACACGGTGCCGGCCGGGCTGTGGGAGGATGCGGCCGCCTATTCGGGGAGCTACTTTCAGAAGGCCGGCTTCGCCTTCGCCGACATCCATATGGCGTTGATCGCGGCCGCGACCGGCGACAAGGCCGCCGTCGAAGAGCGCGTGACGTCTCTGATGAGCCTGATCGACGCCGGCGCCCTGCCTGCGGGACCGGTGGTGCCGGCGATCTGCCGCGCGGCGCTTGCCTTCGCGGAGGAGGACTACGCGACCTGCGTCCGCATCCTGGAGCCTGTCGCCGCCGAAGCCGTGCGCATTGGCGGCAGCGGGGCCCAGCGCGAGATGATCGAGGACATGCTGCTGCTGGCCCTGATGCGCAGCGGCGAGACCGTCAAGGCCCGCGAGCTGCTCGACCGCCGCCTGCACCGCCGCCCGTCGTCGCGCGACACGCGCTGGCATGGCCTCATCGCCGCGTGAGGAAGCCCATGACGCACGCCGACGCCAACACCGCGCTTGCAGTTGCGCCCGCGCTCCGCTCCGGGGATGCCGATGTCTGGAGGCTCGCGATTGCGCAGGCGCTCGCAGGCGCCAACTCGGCGGTCGTGTATGCAACGGGTGCCATCGTCGGCAGCATGCTGGCCCCGAGCCAAGCCTTGGCGACGCTACCGATCTCCATCTTCGTGGTGGGAATGGCCGCCTGCACCCTGCCGGCGGGCGCCATTGCCCGGCGCCACGGCCGCCGCGCCGCGTTCCTGACCGGGACGGGATGCGGCGTGCTCACCGGGCTGCTCGCTGCTCTCGCGACGGTGCTGGGCTCGTTCTGGCTGTTCTGTTTGGCCACGTTCTTCGGCGGAGCCTACGCGGCCGTGGTCCTGTCGTTCCGCTTCGCCGCCGCCGACTGCGTGCCGCCGGCGCGACGCCCGCGAGCGCTGTCTTTCGTGATGGCCGGTGGCGTGTTCGCCGGAATCATCGGGCCGCAGCTCGTCACCTACACCATGGACCTGTGGCAACCCTATCTGTTCGCCGCGACATTCCTGGCGCAGGCGAGTGTGGCGGCCGTGTCGGCCCTCGTCCTGCTCGGCGTGCAGGTGCCGATGCCGACCGCCGCGGAGATGGCGGGCGGGCGTCCGCTCGGGATGATCCTGCGCCAGCCCCGCTTCATCGCCGCGGTGATCTGCGGGATCGTCTCCTACACGCTCATGAACTTCATCATGACGGCCGCGCCTTTGGCGATGCGCCTGTGCGGCCTGTCGCAGGAATCGTCCAATCTCGGCCTGCAATGGCACATCATCGCCATGTACGCCCCGGGCTTCTTCACGGGTAAGCTGATCACCCGCTTCGGCGCGCCCCGCGTGGTGGCCGCCGGATTGGCGCTCACGGCGATCTCCGCCGCCATCGGGCTCACGGGCGTGGACGTGGCGCATTTCTGGGTGACGCTCATCCTGCTCGGCCTCGGCTGGAACTTCGGCTTCGCGGGCGCTTCCGCTCTCGTGCTGGAGTGCCACCGCCCCGAAGAACGCACGCGGGTGCAGTCGCTCAACGACTCCCTGGTGTTCGGCACGATGGCTGTGGGTTCGTTCTCGTCCGGCGGGCTGCTGACGGCCTACGGCTGGGACATGGTCCTGTGGGTGTCGTTCGTTCCCCTCGCGGTGGCTGTCGCGGCTCTCGTGGCCACCGCGTCATCCCGGACCGGCCACACGGCCTGACCAAGGCCGCCGGAGCTGGTCGGCGCGGGAACGTGATCCAGAGCATGTTCCGGCGCCCGGCGGCGTGAGCGTCCGGGCGCAGCGGGACACAGATGCGATTACGGGGTGGGCTTGGGCGCCGGTGCGGCGGGACGGGAAAAGGCCGCCGGTCCGCGGGCCGGGCGTGCGGGGCGCTTGGGCGCCGCGATCAGGCCTTCGCGGATCGCCTGCTTGCGGGCGAGCTTGCGCGCGCGGCGGATCGCTTCGTCCTTCTCGCGGACCTTCCGCTCGGAGGGCTTCTCGTAGGATTTCCGCGCCTTCATCTCGCGGAAGATCCCTTCCCGCTGCATCTTGCGCTTGAGCGCCCGAAGGGCCTGATCGACGTTGTTGTCTCTGACGAAAACCTGCAAAGGATGTCCTTTCTCGATGCCGGCCGGAGGTCATGCCCGCGGCATCATTCGTTTGGATGGAGGTGTCGGGCGGTCGTGCCGAAGCCCCGGCGGCTAGACGCCGCGGATCTCGCCTTCCCGAACCGCTCGCTCGGTGGGGCCCGACTTGATCCGATACGAAAACTCTCCCGTCTGATCGGCCGGCATGAGCCGCACGACTTCATAGACATTGCTGGAGTTCGTTCGCGTGTCGGTGAAACCGGGCTGCTTCAGCTGCACCATCTGCCGCATCTTGAATTTGTGGATCATCTGTCAGTCTCCTGTTGTTGCCGCACCGGTTCGGCGGCTCACGCCGGCAAGCGCGCCGGCGGCGCTACGATTGACGTGCCTTGCGGGCCGCATACCGAGCATCGCGCGCGGCCTTGCCCTCCGCTTCCCGCCTGGCGTGGTCGGCTTCCTGTTCCGCAGCCGCGCGTTTCTCCTGCTCCGCCTTCTCGGCCGCGAGAGCCGCACGCTCGGCGGCCGCACGCTCGTTCTCGGCCAGGCGCTCGGCTTCCCGTTCAGCCTGGCGGGCATCCCGCGCGACCGCGATGGCGGCGCGGGCGGCCTGCCGCTCGGCCACCGCCGGATCGTCCGGTCCCGGCCGCTGACGGAACTTGGCCATCATGGCCTCCTTCGCGCTCTGGGCCGTCTTGAGTCGCTCGCCGAAATCTTTCGTTTTCATGTCACCTGCTGATCATAAGGGCGTTGCGGGAACCATCGCGTGCCGACTACCGGACACGCCTGATGCTGGTGATGGTGCCCTCCGGGAGGGTGCCCTGCTCCTGCTGCGCGCGTGCGAGCGTTTCGACGACGCGCGGATCGGAGGCCTTTCCCGTATTGTCGATCCAGAGATAGGCCCGGCGCGCATCGTCGTAATCCACCACGAACATCACCGATTTGGCTTGAGCCCTTCGAAACGTGTTCATCACTACCTCGCCGCGTCAGCCATCGGAGGATGGCGTCGGAAAAAAGAAAGCCGCTCCCCTCGGGAGCGGCTCCGTCAGCTGCACTCGTGTGAAGTGCAGGACCATCATCAACCCTGGATGTTGTTGACGGCGACCTTGCCGGAGCGGCGGTCCTCTGCGGTGTCGAAGGAGACCTTCTGGCCCTCGCGCAGGCCGCGGATGCCGGCGCGCTCGAGCGCGGTGGCGTGGACGAACACGTCCTTGCTGCCATCGTC
>DASZBB010000258.1:0-7058 GCA_035944695.1 Microvirga sp. | reverse complement strand
AGGCCTCCACGTATTCCTCCAGCGGCACGCCGTATTGCAGGCCGAGCGAGATCGCGATGGCGAAGTTGTTCATCATGGCCCGGAAGGCGGCGCCTTCCTTGTGCATGTCGATGAAGATCTCGCCGAGGCGTCCGTCGTCGTACTCGCCGGTGCGCAGGTACACCTTGTGGCCGCCGACCACGGCCTTCTGGGTGTAGCCCTTGCGGCGGTCGGGCATCTTCTCGCGGTCGCGCAGGGCCACCACGCGCTCGACGATCTTCTCGACGATCTTCTCCGACACGTGGGCGGCTTTCGCGGCGGCCGGCAGGGCGGCGACCGCTTCGGCGGCGTCCTCCGCGTCCTCGTCCTCATCGGCGATGAGGGCGGAGTTCAGCGGCTGCGAGAGCTTGGAGCCGTCGCGGTAGAGGGCGTTCGCCTTCAGCGCCAGCTTCCAGGACAGCATGTAGGCGTTCTTGCAGTCCTCGACCGTGGCGTCGTTGGGCATATTGATGGTCTTGGAGATCGCCCCCGAGATGAAGGGCTGCGCCGCCGCCATCATGCGGATGTGGCTCTCCACAGAGAGATACCGCTTGCCGATCTTGCCGCAGGGATTGGCGCAGTCGAACACCGGGTAGTGCTCCACCTTGAGGAAGGGCGCGCCTTCGAGCGTCATCGCTCCGCAGATGTGGATGTTCGCGGCCTCGATGTCGGCCTTCGAGAAGCCGAGGAACTGCAGCAGGTCGAAGGACGGATCGTTGAGCTTCTCGGCCGGCACTTTGAGCGTGCCGGTGAGGAAGTCTTCGCCGAGCGTCCAGCGGTTGAAGACGAACTTGATGTCGAAGGCGCTCTTCAGGCCCTTCTCCACCGCGTCGATCTTCTCGTCCGAAAAACCCTTGGCGCGCAGGCTACCCGGGTTGATGGCGGGAGCCTGCTTCATGGAGCCGTGGCCCACCGCATAGGCCTCGATCTCGGCGATCTCGGATTCGCGGTAGCCCAGCGCGCGGAGGGCGTCGGGCACCGCCCGGTTGATGATCTTGAAGTAGCCGCCGCCGGCGAGCTTCTTGAACTTCACGAGAGCGAAGTCGGGCTCGATGCCGGTGGTGTCGCAATCCATCACCAGGCCGATCGTGCCCGTGGGCGCGATCACGGTGGCCTGCGCGTTGCGGTAGCCGTTCTTCTCGCCGAGCTCGAGCGCCTTGTCCCAGGCGGATTTCGCATGGGCGACGAGATCCTGGTCCGGGCAGGAGGCGTGGTCGAGCGGGACCGGGTTGACCGCGAGGCCCTCGTAGCCAGCGGCCTCGCCGTGCGCGGCGCGGCGGTGGTTGCGGATCACGCGCAGCATGTGCTTCGCGTTGGCCTTGTAGTTCGGGAACGGCCCGAGCTCGCCGGCCATCTCGGCCGAGGTGGCATAGGACACGCCGGTCATGATCGCCGTGATGGCGCCGCCGAGGGCGCGGCCCGCGTCGGAATCGTAGGGCAGGCCCATGGTCATGAGCAGGCCGCCGATATTCGCGAAGCCCAGGCCGAGCGTGCGGTACTCGTAGGAGAGCTGCGCGATCTCCTTCGACGGGAACTGCGCCATCATGACGGAGATCTCGAGCACCACCGTCCAGAGGCGGCAGGCATGCTCGAAGGACTCGGCGTCGAACTTGTGCGTCGAGCGGTCGAAGAACTGCAGCAGGTTGGCGGAGGCGAGGTTGCACGCCGTGTCGTCCAGGAACATGTATTCCGAGCACGGGTTCGACGCCCGGATGCGGCCACCGGCGGGGCTGGTGTGCCAGTCGTTCATGGTGGTGTTGAAATGCAGGCCCGGATCGGCGGACGCCCAGGCGGCATGGCCGATCTGCTCCCACAGGTCGCGGGCTTTGAGGGTCTTCACCACCTTGCCGTCCTTGCGGGCGGTGAGGTGCCAGTCCGCGTCGTTCTCCACCGCGCGCAGGAAGTCGTCGGTGAGCGACACGGAGTTGTTGGAGTTCTGGCCTGAGACCGTCAGGTAGGCTTCCGAATCCCAGTCGGTGTCGTAGATCGGGAAGTCGATGTCCGTGTAGCCCTGGCGCGCGAACTGGATGACGCGCTTGATGTAGTTGTCCGGGATCATGACCCGGCGGGCGAGCTTGATCTCCTTCTTCAGGGCCGGGTTCTTCTCCGGATCGAAGCAGGCATCGCCCTCGGCCTCGCAGTTCACGCAGGCCTTCATGATGGCCTTGAGGTGCTTGTTCCCGAGCTTGGAGCCGGTCACGAGGGCGGCGACCTTCTGCTCCTCCTTCACCTTCCAGTCGATGTAGCTCTCGATGTCCGGATGGTCGACGTCGACCACCACCATCTTGGCGGCGCGGCGCGTGGTGCCGCCCGACTTGATGGCGCCGGCGGCCCGGTCGCCGATCTTGAGGACGCTCATGAGGCCCGACGAGCGGCCGCCGCCGGAGAGCTTTTCACCCTCGCCGCGCAGCTTGGAGAAGTTGGAGCCGGTGCCCGAGCCGTACTTGAACAGGCGCGCCTCGCGGACCCACAGGTCCATGATGCCGCCCTCGTTCACCAGGTCGTCCTCGACGCCCTGGATGAAGCAGGCATGGGGCTGCGGGTGCTCGTAGGCGGACTTGGACTTCGTCAGCTTGCCGGTCTTGTAGTCCACATAGAAGTGGCCCTGGCCGGGGCCGTCAATGCCGTAGGCCCAGTGCAGGCCGGTGTTGAACCATTGCGGCGAGTTGGGCGCCACCATCTGGTTGGCGAGCATGTAGCGCAGCTCGTCGTAGAAGGCCTGCGCGTCCTCTTCCGACGAGAAGTAGCCGCCCTTCCAGCCCCAATAGGTCCAGCAGCCGGCGAGACGGTCGAACACCTGCTTGGAGGAGATCTCGGAGCCGAAGCGCTGGTCCTCGGGGAGGGCGGACAGAGCCGCCTCGTCGGGCACGGAGCGCCACAGCCAGCTTGGTACGTCGTTCTCCTCGACTTTCTTCAGACGGGCCGGCACGCCGGCCTTGCGGAAGTACTTCTGGGCCAGCACGTCGGAGGCCACCTGGCTCCAGGTCTCCGGCACCTCGATGTTCTCGAGCTTGAAGACCACCGAGCCGTCCGGGTTGCGGATCTCGCTCGTGGCGAGCCGGAAGGCGAGGGAGGAATAAGGCGATTGGCCGGTTTTCGTATAACGCCGCTCGATCCGCATGGTCACATTCCTAAGTATCGGGGACAAAAGGTCCCCATGGCCGCGATTTGCCCCGCAGCTCATCAGCCCACAATTATTGTTCGACGCCCCAACGATCCGTTCTTTCGGATCGCCACACGCAACACGCCCGAGTTACGGCCTCGTCCAGACGTCACGGGTCACGCGGCAACCACGTTGCCGCGAGGCTCTGACGCTCACTCTGGGGAGTTTCAACCGGCCTTTTCGGGTCGGTCACCGGTCTCTGGTCGGTACCCCGGCAAGCTAGTCGTGTTGCGAGCCTTACGTCAAGAACTTGTGTCGCGGCTCACGGTTCCAACTATATATAGTGTGGAGAGTGTTAAGAATGTGGAAAACTGGCTAAGCCACAGAGACTCCTCCGAGAATCCGTTCCGGGATTCTGCAATGGCCAAGCTTCGCCGGCTCAAGGCCACGGCAAAAAGGTACGAAATGTTGTGCCGGCGCATCAATCGGGGCTGGTGAGGGGCGGAACAGGGGAAGATCCCTGAAAGCGCCGGAATCCGGGAAATACGGGAAAATTCGCTGCCGCAACGCCTCGGCCGAATCGAGCCGGCCGATCGTGATTCCCGCGAGCCGATGATGAGTCGCGAATGAGCAGGTGGAGGCCGATGATCGGCCGGCATTCCGAGCCTGGGTCCGGTTTCGCGAAACATGCAGAGCAATCTGCTTAGGACGGTGTCAGGAAATGCAACTTACAGCATCATCGAAGATGCGACGCACCTGTTGCGTGCGGATAGGATTATTGTAACAATGTATCCGTGGGGCGCTCAAAGGGCCATTCAACAGGTCCACACATGGGGGCGATCTCCACTGCAACAAGCAGACCAGGAGATATTAGTGGCAGATAATCTTGCTAAACAAATCGAAATGCTCGAGGCCATGGTCCTAGGGGGGCCTCGCCGATGGAGGTCAACTCCTTGCAGTTTCAGGTTGGTGCGTGGAGCGGAGGCTCGTCAGACGACTCGTCCGGTGGCTCGCAGAACGACGATGAACTGAGCGACGAAGAGCTCCAGCAGATCAATGCCCAGATCACGGCGCAGCTGTTCGAGAACATCAACGCTCTGATCGCCCAGGGCGGGACAGAGGAAGGCTACACCCAGGAGATCGCCGATCTTGTCTTCGACAGCCTATTCGGTGGGCTCACCGGCAGCGGCACGGGCGGCAGCGGTTCAGCCGGAACCGATGGCGGAACGTCGGGAGGCACCAATCAGATCGGCGTCCTGAGGGATTATGTTCCCTTTGGACAGCGGAAATCCGGGAGTGATTGGAAGCCGCCTACTGATTGGAGGTCAGCCAATCCGAATATCAAGAATTTGCCGCTGAATGACTACACCGGTCTCGTAGGCGGCCAAACCATGTATACCCTGCACAGAAATCCCGCGAGTAACCAATGGGAGATGACGCTACTTGGAGACCCTCCTGTTCGAGTAGGACTCGTTCGCGCGCCTGATGGGAGCTACTACTGGGCACCGCCCGATGAGAACGGGAAGTTCCCGAAGCCCGGCTACAAGATCACGCTGACGGTTCAGGACGCCGATGGCAGCAGCCACACGATGGATTTCTTCTCCGGATCGAGCGACGACGACCTCATTGTCGGCAGCGGCTTCCTGAACGGTGATGACGGCCACGATACGATCAACGGGGGTGGGCAAGCGGACGTCCTCAAGGGCGGCGCCGGTCATGACGTCCTGAACGGCGGTGCGGGCGACGATCTGCTGCAGGGCGGCGCGGGTGTGAACGTGCTCACCGGCGGCGAGGGCTTCGACACCGTGTCCTACGAGGACGCCACGGCCGGCGTGACCGCCTGGCTATCGTTCAGCTGGTCCAGCGACGTGTTCGAGGGCGTCGAGGCGCTGAGCGGTTCTGCCTTTGCCGACAACCTGGGCGGCGATGCCGGTGACAACCTGCTGAGCGGCCACGACGGCAACGACAGCCTCTATGGCGCTCTCGGCAACGACACGCTCTCCGGCGGGGACGGCAGCGATAGTTTGGCGGGCGGCGATGGCAACGACACCCTGCAGGGTGGTTCCGGCAATGACACGCTCCTGGGCGGTGTCGGTGTCAATAGCCTTGACGGTGGCGAGGGCGACGATCTGTTCCTCGACCTGTCCTGGACCGACAGCGGCACGAACGCGTTCCAGGGCGGGGCCGGCGCCGACATCGTGTCTTACCAGGAGGCCAATGCCGGGGTGGCGGCAAGCCTCACCGGCGGCGGCTTTGGCGGCGAGGCGGCGGGCGACAGCTATGCGGGCATCGAGGGCCTGCGCGGCACCGGTTACGACGACGTGCTCATCAGCGGCGTGCTGGCCGGCGGCCAAGGCGGCGCGCTCTACGGCGGCGGCGGCAACGACCAGCTCTACGGCCAGGGCGGCGCCGACCTGCTCAAGGGCGAAGCCGGCGAGGATTACCTGCTCGGCGGCCTGGGCAATGACACGCTCAGCGGCGGCCTCGGCCACGACATGCTGAGCGGCGAGGCCGGCAACGACACGCTGGTGGGCGAGGACGGGAACGACGGGGTCCACGGCGAGGGCGGGGACGACGCGGTGTACGGCGGCACTGGGACCGATACTCTCTCGGGCGGGACGGGCCGGGACGTGCTCACGGGCGGGAGCGAGGCGGACCTGTTCGTGTTCGACGTGGCGCTGAGTGCCGCGAATGCGGACACGATCACGGATTTTGTGGTGGGCGCGGACCGGATCCAGCTGTCGGGTGCGATCTTCACGGGCCTGACGGCGAGCAGCCTGGCGGCTGCATTCACGCTGGGTCCGGTGGCGACGGCGGCGCAGCAGCGCCTGGTGTACAACCAGGCGACGGGCGAGCTGTTCTGGGACGCGGACGGCTCGGGCGGGCAGGCGGCGGTGAAGTTTGCCGCCGTGACGGCCGGCCTGAGCCTGAGCGCCTCCGACTTCCTGGTGGTGTGACCGGCAAGCCATACAAACAGAGAAGGCGCAGCGAAAGCTGCGCCTTTTACCGATATACGAAGGCATGGACGCTTACGGGCTCCGAGGTGAGAAAGCTCGCATCCGTCGGTATTCAATAGAGGCGGCCTCGGCTTTTTTGTTCAGGCACCCCGTTACTGACAGCAGTTGCAGATCCTCGAAATTTCTGTTGCTAGTTGTTCGCCATATTATATCGTTGCTGAGATCGTGACGAACTTTCTATCCTTGGAAAGAACGATCGCCGATGCCTTAGCAGCAGGAGGAGCCCAAAAATGGCATACAATCTTTGGGAAGAAATGGAGAACTTGGAACGGAGAGTGCTGGCGGGGACCCCCCTCGCCGGTGGCATCTCGAGCGGACCTGCGGACGGCGGAAGCGGTGGTGGCGCAACCGGCAGTGGAGCAAGCGGCGGCGGATCTGCGAGTGACGACTTCAAGGTCGTGGACCATGTCATGGTCGATGGAAAACTGCACGAGGTCATCCAGATCGGCGGCAAGCGCTATGCCATCGATCCTAGTAACCCGAACGGATCGCCCGTCTACGAGTTGCGGACAGACGCAGATGGCGGAACCTCCGGAACACTCGATATGGAGTTCCATAGCCGCTATCATTTGGTTGATCCGGCGTCCACGAGGCCATCGGGCGGAACCATCGATGGGGGAACCGATGGGGGTATCGACGGAGGAAGCGGCGATGGCGGAGCGGTGGATGGCGGCACGGTCATCCAGCACAGCAATGTCATCGTCAAAAAGGCGGACGAGAGTTACTCGATCTTTGCAGTGACCGTCGGCACGACCGGCGATGATGCCATTCAGGGTACAGGCATCATCTTCGGAGGTTCCGGACACGATATACTGACGGGCTCCCTTGGCAGCGACAATCTCGATGGCGGCAACGGCAACGACTTGCTCGCGGGCGGTAGCGGTGCTGACGTTCTCGACGGCGGTTCGGGCAGCGACACG
>DASZBB010000257.1:0-15891 GCA_035944695.1 Microvirga sp. | reverse complement strand
CGGGCAGGCTCTGCCGTAAACGGTCGCGACAAAAATATAATTGCGCGATGGTCGGCGTCTGCTATGCGATCGTTTCAAGGCGGTGTGCGCTCAGGACATCTTCCCGTCCGGGCACGAGGCCGCTAAACACGTCAAACCCTCAATTTCGACCGTTGGAAGAAGAGACCATGGCCAAGCCCCGCACCCTCTATGACAAGATCTGGGACGATCACGTCGTCGATCAGCAGGATGACGGGACGTGCCTTCTCTACATCGACCGCCACCTCGTCCATGAAGTGACCAGTCCCCAGGCCTTCGAAGGCCTGCGCATGACCGGCCGCAAGGTGCGCCAGCCGCACAAGACGCTCGCCGTCGTCGATCACAATGTGCCGACCTCCGACCGCTCGCACGGCATCGAGGATCCCGAGGCCGCGACCCAGGTGGCGGCTCTCGCCCAGAACGCCAAGGATTTCGGCGTCGAGTACTACAACGAGCTCGACACCCGCCAGGGCATCGTCCACGTGGTGGGCCCCGAGCAGGGCTTCACGCTGCCGGGCATGACCATCGTGTGCGGCGACAGCCACACCTCCACCCATGGCGCCTTCGGGTCGCTCGCCCACGGGATCGGCACCTCGGAGGTCGAGCATGTGCTCGCCACCCAGACGCTGATCCAGAAGAAGGCCAAGAACATGCGCGTGACCGTGGACGGGCAGCTGCCTCCCGGGGTCACGGCGAAGGACATCATCCTGGCCATCATCGGCGAGATCGGCACTGCCGGCGGCACCGGCCACGTGATCGAATATGCGGGCGAAGCCATCCGCTCCCTGTCGATGGAAGGCCGCATGACGATCTGCAACATGTCGATCGAGGGCGGGGCCCGCGCCGGCATGGTGGCGCCGGACGAGAAGACCTATGCCTACCTGAAGGACCGCCCCAAGGCGCCGAAGGGCGAGGCCTGGGACGCAGCCGTGCGCTATTGGGACAGCCTCCGCACGGACGAGGGCGCCTTCTTCGACACCGAGATCAGGCTCGATGCCGCGAACCTGCCGCCCATCGTCACCTGGGGCACCAGCCCTGAGGACGTGGTCTCGGTGGCCGGCGTGGTGCCGAACCCGGACGATATCCAGGACGAGAACAAGCGCCGCTCCAAGTGGCGGGCCCTGGAATATATGGGCCTCACGCCGGGGACGAAGATCACCGACATCACCCTGGACCGCGTCTTCATCGGCTCGTGCACCAACGGCCGTATCGAGGACCTGCGCGCCGTGGCGAAGGTGGTCGAGGGCAAGCGCGTGGCCGAGAGCGTCAGCGCCATGATCGTGCCCGGCTCCGGCATCGTGAAGATGCAGGCTGAGGCCGAGGGACTCGACAAGATCTTCAAGGCGGCCGGCTTCGACTGGCGCGAGCCCGGCTGCTCCATGTGCCTGGCCATGAACGCCGATCGCCTCGCGCCCCACGAGCGCTGCGCCTCCACGTCGAACCGCAACTTCGAGGGCCGTCAGGGCTTCAAGGGCCGCACCCATCTCGTCTCGCCCGCCATGGCCGCGGCGGCCGCGATTGCGGGCCGGTTCGTGGACATCCGCAGCTTCGGCTGATCCGAACCGTCCAACAAACGAAATGGCCGCGGCTCGCAGGAGCCGCGGCCATTTTCATGGGATACCCGACGCTTAGTCCACGTAGACCCGGCGGCTGCTCACCACCTGTCGGCAGCGCTCGACCGGACGGCGGACCACCACGCCGCTCGGGCGCACGCGCTCTTCCATCACCGTGCGGCACACGGTGCGGGTCCGGGCCGGACGCACCACGCGGCGCTCAATCACGCGCTCGCGGTAGCGGGGGCCGTGATGCCGCTCCTGCTCCACGCGAACGCCCGACGGACCGATCCGCACGTCGACGCCCTGGGCCGACGCCGCACCGGCACCGAGAACCACCAGCCCGGCCGCAGCCAGGATACCGAACACTTTACGCATTGTTGCCTCGTGAGCTTTTGTTGTTCCGGGCCTGTTAACGGCCAAGCGCACGAGGCGTTCCGTTGCGAAGAGGCGATCCGATCGCCATGGTAAAGCAACGGTAAAGGTTTTAAGGAGGGTGTCATGAGCGACCAGGAGCGGGAGGCCCGCGAGGCGCTGGAGCGCGTCCGGCGCGATTCGGAGACCCTCGGCTCGTCGGCCCTCGCCCGTATGGGGCGGCGCGCCGGCGATCATTTCGGCGCCCGGGACGCCGTCGGCTCGGCCGAGGGCGGCGGCACCGATCCGGTCGAGCTCTGGGGCCGCCGGATCGGCCGGGCCCTGTCCCTCGTCGGCGTCGTCATCCTGGCGATCTGGCTCCTGGTCCAGCTGAGGATCCTCTGACCCCATGACGACTTTTGCCGACCTGCAAGCGCCCTCCCTCGACGATCTCGAAATCCTGGCCCGGGACGCCTATGCCCGCCTGCCGGAGGAGTTCCGACGGTTGTGCGAGGGCGTGGTGATCCGGGTCGAGGATTTCCCCGATGACGAGACGATGAACGAGATGGGCTGCGAGACGCCCTTCGACCTGCTGGGCCTCTTCCGCGGCATCGGTCTGGCGCAAGGGGGCGGCCTGATGCAGACCGGACAGTTCCCCAACATGGTCTGGCTCTACCGCCGCCCGATTCTGGATTACTGGGCCGAGCACGAGGAAACCTTGGGCCACATCGTCACCCACGTCCTGGTGCACGAGATCGGCCACCATTTCGGTCTCTCCGACGCCGACATGGAGGCCATCGAGGCGGCGGCAGGGTAAGCCTTGCAGGCTACCATCAGCCCAAAGCAGCGCCACATAAGCCTTGTCCCAAGGTAATCCGGCCCGCCCGGGAACCGCGATACGTCCCCATTCAGGAGAGGTTTCATGGCACAGACGGTGGCTGAGCAGTTTGTCGAGATCCTGGCGGCTGCGGGCGTTAAACGGGTTTACGGCATCGTCGGCGACAGCCTCAACGGTCTGACGGACGCCATCCGCCGCCGGGGCGGGATCGAGTGGATCCATGTCCGGCACGAGGAGGTCGCGGCCTTCGCGGCCGGCGCCGAGGCGCATCTGACCGGGGACCTCGCCGTCTGCGCGGGAAGCTGCGGCCCGGGCAACCTGCATCTCATCAACGGCCTGTTCGACTGCCATCGTTCGCGGGTGCCGGTCCTGGCCATCGCGGCCCATATCCCCTCGCCGGAGATCGGCAGCGGCTACTTCCAGGAGACGCACCCGGAAAATCTGTTCCGGGAATGCAGCCATTATTGCGAGCTGGTCTCGGGCGCCCATCAGATGCCACGCACTCTCGAGATCGCCATCCGAGAGGCGAGGGCCAAGCGCGGCGTGTCGGTGCTGGTCATCCCCGGTGACGTGGCCCTTCAGCCCGCCGCCGCGCCGGCAGCCAAGCTCGAAGGGTTGCTGTCGTCGGCTCCCGTCGTCACACCGGCCCCGGAGGATCTCGATCGTCTCGCCGCCCTGCTCAACGGCGGCGATCGCATCACGATCCTGTGCGGGGCGGGCTGTGCGGGAGCCCATGACGAGCTGCTGGCCTTGGGCGAGTGCCTGCAGGCACCCATGGTGCACGCGATGCGCGGCAAGGAACATGTGGAGTGGGACAACCCCTACGATGTCGGCATGACCGGGCTGATCGGCTTCTCGTCCGGGTACTACGCCATGAACGATTGCGACGTGCTGCTGATGCTCGGCACCGATTTCCCCTATCGCCAGTTCTACCCGGGCGATGCCGGCGTGCGCATCGCGCAGGTCGACATCCGCGGCGAGAATATCGGCCGCCGCGTCCCGGTCGATGTCGGTGTGGTGGGTGACGTCCGAGCGACCCTGGCGGCGCTGCTGCCGCTTCTCGACCGGAAGAGCGACGGCAAGCATCTCGCCCGGGCGCGGGAGCATTACGCCAAGGCGCGCCGATCGCTGGACGAGCTCGCCGTCGGGACGCCGGGCCGGCGCCCGATCCATCCGCAGCAGGTCGCCAAGGCGATCAGCGACCGGGCGGCGGAGGACGCCGTGTTCACCTGCGATGTGGGCCTGCCTGTGGTCTGGGCGGCGCGCTATCTCACCATGAACGGCAAGCGGCGGCTCCTCGGGTCGTTCTGGCACGGCTCGATGGCGAATGCGATGGCGCAGGGAATCGGGGCTCAAGCGGCCTTCCCCGATCGGCAGGTGATCTCGCTGTCGGGCGACGGCGGCTTTGCCATGCTGATGGGCGACCTCCTCACCCTGGCGCAGAACCGCCTTCCCGTGAAGATCGTGGTGTTCAACAACGGCACGTTGGGATTCGTCGAACTCGAGCAGAAATCCACCGGGTTTCTGGATTTCGGCACGGAACTCCAGAATCCGAACTTCGCCGCCATGGCCGAAGCCGCGGGCATTCGCGGCATCAGGCTAGAAGATCCGGCCGAGGTGGAGGAGGGGATCGCCGCCGCTTTCGCCCATGATGGGCCTGTCCTTGTCGACGCGGTGGTGAACCGGTCGGAACTCGCGATGCCTCCTTCCGTCACCCTCGACATGGCTAAGGGGTTCACCCTCTACATGGTCAAGGCCGTGCTGAGCGGCCGCGCCGACGAGGTCTACGATCTGGCCAAGACGAATCTCTGGCGCTGAGCCCGGATCGTCTCGCCGCGACCATCGTTGGCCTAGCCGGCTCGCCGAGCCTTTGATATGAGGCACCTGAAGGCAGTTCGGCTGTCGCCTGAAGGACTGAGGACCATGGACAAGTTCACCGTGCTGGAAAGCGTCGCGGCGCCGCTGCGGATCATCAATATCGACACCGATATGATCATCCCGAAGCAGTACCTGAAGACGATCAAGCGCACGGGGCTCGGCAAAGGCCTCTTCTCCGAGATGCGCTACCGCGAGGACGGATCGGAGAACCCGGATTTCGTGCTCAACCAGCCGGCCTACCGGAACGCCAAGATCCTGGTGGCAGGCGACAATTTCGGCTGCGGCTCGTCCCGCGAGCATGCCCCCTGGGCGCTGCTCGATTTCGGAATCCGCTGCGTGATCTCCACGAGCTTCGCCGACATCTTCTACAACAACTGCTTCCAGAACGGCATCCTGCCGATCAAGGTCTCAGCCGAAGACCTGGAGAAGCTCTTCGACGACGCGGAGCGCGGCGCCAACGCGACCCTGACCATCGACCTCGAGAACCAGGAGATCCGCGGCCCCGACGGGGGAACGGTCAAGTTCGACATCGATCCGTTCAAGAAGCACTGCATGCTCAACGGCCTCGACGGCATCGGCCTGACCATGGAGAAGGGCGCGGCCATCGACACCTTCGAGAAGAAGCTCTCGGAGCGCGCCTGGGCCTGACCGTTCCCGAACCGCCGGAGCCGCAGCCTCATCCATAAGGACGCGTCGATGACACAGGGCAAGCCACAGGTTCTGAACCGTGCCGACTGGGCGACCCATCCGGATCTGTTCTGGAAAGGCCATATCGAGGGGCACAGGCTGGGCACTGGTGCGACCGTGCTCTTCTATGCCACGGAACAGGTCGGCGTCGGGCCGAAATGGCATGTCCACCCCTATGACGAGATTTTCATCATCCGCGAGGGGCGGGCGCTCTTCACGGTCGGCGACGAGCGCTTCGAATGCGAGGCCGGTCAGGTTGTCTTCGGGCCGGCCGGCATTCCGCACAAGTTCGTTAATCTCGGTCCGGGGCGGCTGGAGACCACCGACATCCATGTCAGCGACCGCTGGATCCAGACCGATCTTCCCGATCCCGACCACGGCTCGGCCTGACCGGGCTCCTGTCCCGTTTCCATAAGATTAACCAAATTCCCTGCAATCTGCCGGGCATGAAGTACCTTCTTGCCCCCACTCTCTTCGTTCTCACCACTCTTGCCATCGGCACGCCGGCGTCGGCTCAGGCCAATTTCGGCTCATGCCTCAACGGCCTGCGCAGCCACGCGGCCGCCAAGGGCATTTCCGGCCAGGCCTTCGACGTCGCGACCCGTGGCGTCACGCCGGATCTGACGATCCTCGACCTCATGAACAATCAGCCCGAGTTCAAGACGCCGATCTGGGACTATCTCTCGGCGCTCGTGGACGAGGAGCGGGTGCAGGACGGCCGCACCGCCATGCGTCAGTGGGGCCAGGCGCTGGCCTCCGCCGAGGCGCGCTTCGGCGTCGACCGGCATGCGATCGCGGGCGTCTGGGGGGTGGAATCGAATTTCGGCAAGGACATCGGCGGACGGCCGCTGATCCAGTCCCTGTCGACGCTCGTCTGCTATGCGCCGCGCCGCAACGAGTATTTCAAGGGCGAGCTGATGGCGACCCTGAAGATCGTGCAGGACGGCGACATCAACCCGGCCAATCTGCGCGGCTCCTGGGCCGGCGCCTTCGGCCATACCCAGTTCATGCCGTCCACCTTCCAGCGGCTTGCCGTCGACGGCGACGGGGATGGTCGCCGCGACATCATGAATTCCGTGCCCGATGCGGTTCACTCGACGGCCAATTTCCTCAAGAAAGCCGGCTGGGTGAACGGCCTGCCCTGGGGCTACGAGGTGCGCCTGCCGGAAAACTTCAATGCCGGCCTGGCCGGGCGCAAGAACAAGAAGCCGCTGGCCACCTGGGCCGCCATGGGCGTGCGCCGCGTCGACGGGCGTCCGCTCTCGGGCAATTATGCCGCCGGCATCATCATCCCGGCCGGCATCAACGGCCCGGCCTTCCTCGTCACCAAGAATTTCGACGCGGTCTATTCCTACAACGCAGCCGAATCCTACGGCCTGGCCATCGCGCTGCTCGGGGACCGGCTGAAGGGCCTGCCCGGCATCCAGACCGCCTGGCCCACCGACGATCCGCCGCTCTCCCGCGCCCAGCGCCGCGAGCTGCAGCAGCTCCTGACCGCTCGCGGCTACGATGTGGGCGAGCCGGACGGCAAGATCGGGGCCAAGACCCGCGAGGCCATCAAGGACGTGGAGCGCCGCATCGGCCTCGAGCCGCGTGGCCGGCCCGGCGGCAAGGTGCTGGAAGCGCTGCGGGGGTAAGCCCCTGCGCAATCGCCGCTATCGGCCAGTTGCAGTGGCGGTGAGTTTGGAGTTGTACTGGCTCCATGCTCATCGCCCTTCTGACCGACATCCACGGCAATCGGGAGGCCCTGTCGGCCTGCCTCGCCCATGCGCGCCTGCTTCACGCGGATCGCCTGATCTTTCTCGGCGATTATGTGGGTTACGGCGCCGATCCGGCCTGGGTGGTCGATACGGTCCGGGGGCTCGTGGATCAGGGCGCCGTGGCGTTGCTCGGCAACCACGACGCGGCGATCGACGGCTCGGACGAGGACATGAACAGCGTGGCCCAGGAGGCGATCCGCTGGACCCGCAATCAGCTCGGGCTCGAACAGCGGCGGTTTCTGGCGGACCTTCCCCTCACCCATGAGGAGGGAAGCGTCCTCTACGTCCATGCCAATGGGTATGCCCCCCGTACCTGGGACTACATGGCGGGTCCCATGGAGGCGATCCGGCATTTCAGCCGCGTGGATGCGCACATCACCTTCTGCGGCCATGTGCATGTGCCCATGCTCTACCACATGAGCACGACCGCCAAGGTCGGCACCTTCTCGCCGGTGGCCAACAACGACATTCCGCTCCTGCCCACGCGCACCTGGCTGGCGGTGATCGGCGCGGTCGGCCAGCCGCGGGACGGGGTCGCGGCGGCGAACTACGCCGTATTCGACACCGTGCGCCAGACCCTGCGCTATCTGCGCGTGCCCTATGACACGGCCGCGGCCGCCCGGAAGGTGCGGGAGGCGGGCCTGCCGGAAAAGCTGGCCCAACGCCTCGAACAGGGCCGCTGACGGATGCGCTGGCGTCTGAGCCCCGGCATGGGGATCGACAGTTTCACGCTCCAGGAGAACCTGGGGACGGGCGGCATGGCGCAGCTCTGGGCGGTCGCTCGTGAAGGCGATCCGACACCGCTGATCATGAAGATCCCGATGCTGATCGACAGCGACGATCCGCTGCCCATCGTGTGCTTCGAGACCGAGCAGATGATCATGCCGCGCCTGACGGGCCCCCACGTGCCCCGTTTCGTCGCGACGGGTCCGCTCGATCCCATGCCCTACATCGTCATGGAGCGGATCCCCGGGGAATCCCTGAAGGCGCGGCTCGACAGGGTGCCTCTGCCCTGGCCCGAGGTCGTCGCGATCGGCGCGAAGGTGGCGCATGCCCTGCACGACCTGCATCTCCAGCACGTCATCCATCTCGACATCAAGCCGAGCAACGTGATGATCCGCGCGACCGGCGAGGCCGTTCTCATCGATTACGGCTTCGCCCGGCACGAGCGCCTGCCCGATCTTCTGGCCGAGGAATTTCGCGAGCCGTTCGGAACCACCCCCTACATGGCGCCGGAGCAGGTGCTGCAGGACCGGGCCGATCCGCGCAGCGATCTCTTCGCGCTAGGCGTGATGCTGTACTTCTTCGTCACGGGCAAGCGCCCCTTCGGCAATCCGCGCGGCGGCCAGATCCGCCGCCGCCTGTGGCGCGATCCGGTGCCGCCGCGGGCGCTCAATCCCGATTGTCCGCCCTGGCTGCAGGAGATCATCCTGCGCTGCCTGGAGGTCGATCCGGACGACCGCTACGCCACGGCGGCCCAGCTCGCCCTGGACCTGGAGAACCCGGACCAGGTCCGGCTCACCGGGAGGGCCGAACGCCTGGAGCGCGACAGCGGGGTGAAGACCTTTCGGCGCTGGCTCAAGGCCCGCAAGGCGCAACCCCTCGAGACGCCCAACATCGCCGGACAGCTGTCCCGCGCGCCCATCGTGCTGGCCGCCGTCGATCTGTCGCCGGGCAGCGAGGACCTCGCCGACGCGCTTCGCATGATGATCGGCCGCATTCTCTCCATTGAGGGCGAGGCGCGCATTGCCTGCGTGAACATCCTGAAGACCTCGCGCATCGCCGTCGACATCCTGGAGGACGAGGAGGGCAGGAGCCTCCATGTCCAGCGTCTCGTCCAGCTCCGGCACTGGGGCGCCGCGCTCGATATCCCCAAGGAGCGGATCACCTACAGCGTGCTGGAGGCGCCCGATCCGGCTGCGGCACTCGTCGATTACGCCCGCCACAACAATGTCGACCATATCGTGATCGGCGCGCGCGCCTCGTCGGCCCTGCGCCGCTACCTGGGCAGCGTCTCGTCCCGTGTCGTTGCGGAAGCGCCCTGCTCGGTGACGGTGGTCAGGACCCCGAGGGACCGGCGCGCGGAGAACGGCTGAACGGTCTCCGCCTAACGGCCAACACGACAAATGCTTGCCAAGGCGCGCATTCGGTCCTTTAAGGGCCCTGCATCGATCACGACAGAACAGGGATCATCCCATGGCAACGCACAAGCTTCTCCTTCTCCCCGGCGACGGCATCGGCCCGGAGGTCATGCGCGAGGTCGAGAAGATCGTGGGCTGGTTCCGCAAGCGTGGGCTGGGATTCGAGACCGAGACGGACCTCGTCGGCGGCTCGGCCTATGATGCCCACGGCGCGGCGATCTCGGAAGCCGCCATGGATCGCGCTCAACAGGCCGACGCGGTGCTCTTCGGCGCGGTCGGCGGGCCGAAATGGGACAGCGTGCCCTACGCCGTACGCCCGGAGGCGGGCCTGCTGCGTCTGCGCAAGGATCTCGGGCTCTTCGCCAACCTGCGCCCCGCCATCTGCTATCCGGCCCTGGCGGATGCCTCCTCGCTCAAGCGCGAGGTGGTGGAAGGCCTCGACATCATGATCGTGCGCGAGCTTACCGGCGGCGTCTATTTCGGCGAGCCGAAGGAGATCGTGACCCTGGAGGACGGCTCCCAGCGCGCCGTCGACACGCAGCTCTATCACACGCACGAGGTGGAGCGCATCGCGCGGGTCGCCTTCGATCTCGCCAGGAAGCGCCGCAACAAGGTCTCCTCGGCCGAGAAGATGAACGTGATGAAGACCGGCGTGTTCTGGCGCCAGGTCGTCACCCGCATCCACAAGGGGGAGTTCTCCGACGTGGAGCTCGAGCACGTCCTTGCCGACAACTGCGCCATGCAGCTGGTGCGCTGGCCGAAGCAGTTCGACGTGATCGTCACCGACAACCTGTTCGGCGATATCCTGTCGGACATCGCCGCCATGCTCACCGGCTCGCTGGGCATGCTCCCGTCCGCGTCCCTCGGCGCCGAGGATCCGACCACCGGCCGGCGCAAGGCGCTCTACGAGCCGGTGCACGGCTCCGCGCCGGACATCGCCGGCAAGGGTCTTGCAAACCCCATCGCCATGATCGGCTCCTTCGGCATGGCCCTGCGCTATTCCTTCGGCCTCCTCGACGAGGCGGATCGTCTCGACAAAGCCATCGCCAACGTGCTCGCTTCCGGCACCCGCACCAAGGACATCGCGGCTCCCGGCATGAACGCGGTCGGCACGCAGGATGTGGGCGACGCCATCGTCAAGGAACTGGAAGCCCAGTCCTAACGGCAAAAGCCCCGGGTGCTGCCCGGGGCTTTCCGTTCCAAGGGCGATTTACCGGATCGAGCCCGTCGCCTCCACGTCCGGAACGCCGAACATGGGGAATGGATTGCGCGCACCGACGAAGGGTCCGCCGATCGGATCGGGGAGCGATCCCTCGCCGAAGCGGTCGCGCTGGAAGCCCCAGGGCGGGTTCGCCACGGAGGAGATCATCGGCGCCGTGACATAGCGGTTCATCGAGCCGACCGGCGCCACCGGGCCCGGGTCGAGGAAGCTGCGGGGCTGGACGCGGAGAACGAGGGGGCGGTCCTGGGCCTGTGCGTCCGCCACCACCGAGACGGATGCGAGCGCAGCCAAAGATGCTAGACCCAACAATGCGAAGCGGCGCATGGGTTAACCTCCAAGAACGGCGCCCAGCCCTTGTGCTGCGCGCGACCATCATGTGCGATGATGTCAAAACAAGGCGGCCCCCCTTAAAATGGTTCCGTCGAAGCGTGACATTCCGCACGCGGTGAGAAGGACAGCAGCCGATGCAGGACAGGAAGGCCGGCTTCGATCTCTCGGACAAGGAAGGCTTGAGCCTGCTGAGCGGTACCCCGCTGGTGGCCGAGACGCCGGAAGAGTGTCTCGACGACGAGACCACCCCGGTCTCGCGCTTCTTCATCCGCAACAACGGATTGCTGCCCCGGCCGGCACGAGACGCCGAGGCCTGGACCTTCACCATCGACGGCGAGGTCGAGCGTCCGCTCCGGCTGACGGTCGCGGAGCTGAAGAGCCGCTTCCCGCACAAGACTTTCCGCATGGTGCTCGAATGTGGCGGCAATGGCCGGTCCTTCTTCGAGCCTGAAGCGGACGGCAATCCCTGGACCCATGGCGGTGTCGGCTGCGCGGAATGGACCGGCGTCTCGCTCGCCGACGTCCTGCGCGCGGCCGGTCTCAAGGACACGGCGCTCTTTACGGGGCATTTCGGCGCCGATCCGGACAAGCAGGGAAGCCATGAACGGCAGGCCATGTCCCGCGGCATGCCGATCGCCAAGGCTCTGGAGGAGCACACCCTGCTCGTCTGGGCCATGAACGGCGAGCCGCTGCCGTTCATCCATGGCGGCCCCTTGCGCCTCGTCGTGCCGGGCTGGCCGGGTTCCTTGAGCCAGAAATGGCTCACGCGGATCTGGATCCGCGACCGGGAGCACGACGGGCCGGGGATGACCGGGCTGTCCTACCGCCTGCCCGTCCGTCCTCTCCCGCCTGGCTCCGACGGACAGGGCATCGAGACCCGGATCCTCGAGTCGATGCCCGTGCGCAGCATCGTCACGGCGCCGGCCGACGGCAGCCGCTATCCTGAAGGCACGCGCTCCATCGTGGTCCGGGGCGCCGCCTGGGCCGGGGACGACACGGTCGCGCGGGTCGAGGTCACCCTGGATGGCGGTGCGACCTGGCAGGAGGCTGCCATGGCGCTCCCGCGCAACCGCTACGACTGGGTGCGCTGGCGCGTGCTCCTGCCGGTGCCGAGCGACGGCTACTACGAGCTCTTCGCCCGGGCGACGGATTCCCAAGGCCGGGCCCAGCCATTCCGGGCGGCCAACTGGAATCCGAACGGCTACGGCTGCAACGTCATGCACCGGGTGGCGGTTACGGTCGGGCCGGAGGTCTGACCGTCGCCGCGGCGGAGCGGGCGCTCGGCGCGCAGGAATCCGTGCGGTTGCGCTCGGCCTGGGCGAAGATCGCCTTGAGGGACGGATTGGCGCTCCCTGATAGGGCAATGCCGTCGATGAAGCAGGCGAGCTGCGCCGCGTCGGGAGCGGCGGAGCCGCAGAGCCAGCCCTGGAAGCCGAACTCGGCGGCTGGATCCGAGAAGCGGAAGGCCTGGCAGGCCTGCTCGCCCTTGTTCGCCAGGGTCATGGGAGCGGCTTCCACGGCGCCGAATTTCGTCGCGACCACCTGGCTCTGGCCCTGATGCGCCACCGCGAGACCCGACCGGGCTGCCCGCCGGACCGTCTCGATATAGAAGCTCCCGGCAAGCTCGGTCGGCCCCTGGACGAGAGCAAGCTGCGCATACCGGAAGTCGCCGAAGCGCCCGAGGGTCAGGGTGTCTTCCCGGGCTCCGTTCGCGTGCTCGCGCGCCTCCGACGCGACGGGGCCGGAGGTGCTCGCCAGCGCATAGACGGACGGTGACGGCAGTGCTTTCCAGGCCGGGGCCGGGGCGACCAGAACCGAGGACGGCACCGCTCCCTGGCGCTCGGCCGGCCGCGTGCTCTGCTCTTGCTCGAGGGCAAAATAGACGAGACCCGCGATGCTGCAGGTCGAGATCAGGATCATCCGCAGCCAGGGCAGGGGCTTTCGACGCAGCCGACGAGCCGGGCGGTCGTCGACCCACTCGGCGACGTCGTCCTCGTCCCATTCGGCAGAAACCGCCCGCGGCATTGCTTTAACCGATCAACCCTGCTGATCCCCTCATCAACATGTTCTACCGTGACACTGGCCAGGATTCGAAAGCTTTTGCTAAGCAAGGTAAATCAAAGCTTAACGGACCGAGCGCCCCATGCCCCAGATCGTCGTCCGCCCCGCCACGCTGGAGGATGCCGCCGATGTCGCCGCCCTCGTCCGGGCCTTGGACCTCCATTATGCCGGCCCCGACGTCGCTCAGCCTCTCGGGCCGACCCTGGCCATGGTCGAGCGCTCCATGCGGGAGGCGGAAGGCACGCGCTATGCCCTGGCCTTCCAGGACGGACGCGCCGTCGGCCTCGCCTGCTTCGCAGTACTGCGGCCCGGCTTCAGGCTCACGGGCCTCCTCTTCGTCAAGGAGCTTTTCGTCGAGAGCCATGTGCGGGGGCGGGCGGTGGGCCTCGCGCTCATGCGCTGGCTCGCCGAGCATGCCCGAAGCCTGGGCCTCACCCGAATCGACCTCACGACCGATGGCACCAACACGGGGGCGCAGGCGTTCTACGAACGCCTCGGAGCCGAGCGGATGAACAAGGTCTTCTACCGGTTCAACCTCTCGACCGATGTGCTGGTGGACGAATGAACGCGTGGCGCAACCAAGGAAACGCTTGACGAAAGCGTGACTTTGGTGTGTTGCTGACGGCGTATCGAAGCCTCGAGCAGGCTTTTGGATGGACGATGGCAATGGCGATGCTCACCCTGACGACGAGCAAAACGAAAACCGCCACGACGACCGTGAAAACCACGGTCGAATAAGCCTCGTCGTCCCCGGTCCTCTCTCCCGTCGGGGCGAGAGGCAGCACCCGAACAGGGTTTTCACACTTCCGGGGAGAGTCACAACAGGAGAAGATCAATGGGTTTCAAGATCGCCGTCGTCGGTGCGACCGGCAATGTGGGCCGCGAGATGCTGAGCATCCTGGCCGAGCGGGCCTTCCCGGCCGACGAGGTGGTGGCGCTGGCCTCCCGCCGCAGCCAAGGGTCGGAGGTCTCCTACGGCGACAGGACGCTCAAGACGAAGGCCCTGGACACCTACGATTTCTCCGACGTCGATCTGTGCCTCATGTCGGCCGGCGGCGAGGTCTCCAAGGAATGGTCGCCCAAGATCGCCGCTCAGGGCGCGGTCGTGATCGACAACTCCTCGGCCTGGCGCTACGACCCGGAGGTGCCCCTGGTGGTGCCGGAGGTGAACGCCGAGGCGCTCCGCGACATGAAGAAGGGCATCATCGCCAACCCGAACTGCTCCACGGCCCAGCTTGTCGTGGCCCTCAAGCCGCTCCATGACGCCGCCACCATCAAGCGCGTTGTGGTGGCCACCTACCAGTCGGTCTCCGGCGCCGGCAAGGATGGCATGGACGAGCTCGACCGCCAGACCAAGGCGCTCTACTCGCTCCAGGACGTGCAGGAGAAGAAGTTCCCCAAGCGCATCGCCTTCAACCTCATCCCCCACATCGACGTGTTCATGGAGGACGGGTACACGAAGGAAGAGTGGAAGATGACGGCCGAGACCAAGAAGATTCTCGACCCGAAGATCAAGCTTACGGCCACCTGCGTGCGCGTGCCGGTCTTCATCAGCCATTCGGAGGCCGTGAACGTGGAGTTCGAGAAGCCGATCACGGCCGACGAGGCGCGCGACATCCTGCGGGCCGCGCCCGGCATCATGGTGGTCGATAAGCGCGAGCCCGGCGGCTACATCACGCCCCACGAGGCAGCCGGCGAGGACGCCACCTACATCTCCCGCATCCGCGAGGACATCACGGTGGAGAACGGCCTGTCCTTCTGGTGCGTGTCCGACAACCTGCGCAAGGGCGCGGCGCTCAATGCGGTGCAGATCGCCGAAGCCATGGCCAATCGCGGCCTGCTGAAGCCGAAGAAGCAGGCGGCCTGACGGCCGGCAGGACGTAAAGCGTCCGGTCTTTGACCCATGAAAGCCAAGAGCCGCTGTCGTACCCGACAGCGGCTCTTTTCACATCGGCGGCGTCTTCGATCAGATGATGAAGAAATCGGTATGATCGAGGGCCCCGCCCATCTTCCTCGCATTGGGTTCGTAGTTGACCGTCGCGATCTCGATGGCGGCCTTGCGGCCGCTGCCGTCGGCATCGAAGAGGATCTGCGCCTTCTTGGTTCCGATCTTCTTGATGATGATGTGGTCGTTTCCGTCCTTGGCGCTGCCCGAGGCGACATAAGCCTTGCCGATCTTCTGGGCCTTCAGATCATTGCCCTTCTTGTCCAGGCTCGTGAACGCTTTGGTTTTGAACACGTCGCCGTCGAGCCAGATGGCATCCTTCTTGTGCTCGAAGCCGTAGACGATGTCCTTGTGCTTGTTCGCTTCCGCCTTCTTGTTCTTCAGGTCGGTGTCGAACAGGAAGACGTCGGCATCCTTCAGGCCCTTGGTGGCGCTGGTGCTGCCGTAGAGCTTGTCCTTGCCGGCACCGCCCGAGAGGGTGTCGCCGTCTCCATCGCCCTTGAGGATGTCGGCGCCCGCTCCACCGACGAGACGGTCGTTCCCGAGTCCGCCCGAGAGCGTGTCGGCCAGCGCACCGCCGTAGAACACGTCACTGGCGCTTGAGCCGGCGGTGAATTCCGGATTCCAATCGACCAACCCGATGGCGATGTCCTTGACGAAGGAGGCTCCGGCGCTGTCGGTCACCCGCACCTTGATATTGTGCGCGGCCGCCTGCTCCCAATCGAGCAGGAATCCGTTGTCCACCACGAGATCGCGGCCGTTGACGATCTTGAAGCGGCCGCCGGCGGTGTCGACGAGTTCGTAGGTGAAGGTCTCGCCCGGATCCTCGTCGGCGGCGCCCAGGCTGCCCACGAAATCGCCGGCCGCCGACAGCTCGCGGACGCTCTTGTTCGTCAGGGTGATGTCGGTCGGCCCGTGATTGACCGGCCTGATCGTCAGTTCCACCCGCTCGGTGACGGTGAAGGCCGCGTTGCCCTGATCCGTGATCTTGACGAAGACCGGAAGGACCGTGGGGCCGGACACGTCGCGCAGCCCGCCGGCGCCCACCTTCACATTGCCGCCGGCATCGACCGAGAACTCGCTGCCCGTATAGGCGCTGCCATC
>DASZBB010000256.1:0-8500 GCA_035944695.1 Microvirga sp. | reverse complement strand
CCGGCGAGATCGAGCAGGAGGCGGGGCATGCCTGGGCCGAGGCCTACATCCCGGATCTCGGCTGGGTGAGCTTCGACCCGGCCAATGCCGTTTCCGCAACGGAACATTACGTCCGATTGGCCATCGGGCTCGATTATCTTGATGCAGCCCCGGTTCGAGGCAGCTATTACGGACTCACCCGTGAAGCGCTCGACGTTCGTTTGAGGATCGAAAGCGCCCGTCAAGCACAGGCGTGAGAATGGTCTCGACAACCGAGCAACTCGACCAGAAGGCTCCTGGAGGAACCCCCATGACGTATTGTGTCGGCATCCTCGTGCGGGATGGTCTCGTCATGATTGCCGATACGCGCACCAATGCGGGCGTCGACAACATCGCGACCTTCCGCAAGCTGCACCTGTTCGAGAAGCCCGGCGAGCGCGTGATCACCCTGGCGACCGCCGGCAATCTGTCGGCCAGCCAGTCCGTCCTGTCGCTTTTGACCGAGGGGCTCGAAAATCCCGAGACTGGTGCGGTCGAGACGCTCCTGACCGTGCCGAGCATGTTCAAGGCGGCCCAACTCGTCGGCCGTGCCATCCGCCAGGTCTATGAAATGGACGGGGTCGAGATCGAAAAGCGCCAGATGACCTTCGACGTCACCATGCTGCTCGGGGGACAGATCGGGTCGACTGCGATGCGGCTCTACCAGGTCTATTCGGCCGGCAACGCCATCGAAGCGACCGTGGATACGCCCTTCCTGCAGATCGGCGAGCCCAAATACGGCAAGCCGATCCTCGATCGGGCGATCTCCCACGGCACCAGCCTCGTGGAGGCCCTGAAGCTCGGGCTCATCTCCATGGATTCGACCCTGAAGTCCAATTTGGGCGTGGGTTTGCCGATCGATATCGTGGTGGCCAAGCGCGACGCCCTGAAGGCCGGGATCACCTACCGGATCCAGGAGGACGAGCCCTATTTCCGCGACCTGCGCGAGCGCTGGTCGGCGGCTCTTCGGGCCGCGCATCAGGCGATTCCGCATCCCCCTTATGTGGAGGATGCGCTCTGACAGGGTGAGGAGGCTCGCCCGATCAGGCGGTCCGCTGCACCCTCGGACGCATCAGGGCCAGGATCGCGCCGTAAGGGGCGATCGAGATCGCCGCAAGGGCGAGCTTCACCAGATAATCGGCAATGGCGAGGTTGGTCCAGGGCAGGGCGATGCATTCGTCCGCGATGCCTGCCTGTCCCAGGATCTCGCTGATCGTGAGGCCGACGCCCGGCACGGCGGCGCAATAGAAGGCGACCGAGAAGAAGATCGCGGTATCGAGCCCCGACGAGATCACCGAGGAGATGAAGGGCGGCATCCACCAGGCCCGGTCGCGCAGGCGGGCGAAGATGCTGATGTCGAGGAGCTGGGCCGTCAGGAACGCCGCGCCCGACGCGATGGCGATGCGCGGCGTGGCCAGGACGATGGACAGCGCCACGGCCAGGACGAAGCCGACATAGACCACCCGGCGCGCGCCTTGGGTGCCGAAGCGCCGGTTCGACAGGTCGGTGACCAGGAAGGAGAACGGATAGCTGAAAGCGCCCCAGGTCAGGTAGTCGCCCAAGCCTAGGTGGTGGAACGGATATTGGACCAGGATGTTCGACGAGAGGACGACCAGGGTCATCGCCGTCAGGGCAATGAGAAAGTCGCGGCGGTCGATTCGGGTCATAGGCGGCCTCTTTCGGGCGAATGCTCAAGCCTAACACAACGCAAAACGGGCGGCACCAGGGCCGCCCGCAAAGCCAATTTACCGGCGATTCGAGATCAGCTCGCGGCGGCGAGCTTCTTCTCGATCTCGCGCTTCACCGCCAGGGCGGTGGTGGAGAGCTCCTCAGCCTTGGCCTTTGCCAGGAAGGCGTCGAGGCCGCCGCGATGCTCGACCGAGCGGAGCGCATTGGCGGAGACACGTAGGCGCACGGAGCGCTGCAGGGTGTCAGATTGGAGCGTGACGTTGCAGAGGTTCGGCAGGAACTTCCGCTTCGTCTTGCGGTTCGAGTGGCTCACCAGGTGGCCACTCAGCACGGCCTTGCCGGTCAGTTCGCAACGGCGCGACATGGGTTCAATCCTATTCGTCTATGTAAGGGTCGCGGCCTCGAATTCGCGGGTTTGCCTGATCGCAGATCCCGCGCGGCCGGACACCAGAAGTCCTTGGAAGGTGCGAGCCTATAGGCCAAAAATGGGGAGGACGTCAAGAATAGTGCGACGCCGCATCTCGTTTTTTTGAAGCACCAGGGCCATGATTTATTCCGAATCTCGTGCGATGCAACGGAATAGACTATCGGAAGACCCTTATGCGCCTCATCGCCTCAGCCGTTATGACCTTGGCCTTCGCCGGATCGGGCTCGCTCGCGCAAGCTCAGAGCCCGCAGGCTCAAACCCTGAAGGTGAGCTATGACATCACCTTGGCCGGCTTGCCGTTGGGCAAGGCGGACCTGTCGTCCTCCTTCAACGGGTCGAAGTACGAGATGGAGGGAAGGGCGAAGCTGACAGGGCTGGCCATGATCCTGACCGGAGGCAAGGGGGAAGCCAGCGCGTCCGGCAGCCTCGCCGGAGAGACGCCTCGCTCGTCGAAGTTTGCCGTCGTGTCAAAAACCTCGGACAATCAGCGCAGCGTTCGCATGGGGCTGAAGAGCGGCCGGGTGGCCGATGTCCAAATCGACCCGCCCCTGGAGCCCAAGCCCGACCGGGTCCCGGTGAAGCCCGACGACAAGAAGGGCGTCGTCGACCCCATGAGCGCATTGCTCATGCCGGCCTTGGCCTCGAAGAAGCTCACCGATCCCGCCAATTGCGACCGGACCATCCCGGTTTTCGACGGCGCCTCCCGGATGAACGTGGTCTTGTCCTATGCGGAGACGAAGAATGTGGAGGTGCCGGGCTATTCCGGACCCGTTCTCGTCTGCAATGCCCGCTATGTGCCGATTTCCGGCCATCGCAGCGAGCGCCCGGCCACCAAGTTCATGCAGGAGAACAAGGACATGTCCGTGTGGCTGGCGCCCGTCGAGGGACCGCGCCTGCTCTTCCCGCTCAAGGTTTCCGTACGCACCATGATCGGCACGGGTGAGATGCAGGCTTCCCTCTGGTCGCTGGAGGACGGCAAGGCGTCCGCGCCGGCCCGAAAGGCCGAGAAGGTCGATGAGGCCGTCAAGACCGAGGCCGTTCAGTAAGTCCTGAAAATCCTTATGTATTCGTGCCGCTTCGGGTGGCGAAGGCGGCCTTCTGCACCATATAAGGGATTAACCGCAGCCCGCCGCTTGGGCTCGAGGCTGCTTCGTAGAGAAGGCTCCCGGTGCCGGCCTCCGGCCCTAAAGCCTCTCGGCTCTCACTCCGGGACCTTTCCGCATTACCCGTCATCCAGGCATGGCCCGTCGCTCCCTTCCCCCGCAAGCGCGGTCGCGCGGCGTGACCGCCGTGCTCGGCCCCACCAATACCGGCAAGACCCATCTGGCCATTGAGCGCATGCTCGGCCACGACAGCGGCATGATCGGCCTGCCCCTGCGCCTGCTCGCGCGCGAGGTCTACAACCGCGTGGTGGAGAAGGCAGGCCATCACAACGTCGCCCTGATCACGGGCGAGGAGAAGATCAAGCCCGACCGGCCGCGCTATTGGATTTCGACCGTCGAGGCCATGCCGCGGGATCTCGATCTCGCCTTCGTGGCCGTGGACGAGATCCAACTCGCCAGCGACCTCGACCGGGGCCACGTATTCACTGATCGCCTTCTGAATCAGCGCGGGCGCGAGGAGACGCTCCTCATCGGCTCGGCCACCATGCGTCCGCTGATCGAGGCGCTGATCCCCGGTGTCCATGTGGTCACGCGGCCGCGTCTGTCGAAGCTGTCCTTCGCGGGCGAGAAGAAAGTTTCGCGCCTGCCCCGCCGCTCGGCCATCGTGGCCTTCTCGGCCGAGGAGGTCTACGGCATCGCCGAGCTGATCCGCCGCCAGAGCGGCGGCGCGGCCGTAGTGCTGGGCGCCCTGTCGCCCCGGACCCGCAATGCCCAGGTCGAGCTCTACCAGAACGGGGACGTGGACTACCTGATCGCCACCGATGCCATCGGCATGGGCCTCAATCTCGACGTGGACCATGTGGCGTTCGCGTCCGACAAGAAGTTCGACGGGTTCCAGTTCCGCAAGCTCAACAACCCGGAACTCGCCCAGATCGCCGGCCGTGCCGGCCGCTACATGCGCGACGGTACCTTCGGCTCCACCGGCCGGTGCCCGCCTTTCGATGCGGAAACCGTCGAGGCGCTGGAGAACCATACCTTCGATCCGGTCCGCATCCTGCAATGGCGCAATCCCGACCTTGATTTCTCCTCGCTGGCCCGCCTGCGCGATTCCCTCGGGATCCAGCCGCGGGAGCACGGCCTCGTGCGTGCGCCCACGGGCGAGGACGTGACGGCCCTCGAGGTTCTGGCGCGGGAAGACGACATCAAGGCCATGGCTCGCACCCAATATGCCGTGGAGCGGCTCTGGCAGATCTGCCAAGTGCCGGATTACCGGAAAGTTTCCCCGCAGACCCATGCGGATCTCGTCGGCCAGCTCTATCGTTTTCTCATGAAGGATGGAGCCGTCCCGGCCGACTGGTTTGCCCGCCATCTGTCCGCCATGGACCGGACCGACGGGGATATCGACACCCTCTCCAACCGCATCGCCCAGGTCAGGACCTGGTCCTTCGTCGCCAACCGTCCGGACTGGTTGAAGGATCCAGAGCATTGGCAGGATGTTGCGCGTCAGGTAGAGGACAAGCTATCGGATGCGCTCCATGAACGTCTCGCCCAACGGTTCATCGACCGGAGGACGAGCGTTCTCATGCGGCGCTTGAGAGAGAAAACGATGCTCGAAGCGGAAATCACGACCACCGGCGACGTCAACGTCGAGGGTCAGCACATCGGTCACCTGCACGGCTTTCATTTCGTGCCCGATCCCCAGGCTGACACCACGGAGGCCAAAACCCTGCGCAATGCCGCCAGCAAGGCCCTGGCCGGCGAGATCGAGGCGCGGGCGGATCGGTTCGCGGAAACGCCGGACGCCATGCTGGTGCTGTCGAACGACGGCACCATCCGCTGGATGGGCGATCCGGTGGCCAAGCTGGAGGCCGGCGACAAGCTGTTCGAGCCCAGGGTACGCATCCTTTCGGACGAGCATCTCACGGGCCCGGCCCGGGACAAGGTGGACACCCGCCTGCGTGCCTGGCTGAAGGCCTACATCGTGCGCCTGCTCGGACCGTTGCTGCAGCTGGAAGACAGCGCCGAGCTGACGGGCCTTGCCCGCGGCATCGGGTTCCAGATCGGCGAGGCGCTGGGCGTTCTGGAGCGCGCGAAGGTTCTCAACGATGTGCGCAGCCTCGACCAGGATGCCCGGGGCGCCCTGCGCAAGGCCGGCGTCCGGTTCGGCGCCTATCATCTCTACCTGCCGGCTCTCCTGAAGCCTGCACCCCGCGTCCTGGCGACCCAGCTCTGGGCCCTGCAGAACGGCGGCCTCGATCAGAAGGGCATCGACGAGATCGCCCATCTCGCTCAGTCCGGCCGCACCTCGATCCCGGTCGATCCGGAGATCGCCCACGGGCTCTATCGCGCTGCCGGTTTCCGCGTCCTCGGCGGTCGCGCCGTGCGGGTCGACATCCTGGAGCGCCTGGCCGACTTGATCCGGCCCGCCATCGCGTACCGGCCCGGGATCACCCCGGGTGAGCCGCCGGCCGGGGCGGCCGACGGCGAGAGCTTCGTTCCGACCGTATCCATGACGTCCCTCGTTGGCTGCGCCGGCGAGGATTTTGCCACCATCCTCAAGTCCCTCGGCTATGTGATGGAGCGCCGTCCTGGCCCGGCCATCACGGTGCCGCTGGTGGAGGCTCCGAAAGCCGTTGAGCCGCAGCAGGCCCCTGTCGCCGAGGCTGAGACGGCCTCCCCGGTGCAGGAAGCGCCGAGCGAAGGGTCTGAGCCGACTCTCGGCACCGAGGAGATCGGCGCCGTCGCCGTGGAGGCTCCCGAGGCGGTTGTCTCGGCCAAGGAGGTCGAGACCAGTGCGGCCGAAGCCGCCGCATCCCCCGAGGAGCAGGCCCTGACTCCCACCGAGACCGCGTCCACCGAAGCTCCTGCGGAAACCCCGGCCGAGCCCGAGTTGATCGAGGTCTGGCGCCAGGGTCGCCGTCACCATGAGGGCGGTCAGGTCCGTCACGGCCGCGACGCCCGCGGCGGCCGTCACGAACGAGGCGAGCGGCAGGAGCGCGGCGACCGGCGTCCGCGCCACGGCGAAAGCCAGGGCGACCAGACCGGCGAGCGCCGTCCGCGTCAGGAACGGCGAGAGGCGCAAGGGGAGGGCGGACGTCCGCAGAACCGTCCGCCGCGTGGTCCCGGCCGCGGGGAGGAGCGTCGCGGACCGCGTCCCGACAAACGCGCCGACAACCGGCGCGAGGGCGGGCATGAACGTCGCGAAAAGCAGCCGGATCCAAACTCTCCCTTCGCCAAGCTGATGGCTCTCAAGGCACAGCTCGAGGACAGCAAGAAGTGAGGGCGTGAAGCGCATGCGTGAGGACCGGCAGCGGCTCGACAAGTGGCTGTGGTTCGCACGCTTCGCGAAGACCCGGACGCTTGCCGCCAAGCTGGTCACGAGCGGTTTCGTCCGGCTCAACGGCCAGCGCACCGACAATGCCGCCAAGGCGGTGGCCGTCGGCGACGTGGTAACGGTTGCGCTGCCGCGAACCACCCTCGTGGTCCGGGTCGAGGCCCTCGGCGAGCGCCGGGGTCCTGCACCGGAAGCAAGGCAGCTCTACCTCAATCTCAACCAGGACAACGCAGCGCTTGTCAGCGACCCCGACAACGGCTAGAGCGGCGGCGCGTTGTTCTCTATTACCGGGCAGACCCTCGAAGGACCGTTCATGACCTACGTCGTCACTGAAAATTGCATCAAGTGCAAATACATGGACTGCGTCGAGGTGTGCCCGGTCGATTGTTTCTACGAGGGCGAGAACATGCTCGTCATCCATCCTGACGAGTGCATCGATTGCGGCGTCTGCGAGCCGGAATGCCCCGCCGAGGCCATCAAGCCGGATGCGGAGCCGGGCCTGGAGCAGTGGCTCAAGCTCAACGCCGACATGGCCAAGAGCTGGCCGAACATCACCATCAAGAAGGACCCGCCCGCCGACGCGAAGGAATTCGACGGGGTGGCGGGCAAGTTCGAGGCCTATTTCTCGGCCAATCCTGGCGACGGCGACTAGCGCCGGACCTGAAAACGGGTGCGCTTTCGGGATCGATCCGGGAGTTCTCTTTAGAGAACGTGCCGCCTCAGTTGACGAACCGTGACCGCTTTCCCGGACGGTGCGTAAGCCTCCAAGCGCGGCCGGAAACAGGCCCTCTTTACGCTATCCGTTGAAATATTTTGCTTTTTCGGCCGGACTGTGATAGGGTCCGCAAATGCCGTCGCTTGCGCTCAAGCCGTGCACCGTCCCCGCAGACCGGCGGTTCACACAATGAAGCAAAGATTCGCGTCCTTTGACTTAAGGGAGCGTTGCTGCCTTGGTCAAGGGTATGAGCGTTTGTAGCCGCTGGCTTACATCAGGGAGACGAGCGGAATAGTCAAGTTCCGCGACACTCACATCCTATCCTCGTTCCCCTGGGGCCCTGCCCGGTGGAACCACAGCTTCCTCGCTGCCAAGCGAGGACCATGCAAGGAGGCCTCTCTCGCATGACAACCGCCAAGAAGTCCGCCCCGCGCCTTGGGTTCAAGTCCGGTGAAGCGATCGTTTATCCCGCTCATGGCGTCGGCCGCATCACGGCCATCGAAGAGCAGGAGATCGCTGGTTTCAAACTGGAGCTGTACGTGGTCTCCTTCGACAAGGACAAGATGGTCCTTCGCGTTCCGACCGGTAAAGCCTCCAGCGTCGGCATGCGCAAGCTTGCCGAACCGGCTCTGGTCCAAAAGGCCCTGGACGTTCTGACGGGTCGTGCCCGCGTGAAGCGCACCATGTGGTCGCGCCGCGCCCAGGAATACGAGGCCAAGATCAATTCCGGCGACCTGATTGCCGTGACGGAGGTCGTGCGCGATCTCTACCGCTCCGAGGCACAGCCCGAGCAATCCTACAGCGAGCGCCAGCTTTACGAATCCGCCCTTGATCGGGTCGTGCGCGAAATTGCCGCCGTGAACAAGATCACGGACACGGAGGCTCTCAAGCTCATCGAGCAGAGCCTCGCCAAGTCGCCGCGCCGCGCCAAGGGTGCCGAGGCCGAGGTGGATGGCGAAGGCGACGACCTTCAGGAAGAGGCCGCCTGATTCGAGGCTTTCCGATCGTTCAAAAAGCCCGGCTTTGGCCGGGCTTTTTTATGGCCGGATGCCTTGTTTTTCACCGGTTCGAATCTATTTTGCAAAACTTGGCTGTTGGAAGTGAACTTTTTGCGGCCTCGCTCGTTGTGACTCTGCCAAGGGAGAGCACACAATGGGAGAAATCTCAGGGGTTCGCCGCCGGTTCGTCCGCGCTGCCATGAATGCACCTTTTCT
>DASZBB010000255.1:0-6682 GCA_035944695.1 Microvirga sp. | reverse complement strand
GGCGTTGAACGTCTCGGGCACGACCTGGGCCGACAGGACGGCGACGGGGGCGGGCCTCAGGTGGGAGTTGGTGGCGTCGCGGACCGTATCCGGCCGCCATTCCTTGTCCAGGTCCACGTGGACGACCTGATGGGTGGCATGAACGCCGGAATCGGTGCGTCCGGCGCAATGAATTCGCACTGCTGAACCGGTAAAGCGCGCAATCGCATCCTCTACGGCCTGCTGCACGGAGAGGCCGTTCGTCTGATGCTGCCAGCCGGTGAAGGGCGTGCCGTCATATTCGACGACAAGCTTGTAGCGAGGCATGTTATTCCAGCTCTACGAAGGCCTGGGCATAGGATACCGAGCCATGAGCGTCTTTCCCCTTGTCGGAAAGAGCGAGGGCCTGGAGATAGGGCCCGTCATAAGGTGTTTTCAGCCTCTCCGCCAGCCGTGGACTGAAGCCGAAGCGGCCGTAATAGTGCGGCTCGCCGAGGACCAGGACCAGATCGTAGCCTGAATCGGCCAGGCGCTTCAGGCCGTCCTGGATAAGGGATGCCCCAATACCCTGCTTTTGAAAGGAAGGGGCGACGGCCAACGGAGCCAGGACGGCCGCTTTGAGCGACGGAGTTTCGTGCAGGGTCAGGCGGGAATAGGCGACATGGCCGACAGGCACGTCGTCATAGGCCATGAGGGAGAGGACCAGATCGCCGTTCTCGTGCATATGCTGCACAAGGTCGGCCTCTGCCAATTGTCCGAACGTGGCGGAATAGATGGCGTAGAGCGCAGGCCAATTGACGGATTCGTCCAGACGGATCCCCATGCCGCACCTCATGCAAATTGTGCGCCTGGACCAAGCCTTACGCCGCGCAGGAATTCCTCAAAGGCAATAGGTCCTTTGCCGGCGCGCTGAACCTGGATCAGGCGGATCGCCCCTTCGCCACAAGATATCGTACCATCATTGTCGATCAGTGTCGCGGGTGAACCTGAGCCTTCTGCCAGGGTTGCCCGCATAACTTTCACTCGCTCACGGCCCTTGCCGAAATCGGCCGTGAAATAGGCGCCCGGGAAGGGCGAGAGCCCTCGGATGTGATCGTGGACCGCCTGCGCGGGCTTCGACCATTCGATCAGCGCTTCTTCGTTCTTGAGCTTATGCGCATAGGTTACGCCTTCCTCGGATTGGGGCGTGAAGCTCAAGCCCCCGCGGGACAGGGCAGCCAGCGCCCGCACCATGAGATCGGCACCGAGGATCATGAGTCTGTCGTGCAATTCGCCCGCATTCATGTCAGGCGTGATGGCCACCCGCTCGACCATGGCGACGGGGCCTGTGTCCAGGCCCTCTTCCATCTTCATGACGGCAACGCCGGTCTCCCTGTCGCCAGCCATGATCGCGCGCTGGATCGGTGCGGCGCCGCGCCAGCGGGGGAGGAGGGAGGCATGAAGGTTGAGGCAGCCGAGTTCCGGTGCGTCTAGAACGGCCTTCGGCAGCAGCATGCCATAGGCCACCACCACCGCCACGTCGGCATTGTGGCTGCGGACGATCTCGGCGGCCTCCTCCGTGCGCAGGGTTTTCGGCGTCAGCACGGGAATGCCGAACCGGTCCGCCATCGTGTGAACAGGGGACGGCTTCAGCTCCATGCCGCGTCCCGCCGCTGCGGGCGGGCGGGTATAGACGGCGACCACGTCATGGCCCTGACCGATGATCTCGGAGAGCGTGGGCACCGCGAAATCGGGCGTGCCCATGAAAATGACGCGCAGGCTCATGCCCCCGCCTCGCGCCTGGCGGCCTTCTTGAACTTGGTCATCACCCGGTCGCGCTTGAGCTTCGACAGGTAGTCGATGAACAGGACCCCGTTCAGGTGGTCGATCTCATGCTGGACGCAGGTGGCCAGAAGCCCGTCCGCATCCTGCTCGATCGTCTCTCCCTGGAGGTTCATGTAGCGGAAACGCACCCGGTCCGGCCGCTCGACCTCCTCGTAGTACTCGGGGATCGACAGGCAGCCTTCCTCGTAAACGCGCTTTTCCTCGGAGGCCCAGAGGATCTCGGGATTGATGAGAACCATCGGCTGGCGTTCGTCCTCGGACTTCGACACGTCCATAGTGACCATGCGCACCGGCACGCCGATCTGGATGGCGGCAAGGCCCACGCCTGGGGCATCGTACATGGTCTCCAGCATGTCGTCGGCCAGCTGGCGGATCTCGCTCGTGATTTCCTTGATGGGCTCGGAAACCAGGCGGAGCTTGGAATCGGGAATGATGACGAGGGGTCTGATGCTCATGATCGCGGGAGATAAGGGCTTCGATGAGGATGGTCAAATCGTTCGTCTTATGTTCGGATGCGCCCGTCAACCGGAACTGCAGGCTCCATGAACGACGTCGTCCTGATCCTCGGCAAGACATCCCTGACCTGGGGGCAGATCGTCATGGCGATGGCGGGGCTGAGCCTCGTTCTGCTCCTGCTCGTCACGGTACTGCTCCTGCGTACCCGACGGGAGCGGGCGCTGGAGGCCGCCGTCGCGGCCGAGCGGGCGCGGGAGATGGATGACAAGGTGGCGGAGCTGACCCGGGTGCAGTCGGAAATGACCGGGCGGATGCGGACCATGGCCGAGGTCTTCGGGACCCGCCAGAGCGATTTCGTCCGCATGATCTCGGAACGGATCGACGGATTGCAGCACCGGGTCGGGCAGGGGTTGGAGGCCTCCAACCGTCACCAGACGGAAAATCTCTCCAAGCTGAACGAGCGTCTGGCCGTGATCGATGCGGCGCAGCAGAACCTGACGAATCTCACCGGCGAAATCGTCGGTCTGAAGGACATCCTGTCCAACAAGCAGACCCGAGGGGCCTACGGGCAGGGGCGGATGGAGGCGATCGTCCGCGACGGGCTGCCGGCTAATGCCTTCGAGTTTCAGGCGACCCTGTCCAACCGCACGAGACCCGATTGCCTCGTGCGCCTGCCCGGCGATGAGCGCGGGCTCGTGATCGACGCCAAGTTCCCCCTGGAGGGCTTCACCCTTTTCCGGGAGGCCAAGGGCGAAGACGCCCGCAGCCGCGCAGCCGCCAAGGTCCGTAGCGACATGCTCGTGCATGTGAAGGATATCGCGGAGAAGTACCTGATCCCGGGCGAGACCCAGGACATTGCGATGCTCTTCGTCCCGGCGGAATCCATCTATGCCGACCTGGCCGAGCATTTCGACGACGTGGTCCAGAAGGCCCATCGCGCCCGAATCGTCATCGTGTCGCCTTCGCTTCTGACGCTCGCCATCCAGGTGATGCAGGCGCTGGTCCGCGATGCCCGCATCCGCGAGGAGGCAAGGGTGATCCAGGTCGAGGTCCAGAAGCTGCTCGAGGATGTGGAGCGCCTCGATGCCCGGGTGGCGAAGCTCGATACCCATTTCCGGCAGGCACAGGACGATGTCTCCCAGATCCGGGTCTCGGCCGACAAGATCGCTAAACGCGGCCAAAAGATCGAAACCCTTGAGTTCGATGAGGGTGAAGCAGAAGCCCGGGCCGAGTGGCTGCGCCTCCAGGGGCGGAATCTGAGGGCTGTCGAATAGGCCGGGAACCGGCTTTCTCCCGCGACGTTCTCCCCAGGCTGAACGATGCGCCAAGCGAACGATGGCGCTCGCACGTAGGCGTATCTCAGAACACGGGAAGGATTGCGCTATGGGCCTTTTGTCGAAGGACATCAAGTCGTTGGATGATCTCTTCATCCATACTCTGCAGGACATTTACTATGCCGAGCAGCAGATCACGAAGGCGCTGCCGGAGATGATCGAACAGGCGAGCGACCCGCAGCTGAAGCAGGCGTTCCAGACCCATCTTGGCGAAACCCAGCAGCAGATCCAGATGGTCGAGCAGGTGTTCCGCATGCATGGCCATGACCCCAAGGGCGTGACCTGCCCGGCCATCGACGGCATCATCGACGAAGCCCAGGAAATCGCCGGCGACATCGACGATCCGCAGGTTCTCGATGCGGCGCTTCTGGCGGCCGCTCAGGCCGTGGAGCATTATGAGATCACCCGCTACGGCACGCTCGTCGCCTGGGCCAAGCAACTGGGTCGCGACGATTGCGCCGGCGTCCTGCACCAGATCCTGGATCAGGAGAAGGCCACGGACCAGAAGCTCAATCGGATCGCCGAGAGCAAGATCAACACGAAGGCTGCGTAAGCCTTCCATGGCCCGAAACGAGAATGGCCTCCGCAAGGAGGCCATTTTTTGTGGGCGGATCTGTTACTTGGCCGGCAGCGCGTAGGCGTGCAGGAAATCCGCCAGATCGTTGGTGATATAGTCGATATCTGGCGTCTGGACCGCCTCCTGCTCGAAGCTCTCGCGGAAGGGGTCGAACGTCTTGGGAACGATGAGCGTGGTGGTCATGCCGAGTTCGTGCGGCACGGTCAGGTTCTTGGCGATGTCCTCGAACATGGCAGCCCGGGCGGGTTCCACGCCGTGCTTCTCAAGGAAGATCTCGTAGGCGCGCCGATCGGGCTTGGGCACGAAATTCGAAGCGGCGATATCGAACACGTCCTCGAAGTGATCGAGGATGCCGATCTTCTTCGCCACGTTCTCGGCGTGCTTGCGCGAGCCGTTGGTGAGGATGAGCTTGCGGCCGGGCAGCTTCTCGATGGCCTCCCCCAAGCGGTGGTTCAGCTCGATATCCGTGTGGTCGATGTCGTGGGCGAAATCGAGAAAGTCGTGGGGATCGATGTCGTATTCGTCGATCAGCGCCCGCAGGGTCGTGCCGTATTTGTGATAGAAATACTTCTGCAGCGCCTGTGCGGACAGGCCATCGAGCCCAAAAAGCTGCGTGATGTAGAGCGTGATGCGCTGGTCGATCTGGGGCCAGACCCGCGAGGTGTGCGGGTAGAGGGTGTTGTCCAGGTCGAAGATCCACGTCTCCACATGGGAGAATTGGCGGGAATCCGGGGCGGACAGGTGATTTTCGGCGGATGGCTTTGCGTTCATGGATCCCAAAGACGACAATGGGGCCGTGCGGCCCCACTGATCAATATATAGGCGTTTTCGGCCGATCCGGGAAGGGAGCAGCCTTACCCCCTCCGGATCAGCGTGCCTGCGCCGTGGTCGGTGAACAGCTCCAGGAGCACTGCATGGGGCACCTTGCCGTCGAGGATGACCACTGCCTCCACGCCTTTTTCCAGGGCATAGATGCAGGTTTCGATCTTCGGGATCATGCCGTCCGTGATGGTGCCGTCGGCGATCAGGCGGCGGCAATCCTCGATGGTCATCTCCGGGATCAGGTTCTTGTTCTTGTCCAGGACGCCCGGGACGTCGGTGAGCAGCAGGAGGCGCTTGGCCGTCAGGGCTCCGGCGATGGCGCCCGCGAAGGTGTCGGCGTTCACGTTGTAGGTCTGGCCGTCCTGGCCGGTCGCGACCGGGGCGAGGACCGGGATCAGCTCGGCTTGGAGCACCTGGTCCAGAACCGCCCGGTTCACGTGCTCGGGCTCGCCGACGAAGCCAAGATCCACCACCTTCTCGATGTTGGATTCGGGGTCGACGGCCGTGCGCGTCACCTTTCGGGCGGTGACCATGTTGCCGTCCTTGCCCGACAGCCCGACGGCCTTGCCGCCCTCGGCCCCGATCCAGCCGACGATCTGCTTGTTGATGGAGCCCGCGAGCACCATCTCGACCACCTCGACCGTAGCCGCATCCGTCACCCGGAGCCCGCCCTTGAATTCGGACTTGATGCCGAGCTTTTCGAGCATCCTGCCGATCTGGGGCCCGCCGCCGTGAACGACGATGGGCTTGATGCCCGATTGCTCGAGCAGAACCACGTCCTCGGCGAAGTCCTCGGCGGCCGCCCGGTCGCCCATGGCATGGCCGCCATACTTGATCACCACCACCTGCTGGTCGTAGCGCTGCATGTGCGGCAGGGCCTGCACGAGCACTTCGGCTTGCACATGGACGTCGGGGAGGGGCGTGGACGGATCGGACATGGACGGCTCCGGCGCGGGGATCGGGATCAAACGGCCTGCCTTCTAGCTGAAGGAAGGGCGGCTGCAAACAAAGACTTCAGGCTCTCAGGCGGAGAAGGGCGGAGATCCCGACCAGCAGCCAACCGACCATGAGGAGAACGCCTCCCGCAGGCGCGGCCCTGGGGAAGAGCGCCATGCCCGAAAAGGCCCGGCGGGAGAGGTCGCCGCAGAAGAGGGCGAGGCCGAGCACCAGCACGTAGCCGGCGATCTGGGCCAGCATGGGGTTCACGGCGCCGGTTGCGATCAGCGCCACGAGGGCGAGCAGGGCGGGGGCGTGGAAGAGCAGGAACTGTGCCGCGGCCGCAAGGTTGCCGCCCGTGATGTGGGCAGCGGCGGCCGAGAGGCCGACGCCGAGAAGGCCGGACAGGGAAGCAAGGACAACGAGAAGGCGGGCGGCGAGGGTCATCCCGCGCCTCTTTCGCTGAGAAGCTGGGCTATTTTGGCGCGCAGCTCCGGAATGCCGAGGCCCGTGCGGCTCGATGTGGGCAGGATCTCGGGATAGGCGGCGGCGCGCTTTTCGATCTTCTGGAGGGTGTCGGCCATGCGCTTGTCGAGCTCGCCCTTCTTCAGCTCGTCCGCCTTGGTCAGGACGATCTGGTAGGACACGGCGGCCGTGCCGAGGGTCTCCAGAACAGCCTCGTCCACCGGCTTGATGCCGTGGCGGGCATCGATCAGCACGTAGACGCGGGCAAGGCTCGCCCGGCCGCGCAGGT
>DASZBB010000254.1:0-4709 GCA_035944695.1 Microvirga sp. | reverse complement strand
CTGGTCGAGGACGGGCTCAACGACGCCCGCCGGATCCTGACCGAGAAGGCGCATGAGCTTGAGGCGCTGGCCCGCGGCCTGCTCGAGTACGAGACCCTGACCGGCGAGGAGATCCGCAACCTCCTGGACGGCCAGCCTCCGATCCGGGACGATGGCGCCACAAGTGCCGCGAAGCACAGGACCTCGCGTCCGGCCGTACCGTTGGCAGGAGCAACGGGCGTGCCGAAACCGGCATAATGCAGGAGAGTGATATCCATCGGACAACCAACGCGTGCCGGCTCCTGCTGGCATGCGTCGTCGCATCGTGACCAGCCCTTGAACGGGAGAGCCCATGGACCTCGACACCCTCACGACGATGCTGCTCGACTTCGTTCGGGCGCACCAAGGCTGGGCTCCGTTGATTGTCGGGGCGCTGGCGTTCGCCGAGTCGGTCGCCGTCGTTTCGCTGCTCGTCCCCTCGACCGTGCTGCTTCTTGGGATCGGTGCCTTGGTCGGGGCAAGCGGTCTGGAGTTCTGGCCAATCTGGCTTGGAGCGGCCGTCGGCGCAATCCTCGGCGACTGGCTGTCCTATGCCATCGGCTTTCGGTTCAAGCATGCCGTGTTTCGTGTCTGGCCTCTTTCCTCGCACCAGCATCTCAGTGACCGCGGCGAACAGTTCTTTGCCCGTTGGGGCGCGTGGGGCGTCTTCCTGGGGCGCTTCATCGGCCCGCTGCGGGCCGTGGTGCCCCTGACAGCCGGGATCTTCGCCATGCCGATGCTGCTGTTTCAGACGGCGACTATCGCCTCTGCCTTTGTCTGGGCTTTCATCATGCTTGCGCCGGGCGCAGGTCTGACCGCATTGGCCAAGTAAGACACAGGCAAATTTCTTGCCGGCGATAGGATTAAGGCCGGGGCCAGCTTCGTATACCGGGCATGGACCATTCCAGAAGACGTGCCGAGATCATCACCTGCCAGCAAGCGCCGGTTCGATCCGCCGGCGACGGGAGCGGTCCATCGGCAAGCCTATGCCGTTTCAGCGCTGTCCCTTCGCCCCGATTCATGAAGGTCGGGAGAGACAGCGAGAAGATTAGCGCAGCCGATCCGACACGGATCTCAGGAAAGAACATCTGATGCAACAGTCTCCGACCGACCGGGGAAACGGTCAGCCCAGACGAAAAGCGGCAAGCCCTTTACGCCGCGGACGCTTCGCGTTCGCCCTGGCGGGTGCGCTTGTAGTGGCCATGACAGGCATGGCCGAGGCTAGGAGCAAAGGCAGCATGGGCTCACGCGGCTCACGCACCTTCGATGCCCCTCCGGCCACTCAGACGGCTCCCTCAGCCGCGCAACCGCTCCAGCGCTCGCAGACTACCCCAAGCCAGGTTCAGCCTCGTCAGGCCACTCCGTCGGCCCAGGCGGCCCAGCCCGCGCGGAGCCGCTTCGGTGGCGGTTTCTTCGCTGGCCTGCTCGGGGCGGGTCTGCTGGGCGCGCTGTTCGGTGCAGGCCTGTTCGGCGGCCTCGGGTCGCTGGCCTCCATCCTGGGCTTCCTGGCGCAGGTCGCGCTCATCGGCGGTCTTGTCTTCCTGGTGATCCGGTTCTTCCGCCGGCGACAGCAGCCAGCCTTGGCCGGGGCACCCGCTGGCGCCCCGATGCAGCGCTCGACGCTCGACGGCCTGGTCCCGCTGGGTGGCGGAGCAGCCGCTGGCGGCTTGCGTGCGGCTGCAGCTGCCAGCACCGCCTCGGCTTCACAGCCACGCACTCACGAGATCACCGTCGGACCTGAGGACTATGCCGCCTTCGAGCAGGCTCTCGGGGACATCCAGATGGCCTATGGCCGCGAGGACGTTGCTACCCTGTGGACGCTGGCCACGCCGGAGATGGCTGGCTACTTCCAAGAGGAGCTTAATGAAAACGCCCGCAAGGGTGTGCGTGAAGCCATTTCAGGCGTTAAGCTCCTGCAGGGTGATCTTGCCGAGGCCTGGCGTGAGGGGCCGACCGACTACGCCACGGTCGCGATGCGCTATGCCATCACCGAGCAGACGATTGACCGAGCGAGCGGCAAGGCTGTTGCCGGCGAGCCGGAGAAGACCGAGGAGGTCACGGAGATCTGGACCTTCCGCCGTGACAACGGCGCATCGTGGACGCTCTCGGCGATCCAGCAGGTTGCGTAATCCAGCCAACGTGAACCGCATCGGACGAGCCGGTGCGGTTTACCATTTTCCATGCGGGCGCGACACCGGATGGCGACCCCTGCTCTTGCGGGCAGTGCCAACCGTGCCTACCTCAACCCTGCCTTAGGGTCCGGGCCCCTCTGGCGAGCGGGTCGCCGCTCGCGATGTCGGACTCCTTCTCTTGCTCTTGCGCCCACGAGCGCGACCGCAACTGGAGGATCCGACCTTGGATTCCATCTCCCCTTCCATCCTCGTCGTCGAGGACGATGCGCAATCGCGCGAGACCATCACCCGCACCCTTACACAGGCCGGCTACGAGGCCGAGGGCCTGTACTGCGCCATCGAACTCCCCGGCCGGGCCGACGGCTGGGAAGTCGGCTCCACTTTCAGTTTCATCTGGCCGGATCCTCCGGTGGTCTATGCCTCCGCGATCTCCGTGCCGCCGGGCCCATTGCGAAAGGATTTCTTCCTGCGCAAGCCCTTCATGGTGGCGACGCTCGCCAGGGCCTTCGGACTGACACGGACGAAAGGAACTGTCTTCGCAGGATCAGCGGCGCAGGCGAAATCCAAATATCTCACCGCCACCCGGATTAAGTCCGCCGGCAGCTTCGTATACCTGACATGAACGACCCCAAGCGCATGGACGTGATCGGCCTGCTCAGCCCCTTGCGGCGCTACGCCCGATCGCTGACCCGCGACGAGACCCAGGCCGAGGACCTGGTGCAGGACACCCTTGTCCGCGCCTATGAGCGCCATGGTTCCTTCCGCTCCGGCGGCAACCTTCGGGGCTGGCTGCTCTCCATCCTGCACAACACGTTCATCGACGGCCGACGTCGTTACATGGCGGAGGCTCGTCGCCTGGAGCAGGCTGCGGCCTTGGCCGAGACGGCGGCTCCGCCCGCCCAGGAAAGCCAGGTCAGGTTTCAGCAGGTCCAGGCCGCCTTCCTGCAGCTGCCACTCGAGCAACGTGCGGCTCTGCACCTCGTGGCCATCGAGGGCCTGCCCTACCAAGAGGCGGCCGACGCCCTCGGCATCCCGGTCGGGACGCTCATGTCCCGCCTCGGCCGCGCCCGCGCCACACTCCGAGGGTTCGAGGCGGGAACCCACCTGGCGCAATCGTCCGAAGGCAAGCGTCCGCGCCTGCGCATCATCGGAGGAGCCGATGTCTGACCCCATCATCGAAGCCGACTTCCTCGCCTATGTGGACGACCAACTCGGCCCTGCCCGGCGGATCGAGGTCGAGGAGCACCTCGCTCGCAATCCGGAAGCGGCGGCGCGGATCATGTCTGATCTGAAGGATCGCGATACCCTCCGGCTCATCCACGCGGCACCCCTGCCCCGCCCGGCGGAGGCGATGATCGGTGCTGCTGTCCGGCTTGAGCGGGCTCTTGAGTGGCAGGAGTTCAGTTTGAAGCTCCGCCGCATGGCCGCGGTCGTGGCGCTCATCGGGTTCGGCTGGTTCGCCCACGGGCAGGTGGGGCTCGGGATCACCGACAGCGAGGCCTCGCCCAAGCCGCCCGTGTTTGTCGAAGACGCCCTGCACTCGCACGAGACGGCTCTGGTGCGGGCCCGCATGGTGTCGCAGCGGGAGACCGCCGAGTACGACCCGGCCGAGATCCTGACGGAGACCGGCATCCGGCTGCCGCCCCTGCCGGACGGCTGGCAGGTTCGTGACGCCCAGGTCTTCCCGTCCCGCGACGGTCACAGTGTTGAGATCATTGCCGATGCCGGTGATCTCGGCCGGGTGTCGCTGTTTGCGGCCCATGTGCCAGTCTTCAACGTTATCGACCCGACGATTGCCCGCTTCGACGAAGCGAAGACCGTCTACTGGCAGACGGGCCAACTCGCCTACGCGCTGACCGGCACCAGCAGCGACAAGGCCATCGAGCGGGCGGCCCTGCGGCTGTCCCGCAAGCTTCAGTAATCCCCACAGGAGGAACTTGGATGAACACCCCCTATGCCTGGCAAACCACCACGGCCCGCGCCAGCGGTGCTGTCTTTGACGAGGGCCTGCGCCAGCACATGCTGCGGGTCTACAACTACATGGGCATCGGCCTCGTGGTGACGGGCCTCGTGGCCTTCTTTGTCGCCTCGACGCCGGCCCTCTACGTGCCGATCTTCCAGACCCCGCTCAAATGGGTGGTGATGCTGGCGCCCCTGGCATTCATCTTCTTCTTCTCGTTTCGCATGGAGCGGATGACGGCGGCTTCCGCGCGCACGGCTTTCTTCGCCTTCTCGGCCGTGATGGGCCTCTCATTGGCCTCCGTGTTCCTGGTGTTCACCGGCGCCAGCATCGCACGCACGTTCTTCATCACCGCGGCCATGTTCGGCGCCACCAGCCTCTACGGCTACACCACCAAGCGCGATCTGTCGAAGTTCGGCTCGTTCCTGATCATGGGCCTGATCGGCATCATCATCGCTTCGCTGGTGAACATCTTCCTTGCGTCGAGCGCCCTGCAGTTCGCGATCTCGATCATAGGCGTTCTCGTGTTCACCGGTCTGACTGCCTACGACACGCAATCGATCAAGGAGCAGTACGCCGAAGGCTACGGCCATGAGGCC
>DASZBB010000253.1:0-1872 GCA_035944695.1 Microvirga sp. | reverse complement strand
ATCGCGTGTCCGATGCAGCGCCAGCGCGGCCTGCTGCTCAACCGATTTGATCGGAACGAAGCGCATCGTCGGGCGGGTCACCGCCTCGCAGATCGCCTCCGCATCCCCGGCGTCGGTCTTGCCCCGCTTTACGTATGGCTTGACGTAGGCCGGCGGCATCAGCCGGACCTCGTGGCCGAGACCGGCGAGCGCTCTCGCCCAGTGATGGCTCGTGCCGCACGCCTCCATGCCGATCAGGCACGGCGGGAGCTTCGCAAAGAACGGCATAACTTGTGCCCGCCTCAGAGCGCGGCGGACGATTACCTCGCCCGTGCTGCCGATCGCGTGGACCTGAAACACGTTCTTGGCCAGGTCGATGCCTACTGTCGTGATCTCCATCGTGGTGGCTCCAGGCTCGTGCTGCGTGACAGCACCACCTTGGCGCTGCAACGCCGGAAGCGGGAGCCATCCACCCCATCTGCTTCGGAGCACGCTCGAGATAGCGTTGGGCGTCCGGAGTGGGCGCGGAGCGGCCGGGCGGCTCAAAGAGGCCGAAAGCTGCCTATCCGCTTCGGAGCGGAGATAGGCGGAAGACGGACGCTGAGTACGAACCGCTCGGAAGCCGGCGTTAAGGACGCGACACGAAGGAACATCGAAGCTCGTCGTCCGGCCGGCTATGATGCGAGGGAGGCGGACGGATAGATGACCGAGCTCGCACATCCTCGTTTCTCGTACCGGGACGACCCGAACGTCTCCAGCTTTCCGGACGGGCTGCCCCTCGTGGTCTACGACGGGGTCTGCGGGCTCTGCTCGGGTTGGGTCAGGTTCATTCTCCACCGAGACGGGGCGCGAACGCGCCACCTATTCGCCTCCGCTCAGTCAGGTCTTGGGCAAGCCCTGTACCGCCATTACGGTCTTTCCCCCGACAATCCCGAGACGCTGCTGGTCATAAAGGACGGCCGCCTGCACACGAAGGGCGGGGCCGTTGCCGTCATCCTCGGCGGGCTCGGCTTCCCCTGGAGCCTGATTGCCCGACTGATGCGTCTGATGCCCTCGCGTGTTGCGGAACGCGCCTACGATCTCGTCGCGCGACATCGGTACAGGATCGGCGGTCGCCGCGACACGTGCATGCTTCCCCCTGTTGGCACCAGCGCGCGGTTCATCGGGTGATACAAGCGGACGAGGACCTTCACTATCCGTACGGCGCGCGCCCGCTTCGGCCTGCTTGGCGGAGCGTCAAGGCGCGCTCGCTCGCTGGCTCAGCGGTTGCCGCCTTTGCCCTGGGCTCGTGGATGGCCCTCAGAGCAGACCTGCTGCCGAACGACATCGCTCTTCTGACAGTCCTGCCTGCGATGTTGGCCATCACCCTGGCATTTGCGCCGGAACCCCGCACCCGGCTCGGAACCATGTCCAAGGACTTGCTCTGTATCGCGGCCGCCTTGTCTCCTCTCGTTTACTGGGCGATTCACTACCTGATCTTAGGTGTTCCCCTTCTGCTCGCCTGGGCCGTAGCGATGGATCGATTGATCCCGCCAAGCATGCGGGTACCGGAACGCTTCAGGCTGCAGGCGGGAGGTCCTTGATGCTCGCCTCGGTCTTCGGGCTCTCACCTGAGGTCGCGGTGCAATGGGAGCGAACGCTCCTGCTGCTCGGACCGGTAACGCTCGCCGGAATGTTGGTCCTCTGGGTTCGGCCCACGCCCCGAGAGGCCTCGGCCGCAATGTTGGCCTTCCTTTGGCAGTTGCCGAGCCTCTTAGCCCTGAACTCGCTGGCCGCGGCGGCTGGCTGGTGGTCGTTTCCCAAGGCCGAGGTCGCGGTTCTGGGTCTGCCGGTGGATGTCTGGATCGGTTGGGCGTTCTGGTGGGGTCCCTGCGCTGCCTTCCTCGAAAAGCG
>DASZBB010000252.1:0-5983 GCA_035944695.1 Microvirga sp. | reverse complement strand
GCCGAGATGGGCTTCCGCACGGTGGACGAGATGATCGGCCAGTCCGACCTTCTCGACAAGAACGCGGCCATCGATCACTGGAAGGCGAAGGGTCTCGACTTCACGAAGCTGTTCCACAAGCCCGATGTCGCCCCGAACGTGGCGATCCGTCACCAGGAGCGGCAGGTTCACCCCATTGCGAATGTCCTCGACCGCGAGTTCATCGCGCAGGCGGCCCCCGCGTTGGAGAACGGCGAGGCGGTCACTATCGAGTCGAAAGTGCGCAGCTCCGACCGCACGGTGGGCGCCATGCTCTCCGGCGAGGTGGCGAAGCGCTACGGCCATGAGGGCCTGCCGGACGATACGATCACCGTGAAGCTGAAGGGCACCGCAGGCCAAAGCTTCGGCGCGTGGCTCGCGGCGGGCGTGACGCTCAATCTCGAAGGGGAAGCCAACGATTACGTCGGCAAGGGCCTCTCGGGCGGCAAGATCATCATCGCGCCGTCGCCGGATTCGAGGGCCGCTCCCGAGCGCTCCATCGTCGTCGGCAACACGGTGATGTACGGGGCGATCGCGGGCGAGGCCTACTTCCGCGGCGTTGCGGGCGAGCGCTTCGCGGTGCGCAACTCCGGTGCCATCGCGGTGGTCGAGGGCACGGGCGATCACGGCTGCGAGTACATGACAGGCGGCCTCGTGGTCGTGCTCGGCCAGACCGGCCGCAACTTCGCGGCCGGCATGTCGGGCGGCATCGCCTACGTGCTCGACGAGGACGGCACGTTCACCAAGCGCTGCAACCTGTCCATGGTCGATCTCGAACCCGTCGAGGAGGAGGAGGACCTGATGCGCCGCCTCCACCATCACGGCGGCGATCTGGAGACCAAGGGCCGCATCGACATCATGGCCAACATGTCCGGCCCCGATGAAGAGCGCCTGATGCAGCTGATCACCAACCATCACACCTACACAGGCTCGACGCGCGCCAAGGATATCCTCGACAACTGGACGACCTACCGCACCAAGTTCGTGAAGGTCATGCCGGTCGAGTATCGCCGTGCGCTCCAGGAGATGGATCGTCTCCGGAACCTGCAGGCGGCGGAATAAGGATTAAGGGGCAAACCCATGGGCAAGGTCACAGGCTTTCTCGAATACGACCGGCAGGAGCAGAAGTATCAGCTCGCCGGAGAACGCGTGCGCCACTTCCGCGAGTTCACGCTGCCGCTCGACGACAACGACCTGAAGAAGCAGGCGGGACGCTGCATGGATTGCGGCATCCCCTTCTGCCACGGGCCGACCGGCTGTCCGGTGCACAACCAGATTCCCGACTGGAACGATCTGGTCTGGCAGAACGACTGGGAGGAGGCCGCGCGTAATCTCCACACCACCAACAACTTCCCCGAGTTCACCGGCCGCATCTGCCCGGCTCCATGCGAGGAAGCCTGCACGCTCAACCTCGAGAACCAGCCGGTCACCATCAAGACCATCGAGCAGGCCATCGCCGACAAGGCCTGGGAGATGGGCTTCGTGAAGCCGGAGCCGGCGGAGGTGTCGACCGGCAAGCGCGTGGCCGTGATCGGCTCGGGGCCTGCCGGCATGGCGGCCGCCCAGCAGCTCGCCCGCGCGGGTCATGAGGTGCACGTGTTCGAGCGCCAGGCGAAGCCCGGCGGGCTGCTGCGCTACGGCATCCCGGACTTCAAGATGGAGAAGTACCACATCGACCGCCGCGTGAAGCAGATGGAAGCGGAAGGCGTGGTGTTCCATTGCGGCGTGAACATCGGCGTCGACAAGAGCTTCGCCTCGCTCCACAACGAGTTCGACGCGGTGCTGTTCGCCGGCGGCGCGGAGGATCCGCGCAACCCTAACCTGCCCGGACAGGACCTGAAGGGCGTGCATTATGCGATGCCCTACCTCACGCAGTCCAACCAGCGCGTGGGCGGCGAAGACGTGACGGCGGAGCCGATTCTCGCGGGCGGCAAGCACGTGGTGGTGATCGGCGGCGGCGACACGGCCTCCGACTGCGTCGGCACCGCCTTCCGTCAAGGCGCGCTCTCCGTCACGCAGCTCGACATCCGCCCCAAGCCGCCCGAACGCGAAGACAAGCTCACCGTATGGCCTTATTGGCCGACGAAGATGCGCACCTCCTCGTCCCAGGCGGAAGGCGCCGAGCGCGAGTTCCAGGCAGCCACGCTGGGCATCATCGGAAAGAAGGGTCAGGCAACGGGCGTGCAATGTGCCCGGGTCGACGAGAAGCGACAGCCGATCCCCGGCTCCGAGTTCGTGCTCAAGGCCGACCTCGTCTTCATCGCCATCGGCTTTGCCGGTTCGGTGAAGGAGGGGCTGCTGGAGGAATCGGGCGTCGCCATGGATCGCCGCGGCAACGTGGTGGCCGACGACAGGAGCTACCGCACGTCGAGCGAGAAGGTGTTCGTCGCCGGCGACATGCGCCGCGGCCAGTCGCTGGTGGTCTGGGCCATCCGCGAAGGCCGTCAGGCCGCCCGCTCCATCGACACCTTCCTGATGGGTTCCAGCACCTTGCCGGTGTAATCTTTTCGTTTTCCAAAGCATAAGCGGCGGTTCATGCCCGAGATGAACCGCCGCTTTTTATTGTCTCGGCCCATCGATCAAGGACTGGTCCAGCGGAAATCGTCCGCACGACCCGGTCGCGAGCTTGGAGCGATCCCGACCCGCAGGGCGCGCTGGACCGTATAGGTATTGTCCCCGGCAAGCTTTGGCGGCGCCGCGACCAGCGTTCCTCCGGGGGTCACGTCCTGGCGCGTCAGCGGCAGCACAGGTCCGACCAGCGGCTTGGACGGGAGGGAGACCGGTGCAGCGGCATCCGGAGGTGCCGGGATCGCCGCCTCGACCGACGGCGGGGAGGATCCACCTGCGGGCGTGACATCGGCCGGATTGGGAGCCGCCGCCGTCGCCGTTCCGCCTTGCCCCAGGAGGCGCTTGATCTCGGTATCGGCAAAGAAAGCGACCTTGCGGGCGCCGGCACGGGTGAAGAACACGCCCTCGTTGGTGCGCAGCTTGGCAGGCTCGCCGTCCACATCGGGCCCTTCGGCCGTGTAGCGGTTCTCGTCGTCCACGAAACCTGGCCAGATATCCACGTAGGCACCGCCGCTCCGCTGGACGCTTTCCTTATAGATCTCGTTAATGGCCACCAGATCCTCGGTCGCCTTGCTGTTCTTCATGGGCGGCAGGCCGATCCAGACCAAGGGAATCTTGCGCTCCTTGAATGTGTTCACGATCGCATCGACCCGCTGGCGGTAGAGCGCCTTCCAGCGGTCGGACAGGGGCTCGACCGTCTCCTCGCCCTCCTTGATCGACTGCCGATCGCTCGTGCCGAGCATGACGACCGCCACGGTCGTCTTCTGGCCACCATCGAGAGTCGCCTTGATGAAGTTGGGCCAATCGGCCGGATCGCTCCGGACGAGGCCCGTGTCCCTGATCTTGGGCACGACGGCCACGTCCTGGTTTTCTGCGAAATGGGCATCGAGCCCTTGGCGGGCATACCCGGCCAGGGCATCTCCGAACACAATCACATGGGTGCTCGGATCGACCTTCGGCTTTTCCTGCTTCACCGCGGCTGCCGACGGCGCGACGGGCTTGCGGGGTCGTGCGACCGGCGCTCGGGCCGGGCGAGGCGGCTCGTCCGGAACTCCGAAGAATCGTCGGATACTGAAACCCTGCTGCGGTTGGGGCTGCGCAGGCTGCACGAGTTTTCCGGGATAATAGCCGGGTGGATAGGCTCGCGGGTCACGGTAGCCCGGCTGCTGGTAATAGCCGGACTGGGCAAAGGCCGCACTGCTCCCGAGAACCGCGAAAAGCAGCACCAGGGACAGCCGGCGAAGGCTCGGCACTAAATGCATAGGCGGTTCCTCTTCAGTCCGGACCGGCCTCGATTATAGAGCCTGTTAGGAACTCCGTCAGCGGGCCGCACGCAATTCACGCAGCACCGCGTAATCGGCATAGCCGTCCGGGATCAAGCCACGGCGCAGCTGGAAGTTCCGCACGGCCTCCCGGGTCTTCGAGCCGAGCTTGCCGTCCGTATTGCCCTCATAGAACCCGAGACCGGCCAGCCGCTCCTGCAATTCCTGGCGCTGATCCTTGTCCAGCATGGGCTCGTCCTTGGGCCAGGCACCCTGGATCGGCATGCCTCCCAGGAGCCGGTCGCCGAGATGGGCAACGCCCATGGCGTAGGCGTCCGAGGAGTTGTAGGCCTTGATCACGTCGTAGTTGCGGGTGACCAGAAAGGCGGGGCCGCCTGCTCCGCCGGGCAGGAACAGGGTAGCCTCTCCCGACCGGGGCATGGCTTTCCCGTCCGTGCGCCGCACCCCCGCGGCCTGCCAGCGGGCGAAATCCTGCCTCAGGTGCCGATAGTCGAAGCCGCGGGGCAGCGCCACCTCGAAGCCCCAGGGCAGCCCCGGCTCCCAGCCGTGCTGGCGCAGGTAATTGGCGGTCGAGGCCATGGCATCGGGCACCGAGGACCAGATGTCCCGAACCCCGTCCCGATTGCCGTCGACTGCGAATTTCATGAAACTCGACGGCATGAACTGGGTCTGGCCCATGGCGCCCGCCCACGAGCCCAGCATCTTGGAGCGGTCGATATGCTCCCCTTCCAGGATCTGCAGGGCGGTGAGCAGCTCTTCCTTGAAGAAGTCGCCCCGGTAGCCGGTATAGGCCAGGGTCGCCAGCGCCTGGACGGCATAGATGGAGCCGGTGAAGCTGCCGAAATTGGTCTCCATGCCCCAGACGCCGAGGACGACGGAGCGCGGAACCCCATAGGTGCGCTCGACCGCCGCCAGGGTCTTGGACCACTCGGCGGCCGCCTCCTGGCCGCGCTTCAGGCGCTGGGCCGAGATGGCGCCGTTGATGTAATCCCAGATCGGCCGGACGAATTCGGACTGCTTCTTCGTGAGCGCGATGATCTTGGCGTCGGGCTCGACCCCCCGGAATGCCTCCTCGAAGGTTGCCCGCGACACTCCCCGCGCCCTGGCTGCGGGCCAGAGCCCCTGCACGAAGCGCTGGAACCCGGCCTGGGAGACTTCCTGCGCCTGCACGGGCGGAACGCCGCTGGCAACGCCCGTGGTGAGGCTCAGACCGAGAAGGAGTGCGCCGGACAGGCGGCGCATCAGGGACAGCGGCTGGCGCATGGAATCGCTCACGGAAACAGGACAGATCTGCCCTGCCAATGCGACACTAAGCAGGTTAACAGCGGGTTGATAGCTCTCCTTGTTGATAGTGCGTCCTTATGTGCCGATTGGCCTTACACAGGGTGATCCGGCCGGTCCGCCTCCTCAAAACCGCCGCTCTTGGAAGCTTAACCATGCACATCAGCTCCAGTTCAGGTCGGGAGCTGCAATGGATCTCCGCAGCGATGCCCCTCCGGACGAGCTGCCGCTTCGGAAGGCGCTGAAGCTTGACGGTTAGCGGTTCCCTTTTCCCGGTCCTGACTTAGATTACCCTTCCCTCTTGATGCTCAATCATGGCCCAATCAATGAAGCGTATCCGCAAAGCAGTCCTTCCCGTCGCCGGTCTCGGCACCCGGTTCCTGCCTGCCACCAAGGCCGTTCCCAAGGAGATGCTCTGCGTCGTCGACCGCCCCGTGGTGCAGCACGTGGTGGATGAGGCGCGCGCCGCCGGCATCGAGCACTTCATCTTCGTCACCGGCCGCAACAAGGCCGTGATCGAGGACCATTTCGACATTGCCTACGAGCTCAACCGGACGCTGGAGAGCCGCAACAAGACGAAGGAGCTGGAGCTTCTCGCCAAGGACCAGCCCCAGGCCGGCCAGACGAGCTTCACCCGCCAGCAGGAGCCGCTCGGCCTCGGCCATGCGGTCTGGTGCGCCCGCGAGCTCGTGGGCGACGAGCCCTTCGCCGTGATCCTGCCCGATATGCTCAGCCGCGGCTCCATGGAGCAGATGATCGCGGCCTACGACAGGCATGGCGGGAACATCATCGCCGTGGAGGAGGTGCCGGAGGACCAGACGCACCAATACGGC